>JAVLBA010000002.1:0-71403 GCA_031581485.1 Desulfurivibrionaceae bacterium | reverse complement strand
TTTGTGCCTTCGTGTCTTTGTGGTTCGAATGCAATAACGAAATTCTATACGTACATTTAAGTTTTACGGAGTACTAGGCGTTGTTGTGTTTGAGAAACTTCAGCTCCGCCTGGGCCGGGGTGAATTCCGGGTTGGCGGTGATGCGGATCTCCACCTTGTAGCGCTGCTCAAGTTCCACCAGTTCAGAGCGTTTCTGGTTGAGGAGATACTGGGCCACTTTCAGGGGCAGATCACAATGGATGGCCGTGATGTGGCGTTTGACCGCTGCAGTCTGGATCCGGCGCATCAGGGCCAGGGCCGTTGTCTCCACGGATTTGACCATGCCGTGCCCCTGGCAATGTTCACAGATGATGTAATTGCCCTTCTGGATGGGGGGTCCCAGGCGCTGACGGGAGATCTGCATGAGGCCGAATTTCGAGATGCGGCTGGTGTCCACCTTGGCCTTGTCCTTTTTCATGGCCAGGGTCATCTGTTTTTCCACATCGCGGATATTCTTCTTGTCCCGCATGTCGATGAAGTCAACGACAATAAGGCCGCCCAGGTCACGGAGGCGGAGCTGGCGGGCCAGTTCATCCGCAGCCTCCATGTTGACCAGAAAGATGGTCTTCTCAAAATTTTTGTCCTTGGAGGTGCGGCCGGAGTTGACGTCAATGGCCACCAAGGCCTCGGTGGGGTTGATGACGATGGAGCCGCCCGAGGGCAGGGGGACGGTGGGCAGATACATCTGCTCAATCTGCTCTTCCACCTGGTACTGGTTGAAAATGGGCTTGGAACCCTTGTGGAGCTGGACCTTGGTCTTGCGTTGGCGGGCCGGCAGGAGCTGCATGAAGTCGTTGACCTTGGCAAATACCTCTTCATTGTCAACCAGGATCTCCTCGATGTCCGTGGTGAAGTGGTCGCGCAGAAAGCGCGATACCACATCCTGCTCCTTGTAAATCAGGGCCGGCGCCTTCATGGTCTGGCCCTTTTCCTTGATATCATTCCAGAGGTTGAGCTGGTAGGTGATATCCTGCATGAGCGCGGTCTTGGTGACATCCTCACTGGCGGTGCGGATGATATAACCGATCTCTTCCGGGAGCTTGGCAGACTCGATGATTTGGCGGAGCTTGGTGCGCCGTTCCTCATCGTTGATCTGGCGGGAGATACCGTGGGAATCACTGCCCGGCATGAGGACGATATAGCGGCCGGGCATGGAGAGGTAGGTGGTGATGCTGGCGCCTTTGTTGCCGGTGGCATCCTTGACCACCTCCACCAGAACCTCCTGGCCTTTCATGATGACATCTTGGATATTCAGAGATTTCCAGTGGCTGTTGCGACCCACCTCCTTGCAGTAATACTCGGGATGGATATCGCCAAAGGCGAGGAAGCCGTTTTTGCCGGTGCCCATGTCCACAAAGGCGGCCTGGAGATTGGGTTCAATGGCAGAGATGATACCTTTGTAGATATTGCCCTTGGACTGGGCCTGGACCACGGTCTCCACATTAAAGGATTCCACCTTGCCGTTTTCTAGCAGGGCGATGCGGCACTCTTCCGGCTCATCCGCATTGATCAGCAATTTATAGGAGATCTTTTTGTCGCCCTCTGTTTTGGAGCTGCTCTTGGCGGCAGGTTTTCTGGCCGGGGCCTTTTTCGGCACGGCAGCCCTGGGACTGCTCTTTTCGGCCTGGGCCTCCTGTGTCTGGTCCGGTCCCTGGTCAGCTGTTTTGCGGGGGGTCCGTTTCCGGGGCCGCCGTTTCGGCTGCGGTTTTTCTGCTTCCAGGCTGGGGGATACCAGGTCTGTCTCAGGGGCGGCAACCGCGGGCTCGGGGGTGTTCTCTGCGGCCGGGGCCTCCTGCTCCGGGGCAGCTGTTTGGGCCGCGGCAGTTTTGCGGGGGGCCCGTTTCCGGGGCCGCCGTTTGGGTTGCGGTTTTTCCGTTTCCTGGCTGTGCGCCTCCTGAGTTGGCTCGGAAGCTGTGGTGGTCTCCGCTTTGCTCTCCGCGCCCTTGGTTTCCGGCTCCGGGCTCAGCTGGGGTTCGTCACTTTTTTTGGCCGCGGTGGTCTTGCGGGGCGTGCGTTTACGCGGAGCCCGCTTTGTTTTTGGTTTTTCTGTTTCCGGTGCTTTCGCGGTGTTGTTGGCGGCTTCGGAGCTGATTTTTTCTTTGTTTTCCTGTTTAGTTTTTTCTTCGGTCATGAATATTCCTTTGGCAAAAAAAATCTGGCACCAAGTGCTTGTATGCAATCAGCAGGGCCTGGGATATTTTTGCATGTGTCCGGCGGCATGCCGGCCTCGAGAGCCGGGATGCCGCCATCAGTTTGATAACGCCGCCACCCTTTATTTTGGATGGGGCGGCTGGTAATAGGTTTTGCCTTGGTGGAGCATCTTCAGCACCTGACCCTGGTCAGCAAGTTCTTCCATGAGCCTCTTGGTCTGGCTGGGCTCGAGGTTGAGGGCCTCGCTGATATCTGAAGCGGTGCAGGGTCTGCGTTGCAGCATCTCCAGGATCTCAGCCGCTTCAGGTGAGCGCCAGGAGTCGTGTTGACGTTTGGCAAAACTGGCAATAATCTCAACCTTGCCCGGCAACTGTCCGGCAAGGTGCGTTAAATCCTCTTGACTCAGGGGTGCGGCAAAACTCTCCAGAGGAGGCCGAACCACTGTATTTAATTGGACCCGATCCGGGTTGATGCGCCTGATGGCCTGCTGTAAGGCCTCTATGTCGCGGGGCTGATCATTGATGTTTTTGACCAGCATCACTTCCAGCCATACCTGGCCGGAAAATTCCCGGCAGAAAAGGGCAAGACCGGCAATGATCTCTTCTAAACCCACACATTGGGCCGGGCGGTCAATCTTTCTGAAGCTTGCAGCCCTGGCGGAATCCAGCGACGGGATGACAATGTCAGCGGCCTGCAGTTCCTGGCGGACATCCTGGCGGTGCAGCAGGCCGCCATTGGTCAGGACGGCAACAGGTTTGCCGGTTTTTTCCTTGATATGGCGGATAATCTCGCCAATTCCCGTGTGCAGGGTGGGCTCGCCCATGGCAGTGATGGTGTAGACATCAATGGGTTTTGCCAGATCCTCATTGCTGAGCAGTTCGTCAATCTCAGCCAGAATTTCTGCTGTGGGTGTGTACTCTTGGCGTTCACAGGTGTGAATGGTGGTGCCCCCCACCTCGCAATATATGCAGTCAAAATTGCAGGTCTTGGTGGTGAGGAGATCAATGCCCAGGGAGAGACCGAGTCGCCGGGAATTGACCGGGCCAAAGAGATATTTCATAGGAGTGGCAGTACGGGCAGGAGAAGGGGGGAACTCCTCTTTTTTATGATCAGGTATCATCCGCTGACAAAACAATAAGGATAATTCTATACCAAGCATTTTTTGTTCCGGCAAGAGAAAAGCCCGTTTTCTCAGAGAGAAAGGAAGGAACTTTTCCTTGACACCCATGGAGCCAGAGCGTAAATTTTGGCCTTCCTGCCTGCCCAGTCGCCCCCTTGGCGGCTGCCATAAAAAAAAGCGACCTTTCTTTACCGGTGGCAGGGAGATTTTTCCCTTAAGTGGCAACAGTTGCAGGGGTGGGCTCAGGATTCCTGGCGCCGCCAGAGAAATGTCTCTAAAAATTCTTCTCAGAAAAAGGAAAAAACATGCGCAGTGATGTCGTTACCAAAGGTCTGGAACGGGCCCCTCATCGTTCCTTGTTCAAGGCCATGGGCTATACCAATGAAGAATTGAGCCGGCCCCTGATCGGTGTCTGTCATGCCCATAATGAGATTATTCCCGGCCATGTCCATCTGGACAAGATTGTCGAGGCGGTGAAGACCGGGGTGCGGATGGCCGGCGGTACACCCGCCGCCTTTGCCACCATCGGGGTCTGCGACGGCATTGCCATGGGTCATACGGGCATGAAATACTCCCTGGCCAGCCGCGAGATCATTGCTGATTCCGTGGAGATTGTCGGCCAGGCCCATCCCTTTGATGCCATGATTCTCATCCCCAACTGCGACAAGGTGGTGCCGGGCATGCTCATGGCCATGCTCCGCCTCAATATCCCGGCTATTATGGTCAGCGGCGGCCCCATGCTCACCGGCCGCCACCGGGGCAAGGATGTACATCTCGTCTCGGTCTTTGAGGGGGTGGGCCGAGTGAAGGCCAAGACCATGAGCCTCGAAGAGCTGGCTGAGCTGGAGGATGACGCCTGTCCTGGCTGCGGTTCCTGTGCCGGCATGTTTACCGCCAACTCCATGAACTGCCTCACCGAGGCCATCGGCCTGGGTCTGCCCGGCAACGGCACCATCCCGGCAGTCCACGCCGCCCGCATCCGGCTGGCCAAGCAGGCCGGCATGGCGGTGATGAACTTGTTTCACGAAAATATCCGACCCCGCGATATCGCCACCCGCCAGGCCTTTGAGAATGCCATGGCCGTGGACATGGCCCTGGGCTGCTCCACCAATACGGTGCTCCATGTGCCGGCCATTGCCAAGGAGGCGGGGGTGGATCTGCCCCTGGACTCCTTCAACAAGGTTTCCAAGAGGGTCCCCCATATCTGCAGCCTGATTCCCGGCGGTCCCCATTCCATGGAGCAGCTTCACGAGGCGGGCGGGGTCCAGGCCGTCATGCAGGAGCTCCTGGCCAGCCGGGATAGTCTGCATCAGGATGTCATGACCGTCACCGGCCAGACCCTGGGTAAGAATCTCAAGAAGGCCCGGGTCAAGGACCGGGAGGTGATCCGCACCGTGGCTGAACCCTACCACAAGGTGGGCGGCATTGCCGTGCTCTACGGCAACCTGGCGCCCCAGGGCGCTGTGGTCAAGCAATCGGCCGTGGCTGATGAGATGCTCACCCATAAGGGCCCGGCCCGGCTCTACAACTCTGAGGAGGAGGCCCAGAAGGCTATTCTGGGGGGGAAGATCAAGGCCGGCGACGTGGTCATCATCCGCTATTGCGGCCCCAGGGGAGGTCCTGGCATGCCGGAGATGCTGTCGCCCACCTCGGCCATCATCGGCATGGGCCTCGGCACCAGCGTGGCGCTTATCACGGATGGCCGCTTCAGTGGCGGTACCCAGGGTGCCTGTATCGGCCATGTCTCCCCGGAGGCGGCCGATGGCGGCCCCATTGCCCTGGTGGCAGAGGGTGATCTGGTGGTGATTGATATCCCCAACAATGTCCTGAAGGTGGAGGTTGATGATGCCGAGCTGGCCAGGCGCAAGGAAGGGTGGCAGCCCCCGGCCCCCAAGGTCACCACCGGCTATATGGCCCGCTATGCCCGGATGGTGACCTCAGGGGCCACCGGCGCGGTATTGAAAGACGAGTAATTTGCAAGGGGGCGTCTGCGCCCCCTTTTTTACGCCTGCAGATTCTCCTTGCCCTTCACCCTATCCGGATAAACGTGTCGACTCTCTTCTTGATAAGAAATTTTCTGGCCTGCCTGCTCATTTTTGGCGCGATCTTTTTCGGCTCCCCCGGGCATGCCGAAGGTCTCCTCAATCAGCCGTGGAAGGTGGAGGCGGATAAGATCAGCCGCGGTGACAAGGAGAATGAGGTCATTGCCGAGGGCAATGTGGTGCTCGAGCGTACCGGCAACCCTGACCGGCCCATGACCATTGAGGCCGACTGGATCCGCTATGACGCTGAGGCGGGGCTGGTCCATGCCCGGGGCCATGTCAAGCTGCTTTCTAAAACGGAAAGGGCCGAGGCCCGCCAGGCCACCATCTCTCTTGGTGATGAAACGGCGCAGCTGATCGACAGCACGATCTTTTTCCCGCAGACCAATATCCATTTCGCCAGTGCCGAGGCGCGCAAGGAAGGGGAAATGGTCTATTTTTTCCGGGATGGCGTCTTCACCACCTGTGACTATGATGATGCGCATAGTCCGGTGTGGAGTCTCACCATGAAGGAGGCGGATATCGATGTGGACGGCTTCATCTTTATGAAGCACAGCATGCTGCGTATCAAGGATGTGCCGCTCCTTTATCTGCCCTATATGGCCTTTCCCGGCCGGATGAACCGGCAGACCGGTTTTCTCGATCCGGAAATATCAAGCTCCGACCGGGGTGGTTCCGGGCTCATGACCCCCTTTTTCGTTGACCTCTCCCCCAGCGCCGATATCACCCTCTATCCTGCGTATTATGCCGAGCGCGGCCCCATGATCGGCGGCGAGTTCCGTGTTATCAACGATTATGACTCCCGGTTCGGCATCCAGGCCACCTTTCTGGATGACCACCTCCAGGATGAGATTGATGATGATTATCTGGATGACGGCTATCTGCGCACCCGGTCAAACCGCTATTGGCTGCGCAGTAAGGGCGATTATGATCTGGGTGATGATTTCAAGGTGCTGCTCGATGTTGATTTTGCCTCAGATCCGGACTTCCTCATGGAGTTTACTAATGGCGTGATCGGCTTTGAGGCCTCCCATGCGGTCTTTCTTAACGATTTTGACCGCGGCCTGGCCGAATCCTCTCTGCCCTGGCGGCCATCCAGCCTGCAGCTTGCCAAGCACTGGTCCCATCTCTATCTCGGCGCTGAAACCACGTATGTGGATGATCTGCGGCCCGGCTCCACCCCGGAGAGCACGGTTGTCCAGACCCTGCCCAAGGTGGTCACGGCCGGCAGCCTGGCCATGCCGGCCACCAGGGCCAACCTCAATTGGGACGCCGAATATGTTCATTATTGGCGCAAGGAGGGGGTGGGCATGCAGCGCCTGGATCTCCATCCCCGCCTTACCACCCCCCTTGCCCTGGGTCGTTGGCTGGAGGCGCAGGCCACCGGCGGCCTGCGCCAGACCTCGTATCAGGTTGAATCAGACGACAAGGCCCTCTACAGCGGCGACACCACCCCTGGCAGGCTGGCCTGGGACGGTGCTGTTGATCTTACCACCACCTTTCAGCGCGATTTTAAGGTCGGGGCAGGCTCCCTGCGCTGGCTTAACCATACCCTCAAGCCCCACGCCTCTTATGCCTATCTGGATCCCCATTATGAGGAAGAGGTGATGCCTGACTTTGACAGTAAGGATACCCTGGTGGCCCGGAGCGTGGTGGGCTATGGCCTTGACAACCACTTCCGTATCGGCGGTGTGCATAAAGAGGAGCAGGCCTACAGCCGCTATTTCGGCTCCTTCAAGGTCAACCACTCCTATGACCACCGCAAGGATTTTCAGCCCTATGGCAATCTCTTGTTTGACTTGGATATCTATCCCCTCAGGCAGCTGCGGGTCAATTATTCCACCGCCCTCAGCGTCTATGGCCGCGGCTTTGTCTCTTATGACCTGCTGACCCGCTATACAAACCAGCGCGGCGATTTTTTGTCAGCGGATTACCGCTATAATAAGGATAGCGATATCCATGAGATCAACGCCAGCGGCCAGGTCCGTCTTACTAAGGCGATTTCCCTCAAGGCGGATATCAAACAATCCCTGGCCGTCAACAGTGTGGTGAGTCAGTCGTTCTCTCTTCTCTATCAGCCCGGGTGCTGGGGCATGCAGGTCAAGTTTTCAGAAAGCAGTGATGACAAAAGAGTTGCCGTGCTCTTCACTCTGGTTGCCCTGGGCCAGGGTGTGGGCTTTGGCTATGAGGATAATCTGGGCGGGGATATCGAGTTTGCCACCAGCACGGACGCCCTCAGTCATGAAAACTAAGGGGGGAGAGGACACAAAGCAATGGATATAGATATTTTCAATGGCGATGCCGATGGTATCGCTGCCCTGCAGCAGCTGCGCCTGGCCGAGCCCCGGGCCGCTCTGCTGCTCTCCGGGGTGAAGAGGGATATCCGGCTTCTGGACCGGGTGGTGGCCCGGCCTGACCACGCCGGCGCCCGTCTGACGGTGCTTGATGTCTCCATGGCCACCAATAAGGAGCCCCTGCGCCTCCTGCTTGCTGCCGGCTGCCAGGTTTTCTATGTAGATCATCACCACGCCGGTGAGATTCCCGGCCACAGCGGTCTTACCTGTCACCTTGATGAGGATCCGGAGATCTGTACAGGCCTCATTGTCAACCGGCTGCAGGCCGGGCGATTTCCCGGCTGGGCGGTGGTTGCTGCCTTCGGGGATAACCTGCACCAGCCGGCGGCCCGTCTGGGCCGGCAGGCCGGTTTCTCGGCCCGGGAGATGGCGGCTCTTTGTGAACTTGGCGAGTTGTTCAACTATAACGGCTATGGCAAAGAGGTAGCGGATCTACATTTTGACCCGGTGGAGCTCTTTCAGGCCGTGCGCCCCTACCAGGACCCCCTTCGCTTTTATGCCGAGAGCAATACCCTTGCCACCCTGCGCCAGGGCTTTCATGATGATATGGCCCGGGCCCGAGCCGTGCTTCCTGAGGCCCAGCAGGAACAGGGGCGGATCTATATCTTTCCCGGCCAGGCCTGGGCCCGGCGCACGGCCGGGGTGTTGAGTAATGAGCGGGCCCGGGAAGAGCCGACAAGGGCCCATGCCCTGCTGGTGGCAGACGGTATGGGCGGCTATGTGGTCAGTGTCCGGGCCCCTCTGGCCCGCAAAAAAGGGGCGGTGGATCTCTGTCGAGCCTTTCCCTCAGGCGGTGGCCGCGCCGCTGCGGCCGGCATTAATCAACTGCCGGTCGACAGGGTTGAGGAGTTTATGGCTGCTTTTTTTGCCGCCTTCAAGGGCTGAATGGACCCATTTCTGCGGCCTTTTTTTGAGCGGCAGCAATGATGGTCATGACTGTCAGGGCATGCCAGTCATCCTCATTGAGGAGAAAAAAACTTTGTAACCTTTTGCACTCTATGGTTGTCTCAACAAGAATAAAGTCTGAAAAATATCTTGGCCACACAGTGGTTCCCGCCCCTCCCCCTTTATCAAGAATGTGAGCCTGCCCATGGAACTGAGAAAAAATTGCCTCCCCTTCCTCCTGGTTACCCTCTTTTGCCTGCTTCCTGCCTCCCTCCAGGCCGGCCCTGAAAAACCCAAGGCCGCTGATCTGGTCACGGACGGGCAGCCCATTGATCTGACCAGTAAACGCTATCAGGAGCTCTTTGCTGAGCTGCGCGTCGAGCATCATTTCAGCCAGGAGGAATTGGACACTGTCTTCAATGGCCTGACCATCAAGAAAAGGGTGCTGGTCCTCATGGACTCCCAGTGGGAGGCCAAGCCTTATTTTGAGTATTATCCACGTTTTATCACCCAGGCGGTGGTCAAGGAGGGCAGGGAGAAACTCGAGGAGAACCGGGATATCCTGGACCGGGTGGAAAAGGAGATAGGGGTTGATCGTGAGGTAGTGGTGGCCATTTGGGCCATTGAGAGTCGTTTTGGCAGCCACACAGGCGGCTTTGACATGCTTCAGACCTTAAACACCATGTTTGATGCCTACCCGCGCCGCGCTGCCTTTTATCGTAAGCAGCTCATTCATTTTCTTCTGCTCTGCCGGGAGAACAAGGTCGATCCCAAATCCGTCTCCGGCTCCTATGGCGGCGCCTTTGGTCAGACCCAGTTCATTCCGTCTAGTTTTCGCGCCTATGCCGTGGACTTTGATAAGGACGGTCGGCGGGATGTCTGGAACAATGTCCCTGATATCCTGGGCTCCATCGCCAATTATCTCAAGCAGTTCGGCTGGATCCAAGATGCCCCCCTCTATGCTGAAATCGGTCCTGCCCTGCAGGCCCAGGATCTGCAAGATGCCTATGCCAAGGGCCGCAAGGGCCGGGTCAGCAGGTCCCGGATTGAGGCGGTCCAGGGACGGCACGTGCCGGCGGTGCCAGGCGACAAGGAGCTCTCTGTGGTGGGGCTGGAACTTGATGAGCAGGGCGGCATGCGCTTTGTGGCCGGGTATCCAAACTTCCAGGCCATTACCGCCTGGAATCACTCCAATCGTTATGCCATGGCCGTCAGTGAACTGAGTGAACTTCTGGCCGGGGATAAATAAGATGGCCCCTTGCCAGAAGATGTGATCAGGTGCACTCCCACCGGCTGCAGATTAAAATCATCCTGGCCCTGGCCCTCTTTATCGGCAGCGGCATGTTGCTGATTGATGTGGTGCTCACCGTCAGCAGCCAGAAACGGCTGCTGACGGTGGAGATGGACAAGGCCCAGGTGGTGGTGACCCTGTTGGCCGGGCGCCTGGGGCAGGAAAAAAAAATGTCCCCCGTCCTCTCTGAGGAACTTGCGGCCCTGGCCCACCAGGCCGGCCTGGATCTGGTGGTGCTGGATGACCAAGGCCAGGCCCGCTTCCATTCCCGGCCCGAGAGCAGCGCTCGCCGGGATCTGGCAGAAGTGACCAGGCGGGCCGTCTTGAGCGAGGTCATGACCAAGGGGACCTCGGGAAGCAGTTTTGGTTTGCTCGGCAGGCGCCATGATTATTTTCTGACGGCCATGCCCGTCCCCTTGGGCCAGGAGCTGGCCGGGGTGGGCGTGGAGCTGGCCCTGGCCCCTCTCTATCAGGAGCTCTTGGCTGGCCAACGCCTCATTGCCATCTATTTTGCCTTGAATCTGGCTGTTCTCACCTTTTTCGCCTATCACCGGCTGGCCGGCCTGCTCATCAAACCCTTGCAGCTTCTGGCCAGGCGGGCAGAGGAGTATCAGGATGAGGCGAGCTTTTATTTTTTGAGCGACCGGAGGGGGGATGATGTGAGCGCCCTTTCCACCTCCCTGAACCGCATGCTGCGCCGCATTAATACCGATCGCCGGAAGCTGCAGGAGATGGTGATGGCCCTGGAAGAGGCCAATGTCTCTTTGATACGGGCCCAGCAGGAGGTGATCCAGGCCGAAAAACTGGCTTCCGTGGGGCGCCTTTCTGCCGGCATCGCCCATGAGATTGGTAATCCGGTGGGTATTGTCCTGGGCTATCTGGAACTCTTGCAGCAGGAGAATCTGGAGCCTGGCGACCGGCTTGACTTTATCCGGCGCGCCATTGAGGAGATCAACAGGATTAATACCATTATCCGTCAGCTTCTTGATCTGGCCCGTAGCGGGGATGATGAGCAGGGCAGGGTGCATCTCCATGAGCTGCTCACCGACATGCACCATCGCCTCAAAGATCAGCCCCTGCTGGCGGCGATGACCATTGTTCTTGATCTCAGGGCGGACCACGATGCCGTGGAGGCCATAGCAGATAAGCTGCGCCAGGTCTTTTTGAATATCATCATGAATGCCGCTGACGCCGTGCAGGGCAACGGGGCAGAGCCGGCCGGCCTGCTGACCATTGCCACGGCTACGGGCACGGCCTCTCTCCAGCCCGGCCAGGCAGAGGTGCCGGTGCTTAAGATCTCCTGCACGGATAACGGCCCGGGCATTGCCACGGAAAATGTGGAGACCCTTTTTGATCCCTTTTTCACCACCAAGGAGCCGGGCAAGGGTACGGGCCTTGGTCTGTCGGTCAGTTATATGATCATTGACAATGCCAAGGGCAAGATTACGGCAGCCAGGCGGCCCCAGGGCGGCACTGTTTTCACGGTCCTGCTCCCCCTGGCCGCGGCAGAGACAAATAAGCACCCCCATGGAGAAAAATGAGCGTAGAAGGCAGCAAGAAAATCCTCATCCTTGATGATGAGCCCAATATGCGCCACATGCTCACCATGATGCTGGAAAAGGCCGGTTATCAGGTGAGGTCCGGCGCTGACGGCCAGGAAGGGCTTGATCTTCTGCAGCACCGGCAATTTGATTTTATCCTCTGTGATATCAAGATGCCCAGGATGACCGGCATGGATTTCCTGCAGGCCTCGGATGAGCTACGCGGGGAGGCCACTGTCATTATGATGTCCGCCTATGGCACCCTTGATATTGCCATTGAGGCCATGAAGCTGGGGGCCTATGATTTCATCTCCAAGCCCTTCAAGGGTGATGAGGTCCTGTTGACCCTGAAAAAGGCGGAGGAGAGGGAAAATCTGAAGAGGGAGAATCGCAGCCTCAAGCTGCAGATAAGCCAGGTCAAGGATGAGTACCGGTTCGGCACCATGCTGGCCCACTCCAGGGCCATGCGTGATGTTTTCCGGCTGGGGGCCAAGGTTGCCCGGTTTGATACCACGGTACTGATCAGCGGCGAGTCAGGCACGGGCAAGGAACTGGTGGCCCAGGCCATCCATTTTGCCTCTGCCCGGGCCAAGAGGGCCCTGGTGGTGGAAAACTGCGGCTGCGTGCCGGAGAATCTGCTGGAGAGCCTTTTCTTCGGCCATGTCAAAGGGGCCTTTACCGGGGCGGATCGTGACAAAAAGGGGCTTTTTGAAGAGGCGGACAAGGGCACTATTTTTTTGGATGAAATAGGGGACCTGCCTCTGCTGCTTCAGGTCAAGCTTCTCCGGGTCCTGCAGGAGGGGGAGATCAGGCCGGTGGGCGCTTCCCGGGCCATTCGGGTAGATGTCAGGGTGGTGGCGGCCACAGCCCTCGATCTGGGCCGGGAGGTGGCGGAGGGCCGTTTCCGTCAGGATCTCTATTATCGACTCAATGTCCTGCCCATCACGCTGCCGCCTTTGCGGCAGCGGCCGGCCGATATCCCTCTGCTCTGCGACCATTTCATGGCCAAATTCAGGGACCGGATGGGCTCAGTGGCCGTGCGGATCGATAAGGGGGCCATGAAGATGCTGCTGAAATACCCGTGGCCCGGCAATGTGCGTGAACTGGAAAATACCATTGAACGGGCCCTGGTGCTGGCGGAGGGCGAGACCCTGGTTGCGGAGAATTTCCCTCTGCTCCAGGAAGGAGGCGCTGCCGGCAGGGGAGCCCTTCCTTTTGACGGCTATTCCCTGAAGGAGGCCAAAAAGGTGTGGGAGAAAAATCTGATCCACAAAAGCCTGGTCCAATGCCAGGGCAACCGCTCCCGGGCCGCCGAGATGCTTGAGGTGAGCTATCCGTCGCTGCTCAGCAAGATCAAGGAGTATGGGGTGGAGATATAAAGGGGGGGCAGCCAATCAGCTCTCATTGGCGCCCGGCCAGGTTTGTATCTCTCCCTGATCAAAGACGGCTACCTGGTTCTTGCCATGGTTTTTGGCGTGATAGAGGGCCCAGTCCGCGTTGCTGATCAGGGTATCCCGGTGTTCGTCGCTATTGTAGTGCGCCACCCCGAGACTGCAGGTAAGGTTGCCTATGTTGCAGAAGACATTGGCTGCAATGGTACGCCTTATTTTCTCCGCCAGGATGGCAGCCCCTTCCAGGGTGGTCTCTGGCAGTAAAACAGAGAATTCCTCCCCGCCCCACCGGGCAAAAAGATCACTTTCCCGGACGGTGCAGCCGGTAATGGTGGCCATCTCCTTTAAGACCTCATCGCCGGCCAGGTGACCATAGGTATCATTGACTGCCTTGAAATTATCGATATCCATGATGATCAGGGAGAAGATATGGTGGTAGCGGCCAGCCTTTGTCACCTCACTCTTGAGTAGATCGTTAAACATCTTGCGATTATAGCAACCGGTGAGGGTGTCTGTGGTGGCCTGCTTCTCCATGACCAGAAGCTGCTTCTGGATAACAGCCTTCGCCTCCAGCAAGGCGGAGGTGTCATAGATGATAATGCTGGCCTCCCCTTCGCCAAGGGGGGTGATCACCACGTCTTGCCGCATATGGTGAAAGATGGATTTGGTGATGTTGTGGAGCTTGATGGGGATGATGAATTTTTCCACCGATGAGTTGGTGAAGGTGGAGGAGTTGAGTTTGAGGGCAATCTTGACCTTGCGTTTCAGGAGGTTGAAGCCCGTGCCTGGAAAGAGGGTGGGCAGGAAATGGCCCAAGGCCTCCTCTTGGCTGATGCCGGTCTGCAGAGTCAGCCATCTGTTCCAGAAACGTATCTGCAGATCTGGGGTTACCACCAGAATACCGTTTTCAATGGTGTCAAGGATTGCTTTCTGGTCAGGCATCTACAGGTTTTCCAGGTAATCTTCTAAGGCCGTTTCCAGCCAGCTGAACATCTCATCCGTGCACATGATAAAGAGGTTACCGCGGATTTCCATGGCGTTGAAATCGAGCACCGTGCTGATCACAATCACATGCTGGTAGGGCATTTGGGCCGGGGTCTTGAGCAGGTTTTGGGAAAATTCTATGGCCGGTGGGGCAAAGGTGATAGTGGTGTCCAGAAGCTGGGCCAGTTTGCCCAAGCAGGATGAACCCAGGATATTGGAAATTTCCAGGATGCTCTGCTTGATTTCATCCTGGCTGAGAAGGGCGGCACCGCCAAGATCCTCGTCGCTGAAGATAATGCCCTGCATGTTCAGGGCGCTTTGCGGATCCATGGCAAAGACGATTTCACCCTGGAATCTACCCTTGAATTGCTGGGTGGTGGTATAGACCTGCTGGCAATTGAAGTGGTTGAGGATGAATTTGTGGAGATCATCCATGGCGATGAAGCTGATGTCCGGAACATGGAGGGTGGCAAAATTATCAAACAGATCTGCAATGGTGGCAGTGGCCGTGCCAAAGGAGATGTTGATCAGTTCGCTGAGAACCTCCTGAAGTTCTTCCTGGATCATGAATTATCCCGGGGGTAAGGCGGCGAATATTTCGGCCAGTCTGGCGCTGTCTATGGGCTTGGCCTCCACAGCAACGGCCCCCATATCCATAACCTTTTCCTGGGATTTGGTCTGGATATCAGCGGTGACGATATGGACCCTGGAGGTCTGGTCAAAGGCCCTGATATGGGTCAGGGCCTGGAAACCATCCATCACCGGCATGGTGAGGTCGAGAAAGACAATGTCCGGCTGATGTTCTTTGTACAGGGCAAGGGCCTCAACCCCGTTTGCGCCCTGCCAGATGTCGGCGGACTCTTTGATGGCTGCCGGCATTCTTTTCAGGATGGTGAGGCGAGAGAGTTTGCTGTCGTCAACAATGAGTATTTTCATAGTCCTGCGTTAGGGAAATGCTGAGGGTAAATATCAGTTTAGTTTCCGTACCTTATCAGGTAATGGAGTAAAGGTGAATAGCAAATATGGATAAAAAAGATCCATCCCGCCGGAATCAGCGAAAAAAAGAGCAGAGAGGCTGGAACGGCTCATAAAGGCGGAGAAGAAGAACCACGGGTTTCCTGCTCTCCTTTATGATGAAAAAAGAGAAGACAGGAAAAAAAAATTAAAAGGGCGGCCTGGAGGTGAAGCAGAGCCTCTCTCCGGTGGCTGGATGAAAAAAGGCGAGAAAGGTGGCATGGAGCATGAGCTGCTCACCCTCCCGACCGCTACCGTACAAGGGGTCGCCGATAATGGGACAATGGAGGCCCAGTTCATGGGCGGCATGGAGCCGTAACTGGTGAGTGCGGCCGGTGAGGGGGGTGAACTCCACCCGGCTCAGGCCCTGTTCTGCGCTGAGCAAGTGCCATCTGGTCACCCCTGTTTTGCCGCGCACCGGGTCATACACCTGGTGAGGACGGTTGTCCGGGTCAAGACGGAAGGCCAGCTCGATTTTTTCATTGCTTCGCCCCTTCGGGATGCCTGCCAGCAGAGCAATATATTTTTTGGTTACCTGGCGCTGGGCAAATTGCCGGGATAGGGCGGCGTGGACGGCAGCGGTCAGGGCCAGCACCATAAGGCCGGAGGTGGCCATATCCAGGCGGTGGACAGCGGGCTGGGCTATGCAGGCGGGAATCAGCTCTTTGAGGTGATTGACCACACACTCCTGTTTGTCAGGGCCGCGACCGGGCACGGACAGCAGGCCCCCGGGCTTGTTGACCACCACCAGGTGGTCATCACGGTGCAGGATGTCGAGGCTGCCGCCGGGAGTCATCTCACTGCTCCAGGCCGCAGAGCAGAAAGCCCAGGATGGGTTGGCATTTTCCCGGGCAGGCTGAGTAGAAATGGCCATGCTGCCTGGTCCGGGAGGGGTTTGGCCGGCCCAGATAAAACTCGCTGATGCCGAGGGGGGTAAGGGCGTGGCGGGCCGCGTAGTTGAGGAGCTTGGGGGCGCAGCAGTCACCGGTGCCGGTGGGAATGCCGCCCTGGCTGGCAAAGACCTCGGGGAGGGACCTGGTCTCGCCGCGGAAATTAGTGAGACGGTAGATGGCGTGCAGCTCTTTCATCAGATCCTGGGAAAGGCTGCGCCGCGCCTTGATCAGTTCCTGGCGGTGGGGTATGTCGGCCTTAAGCTGCGCAATGGCGCGGCTCAGCTCCCGTATCTGCCGTTCCTTGTCCTGATTGGTCTGATGCCACACCTCTTCGGCAAAGAGGGGCGGGGCCCAACCATCTACCTGCCACCTGCCGTTATATTGGCCGGAAAAGGCGCGCACCACCCCGCGGCTATTGTCCGGGGCCCTGAACTCCATGACTCCGAACATCTGGCCCCGGGCCGGGCCAAAGAGATAATCCAGGCGGCAAAGGGGATTGGCCTGATGAGCGGCAGCCTGCAGATCAATGCGGCCTTTTTTTTCAAGCTCAATCTGCAGGGCCAGGGCGGGCCCTCTACTGCTGCCCTGATGCAGAACATGATGGGTCCCGCAGCGCTGGCAATAACCGGAGCAGCCGGTGGGGGCGATGGGGCTGGTGAAGGGCATAGGAAGGATAAGGCTGATATATAGCCCCGGCCCGGTTTCTGGGCAGGGGCTGGGAAAGATCTTTTAAAGTATCTGGTGATGGTACCCATAAAAAAGAGGGTCTGCAACGCTTAGCCGGTGCAGATCCTCTTTTTTATGGCGTTGCAGGAACCTTGTTAAGGGCCGATGACGGGTTCCAGTCGGGCCAGATCATTGATGATGAGCCAGCTGCCGCCGCCACTCTCCACCTTGAGGCGCCAGCCATTCAGGCGGTCCAGGTAGTCGCGCGGATCTGTGCTGTCGGAGCGGAGCGTCGTGACATTAAGGGCGATGACCGTAAATCCTTTCAGAGGGAGCTGCAACTCGCCACGGGGGCCTGTGCTTCCCTCCTCCATGTCGGAAAAGATAAGGATCTTCTTCTTGCCGGCCTTTGTCTGGCTGAGCCACTCCACGGCCAGGAGCAGGCCGCCCGCGATGTCTGGGCCGGGGTTCTTGGGGGGCTTCTTGATAAAGGAACCCACCTTGTGGGCAAAGACCCTTTTCTGGTTGGTGGCCACAGAAGGCCGTTTGTCAAAGGTGATTTGGTGGATGCGCTTCTTTTCACGGACACTCTGCCTGTCCAAGGGGGCCACAGCAAAAGAATCAGCTGGATTCAGGGAGCCGAGGATGTAGTGGATAATAGCCTGGGCCTTTTTGAGTTCAAGAGTGGAGATCTCGGAGATGTCCAGCAGCATGTAGATGCCCTGGGTGTGGGTAAGGGGGGGCTGGGTCTCCCTGCAGCCGCTAAGCATGAGGAGGGCAAAAAAGGCAAGGGCCGCCAGGGCCAATGAGGATTTTCTTTTATTCATGCCATTCTTTCCCGGTCAGGTCTTTCTTCAGGATAGAGCTGGGTTTTCAAAGGACCTTGGCCTCTTTGGTCCTGGTTTCCTCTATGTTCTCTTTGGGAGATGATTCCTGTGGGCGGGCCAGGCCTTTCAGCTGTTTTTCCACCCAGAGGGGCAGGAAGATAATAAGGTCGTAGAGTACCACCAGAAGAGATCCTGAATAATGGACCAGATTGGCCGCCAGGCGGATCTGGGCCGCTCCCAGGCGCAGGAGAAGCTCAAGCCCATAACCTAAAACAGTGCGGGAGGAGTGGACAAGGGCCTCAAGGGGAATGAGGGCAAAGGTCAGGGCAAAGGGCAGAATGAAGCCAAGCATCATCTGGGCAGCTGTGGGAATGATGCTGCGGGCAACGTTCATGGTCTCGCCCGACTCCATGAGAAGGGAGAGGCGCAGGGCCTCATTATTGGCGGCAACCAGATCGCGCATATAGGCCAGGGCGGATTCGATGCCGGCCACGCCAAAGAGAAAGCCCACCGCCACCATGGCGATAAACCGGCGCTCTTTGGCGTCCAGGCCGCCGATCCTGGGAAAGAAGCTGGTGATGCGCAACGCCTCCAGCAGGGCCATGCCGGCAAAGGTGGCAATGAGAATCAAGACCAGGGCGGCAATCTCATTGATTGGATAGCCGCCGATCTGGGCGCTGCCGCCCACCATTTCCGCCATGGGCAGGGAGATAAGGTGAAAATTGACGATAAGAGCGCCCATGGCCACCAAGACCCAGAAACCAGCAATGAAAAACTGAGTCAAGGATGAGGATTGCAGGATGATTGCTGCCTTGTTCGAGCCGCTTCTGATTTCTTCGTAGGCCTCCATCTTCTGGTCAATAATCCTGGCGCGATCGCCAAGATTATTGACAGTGCTGCCCACCTCCTCAAGAACCCTGGCCAGACGGCGCCAGTAAGGCCTCATGGTGCCGAGAATTTTGTGGCGCCGGCCCGTATTTTCCCTGTATGCCGCCATGGCTGTGTGCTGCTGCCTGATAATGGTGGTGTGGACATCCTTGAGAATGGAACCCATCAGAGGATCGCTGTCGTTTTGCCGGGCCAGATCAGCCACGGACTCCACGGCATTGACCCAGGCCGGCGGCGTGGGTGGCACCTCTGTGCTTTCTGTATAGTCCTGGTCGAGACGGATAATTTCTTCGGAAAGTTTACGGTGCAGGGATGGGTAGCCCTGGATGTCGCGCTGGACAATCCGCTCCACCCGCTGAAACTCCTTTTCTATGTCGCCCTCCATCCTGAATATGCCCGCCGCCAAAAGGACCTCCCGGTTGCGGATATGGAGACGTTTTTCGCTCCGCAAAACGGCAAAAGAGGCCAGGCGCAGGCCGTTTCTGATGACCCGGCAAAAAGAACGGATGCTGTTGTGGGCAGGGGCGCGGCCAAAATAGAGCAGAAGCATGGCCGCTACAAGGGTGAGAATAAAAATAGACGGAGTGGTGATGGGCCACAAACTGGCAATGGGTGATGGCACGTGATCTCCTCCTCTTTTTTTGGCCCGCACAAGGTTTGGCTTTTGAAAAAAGATAACCTATTTATTTTATTTTAAATGCTTGGCTGAAGAACAGCAACTCAAAAAAAAGAGGGCTTTCCCCCAGTTGAGGGCAGTCGGTGCGGGGGAAGGTGGGGCCTCTGCCCTTTGCAGGGCCAGGGGGGTAAAAGAATATAACGATGAAGAAGGGGAAGAGCTTTTGGGGCCAGTTGTAAGGAGAGGTTTTGGAAGGGGAATCTCAGGTGGGGCTGAAAATGGCGGTGAGGGCCTGGCCCAGATCTTCAATGGTGTAGGGCTTGGGAAATACCCCGCAGAAGCCGTGCGCCCTGAAGTTGGCCATGATGGGATCATTGGCATAGCCACTTGAAACAATGGCCCGGACCTCGGGATTGATTTGTTGAAGCAGGGCCAGCGTCTCTTTGCCACCCATGCCCCCCGGTATGGTGAGGTCCATAATAACCCCGCTATAGGGTCTGCCGTCCTGTAAGGCCTTTTTGTAGAGGTCAATGGCCTGCTGCCCCTCCTTTGCTTCATCGTTTTCACAGCCCATGGCGTTGAGCATTTCTTGCAAGACATCCAGAACAATCTCATCGTCATCAAGAATCAGAATGCGTCCCTTCTCCAAGGTTGATTGGCTGGCTGCCTTTTTTTTGGCAGGGATTATGCCCTGGGCCGCCGGCAGATAGATGGTGAAAAGAGCGCCCTGGCCAGGCTGCGACTCCGCAGTGATCAGGCCGCCATGGTTGCTGATGATGGAGTAGGAGATGGCCAGTCCCAGGCCGCTGCCCGTCTTTTTACTGGAAAAATAAGGGTCAAATATTTTCGTGATATTTTCTTTGCTGATGCCGCTGCCCTGATCGTGGAAGGTGACCTTGATATACTTGCCGTCAGGCAGGGTGGATATGGTGGCGGCGTCAAGGGTGATATTGGTGGCTCTGATGGTCAGGATACCCCCGTCAGGCATGGCTTGACTGGCATTAATGGCCAGATTCTGGGTAACCTGGCTGAGCTGGCCCTTGTCGGCCTCAACCGGCCACAGATTGTCTGCCATCTGATAATGGCATTTGACTTTGGAGCCCCGGAGGCTGAAGCTGGTGGCCTCTTTGACGATTTCGCTGAGGGCGGTGACGCTCTTGATGGGTTCGCCGCCTTTGGAGAAGGTGAGGAGCTGCTGGGTAAGGTTTTGGGCCAGCACAGAGGCCTTTTCCGTTTTTTCCAGCCGTTCATAGGCCTTGTTCTGGGGATCGATGTACATTTTGGCAAGGGAGATATTGCCGATAATGGCCTGGAGGAGATTGTTGAAGTCGTGGGCAATGCCGCCGGCAAAAACGCCCACGGATTCCAGCTTCTGGGCCTTGATCAGTTCCTCCTCCATCCCCTTTTTTTCTGTGACATCGCGGAAGATGCACTGGGTGTAAAGGGGTTTTCCTTCCTCAAATTTACAGATGGCATTGCCCTCAATCAGGACCTGCCTGCCGTTTTTGGCGGTGAAAACCGTGGTGATGTAATGGGTCTTTTCTTCGGAGATGATTTTACCGAAGGTATCTTCACAGTGGCCCTGGCAGTCCGGAGAGATGAGGTCAAAGATGGAGAGGTCTGCAGTTTCCTCTTCGCCATAGCCAAAGGTCTGCCGCCAGGAGTTGTTCACGTAGAGGAATTTGCCGTCCGGTTGGAGAATCTGGATGAGGTCGTGGGCATTTTCAAAGAGGTCGCGGTATCTGCTCTCGCTTTCCCGCAGGGCCTGTTCGTTGCGGTTGCGCTCCTCTATGTCCCGGAAAAAACCGGTCATCCGGGTCGCCTTGCCATTGAGGAAACTGGTGGTGCACTGCCCCTCCACCATGACCTTGCGGCCATCCTTGGCCACAAAAACGGTCTCGTTGCGGGCAATATTTTCTCCACTCAGGAGATTATCGAAAATGCAGTGGCATTTGTCACGACAGTTTTCGTCGACGATATCCATGAGCTTGAGGGTCTTGAGCTCCTCTTCGGTATATCCCAGGGCATTTTTCCAGGCCTGGTTGGTATAGAGGAAGGAACCATCCGGGGTGACACTATGAATCAGGTCACGGGCATTTTCCACCAGCGAACGATATTGCTCAATATCGTCTTCCAGGGCCTTCCTGGTCAGGGTCTGCTGGGCAGCCTCCTGGACAAGGATCTGGTTCTGCTTGCGCAGCTCTTCATAACTGGGAGTATTGGCCATGGTTTATACGCCTCTGGTCAGGGGAGGAGTTGTCCACCTGCGGGGGATAATTAAAATGGAGAGGGCTCAACATGCCTCTGAGTACTGTAGAGGGTACCATTTTTTTTTCAAGGATTTTGTCTGAAAAAGGCGGAAAAAAAGGACCCTCCCCTTGTCGCCGGAGGTCAGGGCTGCTGAGATCCGCTCCTTGTGATGAGGCTCTGTGGGGGCATGCATAAAAAAAGCCCGCAACGAAAAACGTTGCGGGCTTAACAATTAAAAAATGGTGCCGAAGGCGAGAATCGAACTCGCACGGCCGTGGGCCACTACCCCCTCAAGATAGCGTGTCTACCAATTCCACCACTTCGGCACAAAATTTAATATATCGTTATTCGTTTACCGGTGCATCTTGTTCACTCTGGCGGCTGACATCAGGGGCCGACTCAAGAGTTTTTTCTATACCACTTTCATTTTGCTTTGGCACGGAAATTTCTTTCATTACGGAGCTCGAAGAGTCATGGGAGGAGATATAGGCCAGGGCCAGACTGGTGAGCATGAAGATGACTGCGGCGCCCGTGGTGACCTTGCTTAAGATGGGCATGGGGCCGTCAGCGCCAAAGACCGACTGATTGGAGCCGCCACCGCCTAAGGCTGCGCCCATGCCGCCACCCTTGCCCTGCTGAAGCAGAACAATGCCGATGAGAAACAGGCAGACAAGAATGTGGAGGGTAATCAGAAAAGTGGTCATAATATTCTACAGCGTTTTGTAATGTATAATGGACAGAAATGAATCCGCCTTGAGGGCGGCACCGCCAACCAGGGCGCCATCGATATCGGACTGGGCCATGATTTCAGCAATAGTAGCCGGATTGACCGAGCCACCATACAGTATTCTTGTTTGCTGGGCAATACCTTTGTCAAAAATATCACCAAGAAGAGAACGGCAGAAGGCATGGGCCTTCTGGGCCTGGGCTGCTGAGGCACTCCTGCCGGTGCCAATGGCCCATACCGGTTCATAGGCGATAATGATCTGGTGGCCGCTGGTGAGCGTGACCCCGGCCAGGCCCTGACGCAGCTGTTTTTCCAGGACCTCTTCGGTGGCGTTATCCTCCCTCTCCGCCATTGTTTCGCCAATGCAGAGAAGGGGAATGATCTCAAAATGGAGGGCGCCTCGAAGCCGTTTGTTGATCAAGGCATTGCTCTCGGCAAAAAGGTGGCGCCGTTCTGAATGGCCGATGATGGCCATGGTGGCGCCGGCCTCTTTGAGCATGAGCGGAGAAATCTCGCCGGTGAAGGCCCCCCTTTCCTCCCAGCAGATATTCTGGGAGGAAAGGGCAATAGGGGTGGCGCGCAGCACCGCACCCACGGCATTTAAGGCCGGGGCCGAGGGGGCCACCATGACCTGGCGGCCCGGGGGCACGGGTTCAGCGGCAATGGCGCGGGCCAGCTCTGTGGCTTCGGCAACGGTGGTGGACATCTTCCAGTTGCCGGCCAGCAGGGGAGTTCTTTCCATGGTCATTCCTCGCTTACTCTTTATTATTTAGGGCCACAACTCCGGGGAGATCCTTGCCCTCCATGAGCATGAGAAAGGCCCCGCCGCCGGTGGACATGTACGAGATGTTGCTGGTCTCGCCCGCCTTGTGCACGGCCACGTCGGTATCGCCGCCCCCGACAATGGTCAGGGCGTGAGAGGCGGCAACATGGGAAACCATGGCCAGGGTGCCCCTGGAAAAGGCGTCCATCTCAAAGGCACCCATGGGGCCGTTCCAGATGATGGTCTTTGCCGAGTCCAGGGCCTCGTTGAAAAGGGTGGTGGAGGCCGGACCAATATCCAGGATGATCCAGCCGGCCGGCACCTCCTGGGCGGTGGTCCGCTTGGTTTCGGCATCAGGGGCGAATTTGTCGGCGACAATGCAATCCACCGGCAGGTAGAACTTGACGTTTTGTTCCTGGGCCTTGCGGATCAGATCTTTGGCGGTTTCCAGTAGCTCTTCTTCCACCAGGGATTTGCCCACTTGATATCCCATGGCCTTGAGAAAGGTGTTGGCCATGGCGCCGCCGATAATCATTTTGTCCACCCGGTCCATGAGATTACGCAGGGCCCCGAGTTTGCTTGAGACCTTGGCGCCGCCGATAATGGCCACCAGGGGCCGCTTGGGATCGGCAACGGAGCGATGGAAATAATCCATTTCCTTCTGGAGCAGAAAGCCGGCAGCGCAGGTTGCAACATGGTGGGTGACCCCCACCACCGAGGCATGGGCCCGATGGGCTACGGCAAAGGCGTCATTGATGTAGATATCGGCCAGCCCGGCCAGTTTTTTGGAAAATTCAGGGTCGTTTTCCTGTTCTTCGCTGTGGAACCGCAGGTTTTCCAGCAGGATAACATCTCCTGGCTGCATGGCGGCAACCATCTCCTCCACCTCCGGGCCGATGCAGTCCGGGGCCAGTTTTACCTCTTTGTTGATCAAGCGGCCCAGGCGCTTGGCTGCAGGGGCCAGGCTCAATTTGTCCTGACGCTGGCCTTTGGGGCGTCCCATGTGGGACATGATGATGATTTTGGCGTGCTCATCCAGGGCGTGGTTGATGGTGGGCAGGACCCCGCTGATCCTGGTGTCATTGGTGATATTGCCCTGGTCATCCAGAGGGACATTGAAGTCAACCCGGATGAGGAGCTTTTTGCCTTTGATGTCAATGTCGCGGATATTTTTCACAGAAATTCTCCAGATGAAAAGAAGGGGGAGCCGGGCCGCAGGCCATGTGGATGGCGCTATTTTTTGCGCACTCTCCAGATAATAGCATCCCCCCTGGAGGAGTTGTACTCTTTTTTAAAGGCCAGAGGGGTGGGCTGCAGAAAAAAAAGAGCCGCCATATGACGGCTCCGGCCATGCCTTGCCGGCTGTGGGGGAATACTCATTAAGGAGGTGAGGGGGCAGACGGAGCCTACTGGTAGCAAGGGCGGAGCCATTGCCGTCCCCTGTCCGGGGCCATGTCCAGCAGGCTATCCGTGGCGTCGCCCTTTTGGTGTGACATGCCGGGACACGCGAGGATCGCTTGGTTATGCTAAGAGCCCCTCTTGTGTCCCGGGCTGGTCTCCCGTGGTTATACCAGCTGATCGGCGATGGAAACAACCCGGTCCGCCAGCATGTTGGTGTAGCTCCCCAGTTCATTGTCATACCAGCCGTAAATAACGGCCTGGGTCACCGGCACTGTCAGGAAGTTGGGGTCGTTGCTGTTGCCTTTGCCGGCACAGCCAAGGCGGTCCATGTTAACCCGGATGGCAGCGGTACGGGTGTGGGTCTCGGTGCCCTCAATAATGGTGGCAGCAGCTGGAACGCCGATGATGTCGGAAGAGACGTTCTGCTCTTCCGAATAGATCAGATAGGGGTTTGTTTTGCTGAACTGGCTGTAAATCCCGTTAATCTTGGCGCGGTTAATGGGGTCTTCCAGGGTGTCCTGCAGGTTGAGAACCAGGACGATGAGTGAGCCTGTGGAGGTGGGGATGCGGACGGACTCAGCGATAAAGCCGATATCCTTCATCTCCGGAATAACCAGACGCAGGGCCTTGGCCGCCCCGGTGGTGGTGAGGATGATATTGTTTAAGATGGAGCGGTTTTTGCGCAGGTCCGAGTCGCCGGTCTTGGGCAGGGAATCAAGGACCTTCTGGCTGCCGGTTGCGGCATGGACAGTGACCATGGAGGCGGAGAGGAAATTGTCAGCGCCAAAATTGTCCAGGAGCGGCTTCAACATGTAGGAGAGGCAGGTGGTGGTGCAGGAGGCTGCTGAAATGAGGTTGTGCTGGGAGGGGATATAGTCATCGCCATTGATGCCCATCACCGTGGTGACGGCGTCATCGGGCATCTCCATACCCTTGGCCTTTATTTTAAAGGGCGCGGAAAGAATAACCTTTTCAGCACCGCCCACCAGGTGGCCGCGGAAGGCTCCGGAAGGGGCGTCGGCATCAGCGGTGGGATCAGTGAAGACGCCGGTGGTGTCCACCACGACGCGCACGTCATTTTCTTTCCACTTGATCTCTTTGGGGTTGCGGGATTCACGCAGAATCTTGACGGGCATGCCGTTGACGGTCATGGTGCCTTCGGCGTGATTGATGTTCTCAATAACCCTGCCTCCTTTCCAGCCATGTAGAAAAGTGCTGAGGCGGCCATAGCTGCTGTCTTTTTCAATGGAGGCGGCCAGATCTTCCAGGCTCTGACCGATTTCACGGCCGGTGTTGGCAACAATGCCGGAGAAATGTTTGCGACCAACATGGTGCCAGAGGGATAGTTTGCCGATACGACCGAGGCCGTTTAATCCGAGTTTCATCTGGTGAAATCTCCTTGTTTGTTTTAGCAGGGGGTTAAAAAAAGAGTACGCCTGCAGGTTCCACCGCTACACCCTCAAGGGGAGCGGGAAGATGGTTGTTGTCAGGCGCATTCGCGGCCCGCAAAAAAGCACTCATGGTGCTTTCTGGGCCGTTTTTTTTGTCATAGGTCCATTTGTTGCACGGCATATTCTCTTGCCGTGGCCCGCGCCTTTTCTGCAGCGGGCCTGGGGGAGGGGCAGATTTTTTAAAAAAAATTCCTGCCCATGGTTAAGGTCCCGAAAAATATAACTATAAATAAGGATGATTTTGTGTGCAAGTAAAACTATGGTCTTTTGGAAAAAGCCTGGCCCCGAGGGCCTTTTGGCTTGGAGGATTACCTGGGCAGGGGACCGGGGTTAAGGTTGGAGAGATAGCGCTCACCGGTGTCTGGAAAGATCACCACCAGGAGCTTGTTGCGGTTTTCCTCGCGGCCGGCCACGGTGAGGGCGGCATGCAGAGCGGCCCCGGAAGAGATGCCGGCCAGGATCCCTTCCTCCCGGGCGAGTCTGATGGTCAGCTCCACGGCCTCCTCTGAGGGCACTTGTATCACCTCGTCTATGACGTTCTGGTTCAGTACGGCGGGAATGAAGCCGGCGCCGATACCCTGGATACGGTGGGGGGAGGGTGTGCCGCCGGCCAGGACGGGGGATTCTGCCGGCTCCACGCCGATGACCTGCATTTCCCGGCGCCCGGGGAGGGCCTCGCCGATACCGGTGATGGTCCCGCCGGTGCCGATGCCGGCCACAATAATGTCCACTGCCCCCTCTGTATCCCGCCAGATCTCTTCTGCCGTGGTCCGGCGGTGGATTGCGGGGTTGGCAGGATTGTCGAACTGCAGGGGCATATAGGAGTCGGGAATCTCCGCACTAAGCTCCTTGGCCCTGGCAATAGCGCCTTTCATGCCCTCACTGCCGGGGGTGAGGACCAGTTCGGCACCCAGGAGCTGCAGAAGTTTGCGACGCTCCTGGCTCATGGTTTCCGGCATGGTCAGGATGAGACGGAGCCTGCGGGCTGCTGCCACGCTGGCCAGGCCGATGCCGGTATTGCCGGAAGTGGGTTCAATAATAGTGGTGTGGGCCGTGATGCGCCCCTCTCTTTGTGCGGTATCAATGAGAGTAAGGGCCAGGCGATCTTTGACTGAGCCGCAGGGGTTGAAACTTTCCAGTTTGGCCACGATGCGGGCATGACAAGCCCGGGTCAGGTGATTAAGGGCCACAAGGGGGGTGTTGCCGATGGTGGTGGTGATGTCCGGATGGATGTTCATGGAAACCCTCCTCATTGGATTGCGCCCTTTTTATTTCTCTCTAAAGGGGGATAGGTTTTTCATGCCGGGCAGGGAGGCGGAGCGGGTCTGCTCTCTGGAAGAGAAAATCTCCAGCACGCCACAGATGAGAATGGTTACTAATAGTCTTGAAAAGGCTACGGATTTTTAGTATATATTTTCTGTATATTCAATTTCAAGATGGTCCGCATAGAAAATTTTAATAGAAGAGGAGGTTTATTATGAAAGACGGCGACAAAGGCGCTGTACAGCAGAAAGATGGCACCTATGCCATTGTTCCCCATTTTCCCCTGGGTCTCATTACTCCGGCCGATCTGCGCAATGTGGCGGATGTGGCTGAGAAGTATAAAGTGCCCATTCTGAAGATCACCAGTGCCGCCCGCCTTGCCATGGTGGGGTTCAAGGAAGAGGATCTTGAGCCGGCCTGGCAGGAGCTCAATCCCGGCGTTGGTCATGCGGTGGGTCTTTGCGTGCGTTCCATTAAGGCCTGTCCCGGCACCACGGTCTGCCGCCTGGGCAAGCAGGACGCCCTGGGGCTCGGCTTGGCCCTTGATGAACGCTTTCATGGCTTTGCCCTGCCTAATAAATGCAAAATGGGTGTTTCGGGGTGCATGAACAACTGTGCAGAGACCCCGGTTAAGGATCTGGGTTTTGTGGGTAAAAAAGATGGCTGGACTGTCTTGGTGGGCGGTAATGCCGCTTCCCGTCCTCAGCTTGCTGTTGAGCTTTGCCAGGGGCTGAGTCAGGCAGAATCTCTGGATCTTGCGGAAAAGATCCTGCACTATTTCAAGAAAAACGGCAAGAAGTCAGAGCGGTTGGGCCGCTTTATCGACCGTATTGGCTTTGATTCCTTCAAGGCCGCGGTCTGCCCGGAAGCTTCCTGAAAAAAAACAGGGACCTGCCTGCTGTGGCCGCGAGATGGCTGAATATCATGGTTGACAAATGTAATTAAAGTGCTATAATATTTTGGCTTTTTGAAACGTTTTATGGGCCTATAGCTCAGTTGGCTAGAGCCACCGGCTCATAACCGGTAGGTCCCTGGTTCGAGTCCAGGTGGGCCCACCACATTTTTACACGAAATCGACTTGCGGGAAAGTAATTGGCAGCTTGGGCAATATCCCTAATTATCTGGTTTGAAATAGAAAATATCCGACGCGGGTTTCTTGGTCGGGGTGCGACTAAAGGTGCAATCTCTCAGGGGTTGCACCTTTTTTTATGGGCCCCTGGGGGGCAGCATGGCTGAAAGCCTTACCGTCACTGCTCTTCTTGAATTTCTGGATGAGTATGCTCCCTTTTCCCTGGCAGAAAGCTGGGATAATGTCGGCCTTATGGTGGGCCGGACCACTGCCCCGGTCAGCGGCATCCTTGTTTCCCTTGATCCTACTCTCCAAGTCTTTGCCGAGGCCAAGGCCTCCGGCTGTAACACCGTTATCAGCCATCATCCTCTTCTCTTTCAGCCCCTCAAACAGATTCTCACCAATACGGTGCAGGGCCGTCTCCTGCGCCAGGCCCTTCTTGATGATCTGCAGATTATCGCCTGCCATACCAATCTTGACCTGGTCTCGGGCGGTGTCAATGATGCTTTGGCTGCCCGGATCGGCTTGCTGGCAACCCAACCCTTGGTTGCCCACCAGGGCGGCAGCAGCTGCGGTTTGGGCAGAATCGGGACCTTGCCCAAGGCCATGACCGCCCCCCGTTTTCTCCATCACCTCCAGGCTTCCTTGGAGCAGCCCGATATTCTGGTGGCGGGTGTTGTGCCGGCAGAAATTACCCGGGTGGCGGTCTGCGGCGGCAGTTGCGGTGAGTTGGGGCCCCTGGCCCAGGAGGGGGGAGCCCAGCTTTTAATTACCTCTGAGGTGAAACATAGCCAGGCCCGCTGGGCTGAGGACGCGGGATTTTGCCTCATTGATTGCGGCCATTATGCCACTGAGCAGGTGGTGGTGCCCCTGTTCCGGGAAAAGATTGCGGCCTTCTGCGGTGAGGCGGTGCCTGTCAAGGCAACGTCGCTGCAACGCCGGCCGTTACGCTGTTTTAAGAATGACGATGTGTAGACCTTTATAAATGATACTAATAAGAGTGCCCAATGCGCGGCCTTTACCAGTGAGGAAAGTATAGTGAAGAAAGAGTTAGGAAAACTGCTTGAATTGCAGGATATTGACCTGCGGATCCGTAGGCTTGATGAAGAAATAGCCAAGGGATACGGAGATCTGGACCAACGGCAGACCGCTATTGATGCCCGGCGGGAAGAGGCCGCTGATCTTGCTGAACGCCTGGAGGTGGTGGAAAAAGAAAAGAAGGATGTTGAGCAGGAGCTGGAGGAGGAGACCATCCGTTTCAAGGATCGCCAGGTCAAGCTGATGAATGTCCAGACCAATCGTGAATATCAGTCCCTGCTCAAGGAGATTGAAGGCACCAAGGCGGCGAACAAGCAGCGCGAAGAAGAGATTCTGCGCTATACGGAAATCGGCGAGGCCATGGTTGCCAAAATCGAGCTGCTCAACAACACCTCTGATGAGGAAGAGAAGCTCCTGTTGGCGGAGAAGGCCAAGGTTGCGGCCCTGGCCAAGGAACTGGACAAGCAGAAGAAGGAAATCGACAAGGCCCGTTCTGAAAAGGCCAACAAGGTGTCCCCTGCCATATATAAGCGCTATGAGCAGCTCAGGGATCGTCGCAACGGTATGGCCATTGTCGGGGTTACCAATGGGGTGTGCCAGGGCTGTTATATGAATATCCCGGCCCAGCAATATAATGAGGTGCTGCGCGGCGACCAGCTCCATAGCTGTCCTACCTGTCAGCGCATGATGTACAATAAGCCGGAAGAAGAAGAATAAGGGCGAAATTGCCCGGCAGCGGCCCATGGCCATTGCCGGGCAATCTCTCGCTGATCGGGGTCTGGTTTTTTTGCCTTGATCAAAAAAGTTTTAAGTGGGTGCATGATCGCTGGTCGTCTTGAACGGCCAGAGGAAAGTCCGAACTCCGCAGGGCAGGGTGGTTCATAACATGAACCGGGGGTGACCCCGGGAAAGTGCCACAGAAAAGATACCGCCCCCTCGGGGGTAAGGGTGAAAAGGCGAGGTAAGAGCTCACCGCCCTGGTGGTGACATCAGGGGCAGGGCAAACCCCACCCGGAGCAAGACCAAATAGGAAGGCGTTAAGGGCTGCCCGCTCGTGCCTTCGGGTAGGTTGCTTGAGATGCCGGGCGACCGGCATTCTTAGAGAAATGATCATGGCCGGCCCTTGGGCTGGTACAGAATTCGGCTTATAGCCCACTTTTTTTTATTTTCGTGCTGTCGACAAGGCAGCTGTTTACCACAGAGGCACAAAGGCACAGAGGTTTCCCTCCTTTGTGTCTCTGTGCCTTTGTGGTTTGAGGGCCCCTTAGCGGCTGATATTTTGAGCGGAGAACCTGAAAGAGATGAACATCGCCATAATTCCGGCCGGCGGCCTGGGCAGCCGGATGGGTCTGGCCCTGCCCAAGCAATATTGTGAGCTTCTGGGGGTGCCCCTTTTGGTGCATACCCTGCGGGCCTTTGAGGCCACCCCTGCTATTGACGGGGTCATTGTGGTGGTGCCCGGCGCTCATCTCCAGGCCACCCGTGCCCTGGTGGCTGAGCATGGCCTGCGCAAGGTGCGGCAGGTGGTGGCGGGTGGGGGGCGGCGTCAGGACTCGGTGGCCAGTGGTCTGGCCGTCCTGCCGGCGGGGACGGAATTCATCGTGGTTCATGACGGGGCCAGACCCCTGGTCACCCCGGAGCTGATCAGTCGCTGTCTGCAGGTTGCCCGGGAACAGGGCGCTGCCTTGGCTGCCCTGGCCGTCAAGGACACCTTGAAGGATGTGGAGGTAAGCGGGGTCATCCGCTCCACAGTGGATCGCAGCGCCCTCTGGCAGGCCCAGACCCCGCAGGTGATGCGGCCCGAGGTCCTGCGCCGGGCCATGGCCCTGGTGGGGCCGGACTTTATCGGTACGGATGAGGCGGCCTTTCTGGAGGCCGTGGGCGAAAAGATGGTGGTGGTGGAAGGCTCGGAGCGCAATATCAAGATAACCCGGCCGGAAGACCTCCAGCTTGCCGCTGCCCTTCTCCAAACAGACCAGAATATGGATACCATGGATCATAAGAACAAGAGAGAGCGCATTGGTCACGGCTATGACGCCCATGCCCTGGTGGCGGGCCGTGATCTGGTCCTGGGTGGGGTGGTCATTGCCCATGAGCGTGGTCTGTTGGGCCATTCCGATGCCGATGTCCTCACCCACGCCCTCTGTGATGCCATCCTGGGCGCCCTGGGCCTGGGTGATATCGGCCGCCATTTCCCTGATTCAGAGCCGGCCTATGCGGGCATCTCCTCCCTGCGTCTCCTGGAAGAGGTCATGGCCCTGGCCAGAGGCAAGGGATACCGGCTGGGCAATGCCGATATCACGGTTATTGCCCAGCAGCCCAAACTTGCCCCTCACTGGGCGGCCATGCAGGAAAATCTCGGCCAGATCTGTCAGGTGGCCGCCAGCCAGCTTAATCTCAAGGGCACCACCACCGAGAAGATGGGCTTTGCCGGTCGCGGGGAGGGCATTGCCGCCCACGCCGTGGTGCTGATGCTTCCCCATGGGCAGGATTCATAAAAAAAACAGTGGTGCAGAACTATCGGCGATGAGTATGGCAACCCAACTGCTTCATCTCTGACCCACTTCTCGAGGATCCGTTCGCAGGAGATATTCGGCCTCGCAGGTGTGGACGGCGCCTGCCGGGCGCAGGATGCTTGAGTAGAGGCGGAAGGAGTTGACCTGGAAGGCTGGTTGTCGGAAGAGGTTGTGGGCCAGGAGATAGGCCTCCAGGAGGGGCTCCGGTCTCTTGGCCAGCCTGGCAATGGTGAGATGGGGGGCGAATTTTTTCTTTTCCGGGGGGATGTCGAGGTGGCCCAAGGCGCGATCCACCTCGGTGCGCAGCTCCAGCAGGGCATCGCTCTTCTTGAGTCCCACCCAGAGCACCCGGGGCCTGCCGACAGGTGGGAAAAGGCCCACTCCCTCGATATGGAGGGGGAAGGGTTTGGCCCTGACCTCAGCCAGCTGGCCCTTCACTTCAGCCAGGCGCGAGGGGTTCAGATCGCCGATAAAGCGCAGGGTGAGATGGAGCTGCTCATCCGGCACCCAGCGGGCCCCGGGCAGGCCGGTGCAGAGCAGGCGTATGGCGGCCTTGATCTCTGCCGGCAGGTCAAGGGCAATAAAGAGTCGGGGCATGGGCGGTTCTCCGTGTCCGGGACAGGGGCCATGCCCCGGATCTTGCGGCGCCAATATTGACTTTCAGGTCATGATGGAATAAGAAGAATCCTTCCTCCTTATCAGATGATCATGCCTCTAAAACAGGGCAGGAGACAAGAGAAAAAAAATGGATAGTGCCCGGCCCTGCCCCCAGAAAATATGTCTCTCCATTGCCGAGCCAGGTCTGGCCGCGGCCCTTGCGGCGGCGCGCCGCTGTCAGGGGAGTGCGGATCTTGTTGAAATCCGTCTCGATCTTCTTGATCGCCCGGCAGTGCAGCCCTTTGTGGAAGGTGTTGAGGTGCCGCTTCTCTTCACCAACCGCCCCTCCTGGGAGGGGGGGAGCTGGCACGGTTCTGAAGAGGCGCGCATTGCCCTGCTTGTGGAGGCCATACAAAGCGGCGCCGCCTATGTGGATATAGAATTGCTGGCCCCTGTGGAGAGCCGCCGGCAGATTCTCGCTGCCGCCGCCTCGGCAGAAACAAAAGTCATTGTCTCCTGGCATAATTTCAGCGACACGCCAGATGATGCGGTGCTGGCCGATATCTTCAGGCGCCAGTGCCAAAGCGGTGCTGATATCGGCAAGATGGTCACCATGGCCCGCGACCATACCGACTGCCTGCGTGTCCTTGGCCTCCAGCTCCTGGCCGCCAAAGAGCGTTTTCCCCTGGCCGCCTTTTGCATGGGCCAGGCCGGCAAGATCAGTCGGGCCGCCACCCTGGAGCTGGGCGGTGTCCTTACCTATGCGGCAGCGGACCGGCAAAGCTGCACAGCCCCGGGCCAGCTCACTCTTGCCGAGCTGCATACCATCCAGGAGCTTGTTCGATGAAGATCAGCGGCACCACCCTGGTGCATGGCATCATGGGTAATCCGGTGAGCCACAGTCTCAGTCCGGCCATGCATAATGCCGCCTTTGTTGCCACCGGCCTCAACGGCGTCTATGTCCCCTTTCCTGTGGAGGATGTGGAGGCGGCCATTATCGGCTGCAAGGCCCTTGGTATCCGGGGAGTCAGCGTCACCATCCCCCATAAGCAGGCGGTGATGGCCTGTCTGGATGAGATTGACCCGGTGGCCGCTAAGATCGGCGCGGTGAATACCCTGGTTTTCTCCGGGGCCAGGGTCAAGGGCTATAATACGGACTGGCTGGGGGCCAACCGGGCCTTGGCCGCAGAAATGGATCTCAACGGGGCCTCGGTCCTCCTCCTGGGGGCCGGCGGCTCGGCCCGGGCCATTGGTTTTGGTCTCCTGGAGGCTGGGGCCCGGCTCACCATTGCCAGCCGCAGCCCCGGCCCGGGCCAGGCCCTGGCCAGACAGCTGGCCTGCCCCTGGCATCCCCTGGCGGATATCAGCCGTCTGGCCGCGGCTGCCGTGGTCAATGCCACCTCCGTGGGCATGGCGGCCCTGGCGGACAGGAGTCTGGTGCCGGCCGACAAGGTAGGCGATTTTCCGGTGGTGATGGACATTGTCTACGCCCCCCTGGAGACCAGGCTGCTCAAAGAGGCCAAAGAGGCGGGCTGTGTCACCATTAACGGCCTGCAGATGCTCCTGCATCAGGGGGCTGCCCAGTTTGAACTGTGGACCGGCCGTCCGGCGCCCCTGGCTGTCATGGCCCGGGAAGTGATGGCGAACCTGGGCCGCTGACAGGCCCCCTTTTTTATTAATTGAATTTTTCAGACGGGAATCATGCACGAAATAACCCCCCTGGCCACTGTTGATCTTGACCTGAAGGTGCCGGGCTCCAAGTCCATCACCCAGCGCGCCCTCATTGCCGCCGCCTTGGCCCAGGGCGAGTCCACCCTGATCGGCCCCCTGGCCAGCGAGGATACCGCCTATACGGCCACCGCCCTCCAGGCCATGGGTATCGAGGTGATAAGGAGGAAGGAGTCGTGGACAATAAAGGGCACCGGCGGCCGCATTGTCACCCCGGCCCAGGAGATTTTCCTGGGCAACAACGGGACCGCCACCCGCTTTCTCGCCTCTGTTGTTGCCCTGGGCCAGGGGAGCTTTATTATTGCCGGCGAGAAACGGATGGAGGAGCGCCCCATTGCGCCTCTGATCCAGGCCCTCACCGGCTGGGGCGTTGATATCCGCTCCATCAACAATACCGGCTGTCCGCCCCTGGCCATTAAGGCCCGCGGCATTCAGGGCGGCGAGACCACCCTGCCGGCGGGCAAATCGAGTCAATATCTCTCTTCCCTGCTCCTGGTTGCCCCCTATGCCCGGCACCAGGCCATTCTCCATGTGGAGGGCCAGGTCCCTTCCAAACCCTATGTCACCATGACCCTGGCCGTGATGCGCGCCTTTGGCGCCGACCTTACGGCCAGCGTCCAGCTCAATTATTTTGCCATCCGCCCCAAGGCCTATGAGGCCACTACCTATCAGGTGGAGGGCGATGCCTCCAGCGCTTCCTATTTCTTTGCAGCAGCCGCCATCACCGGCGGCAGGGTCCGGGTGGAGAATGTGCCGCATCCCTCCCTGCAGGGGGATACCGCCCTGGTGGAGATCCTGGCCCGGATGGGTTGCACCGTCGACTATGGCGATGGCATCACCGTGGTGGGTCCCCGGGAGCTGCGCGGCGTGGAGGTGGACATGGGAGACTGCCCTGATGTGGCCCCCACCCTGGCCATTGTGGCGGCCCATGCCAAGGGCAGGACCATCATCAAGAATATCGCCCATCTGCGCATCAAGGAATGTGACAGGATAACGGCCGTGGCCACGGAGCTTGCCAAGATGGGGGCCAGGGTGGAGGAGAGGCCGGATGCCCTCATTATCGAGGGGGCCGCCAACGGCGCTGCACTGCACGGGGCTGAGATCGACACCTATAACGACCACCGCATTGCCATGTGTTTCGGAGTGGCTGGCTTGGTGACCCCCGGGGTGAAGATCAAAAACAGAGAGTGTGTGGTGAAGTCCTTTCCGGACTTCTGGGAGCGGTTTCAGTGGCTCTATGAGGGGCCTTGACTTTGACGGCAAAAAAAAGAGGAGAGTAGGTATGATGAAGTGGAAAACAGCTCTTATGCTGGTAGTGGTTGCCCTGATGGTCAGCGGCTGTTTCTTTACCAAGGTTGTCACCGTGCCCATGCGCCTCGGCGCGGCGGTGATTTCCATTATCCCGGTGGCCGGCAATACCGCCCATGACGCCATTGACCAGGCTGCTGATGTCGTGGATGAGGTCCCCATCTAAAGAGCAAACAGCAGCGTGTAAAGGGGGCAGCAGAAGGGAGAGGCCTTCTCCTGCTGCCCATCTTCACCTTGTGGCGACCCCGGTGATCTGCATCAGGGCCCAGCCCAGGGCGTCCGTGCTATTGCCGTCATATTGAGTATCCTCTTTCTGGCCTGCCATGTGGTCAAGTAGTCTGCTGGCCAGTATTTTTCCCAGCTGCACCCCCTCCTGATCAAAGGAATTGATATTCCACAAGAAACCCTGGAAGACGATCTTGGCCTCATAGAGGGCCAGCAGCGCCCCCATGCTGTAGGGGGTGAGCCGGTCTGCCATGAGCAGGGAGTTGGGGCGGTTGCCGGCAAAGAAGCGGTTGGGGTTGTCGTGCTGCCGGCCCATGGCCAGGGCCAGAGACTGGGCCAGGAGATTGGCGGTCAGCTTCTCCTGGCTCGTGGTTTTCTTGACCAGAATGTCGCCGTCGTATTGATTGCTGCGGAAGCCGATAAATTCCACAGGAATGACACCCGTGCCCTGGTGCATGAGCTGGTAGAAGGCGTGTTGGCCATTGGTGCCCGGTTCACCCCACACCACGGGCCCGGTCTGGTAGGAGAGCGGTTTGCCCTGGCGGTTGCAGCTCTTGCCGTTACTCTCCATGTCGCATTGTTGAAGATGGGCGGTGAAGCGGCAGAGACCCTGACTGTAGGGCAGGATGGCCAAGGTTTCCCGGTCCAGGAAGTTGCGGTTCCAGATGCCGAGCAGGGCCAGGAGCAGCGGCACGTTGCGCCTGCACTCTCTCTCCTCAGCGGCCCGGTCCATGTCGCGGGCGCCGTGCAGGATCTCGCGGAAATTTTCCAGGCCCAGGGCAAACCCGAGCATAACGCCGCCCACCATGGAGGTGGCGCTGTAGCGACCGCCGATATAGTCATAGATGTAGAAGGAGCGCAGGTATTTGGCCGGATCGTCCATGGGGCTGCCCTGGCCGGTGACCGCCAGAAAATGGCGGGCCGGATCCAGACCGGCCCGGATAAAAGCGGCCTTGACCAGCTCCTCATTGGTCAGGGTCTCCAGGGTGGTGCCGCTCTTGGAGACGACATTGACCAGGGTGCGGGAGAGATCCAGGCCCTTGAGCACGGCCAGGCCGTCATCCGGATCGACGTTGGCGATGAAATGGATCTGCCGCCCCTGGCGGCTATAGGCGGCCAGGGCGTGGTAGAGGGCGCGGGGGCCCAGGTCGGAGCCGCCAATGCCGACCTGGATCATGTCTGTGAAGGAATGGCCCTGTTCATTGGTGAGGCGGCCCTGGTCCAGATCGTCGAGGAAGGCAGCAAGTTTTTTGAGTTCCGCCTCGGCCTGGTCCGTTGCCTCCGGGGCATGGGGAGCGCCAAAAAGATCACGGCAGGCGGTGTGCAACACCTCTCTGTTTTCGCTTGGCCAGCCCTCGATCCTGTTCATCACCGCGCCCCTTTTCATGGCCAGGAACTGCTCAATAACACCACCCTGGTCGGCCAGGGCCTGGAGGGCGGTGAGGATGGGCTCATCCACCCGCTGGGTGGCATAGAAGAGGTCAAAGCCGGCACTGTGGCTCCGGTGGCTTTTGAGGCGGTCCGGGGTGAGGAGGGCCGGATCTGTCAGGTCCGGCAGCTGGTGGCTTAAGGCCTGAAGGGTGGCGAAGGCGGGCAGGGTGTCGAGATCGGGAGAGGGGGCCATGGCTCAAATCCTGTAAAGGGGCAGATGGGGATGCTAATAGCGTGATATGGTAAGATAAAAATCATCTCACCATAAAGCAGGGCACCTGTCAAACTGGAGGATGGCCAGCTGCCCAAAAAAAAAGAAGCCAAGGGCTGGCAGGATGCTTTAAAATTTATAGGTGAGGCCCAGGGCAATCACCGGATAATAGTTGAACCGGTCCAGGTCATCCTCCAGGTCTTCTTCTTCCTGCTGCAGGTTCCGCTGAAATTCGGGATCGCTGGCCAGTGGGCCGGTACTGTCCAGGCGGACATCGGCGGCACCCTGGTAGGCGACACCAAGATCGAGGAAAAAGGCCCATTTGGAATCTTTGTGCACCGGATTACCCCAGCCCAGGCCCACATAGGGGGCAACGAGATTATAATCTATATCTCCTTGCAGGCGGCCGACATCCGTACCCGAGTAGTCGGTGCCGCCCAGAGTATAGGTGCGGTAAGGGCTGATCTCGCCCCTGGCCTCGAGATTATTGCCATTGAAGAGGGCGCCGGCCACCAGATGAAAGCCGCGGCCCTTAAGGGGAAACCATTCGGCGCTCACCAGACCGGAGAGGAGTTCCAGGTCACATTCATAGTCGATATCCTCGCTGGTGCCGTCAACATCATAGGAGCCCCAGTGGCCAGCCACCCTGATGTTGAGCTGGTGGGAAAGACCGAGAGTGAGATCAGGACCTATTCCCAGGCTGCTTATTCTGGCGCCCAGGGCGATATCGCCGGCTGCGGCCCGGGCTGCAGGGGCCATGGCCGTTAAGGCCAGGATCACAAAAAGGGCTATTGCCGCCAGGGGAAATGTTTTCATGGATGTTCCTTGGTAAGGGTTGCAAAGTGCAGCAGGCAGAGGAATTGTTCAATATCTTAGAAGGGGCAGGAGTTGTCAAGGGCAGATCGAAATAAGTGGCACCTGCTGGTTGCATGGCATAGACTGAAAAACGGGCTGGTTTGGCTTTCTGATGCTGATTCTGCCTTCTTGTTCCTTGGGCAATATCAGAGATAAAAAGAGGATATTATGCAGTTATATTGCCCCCACTGCGGTGTGCAGCGCCCGGTGGTGGATAAGGATGGTGGTAAGAAAATCACCTGTTTGTCCTGTGGAAAACATATCCCCCGGCCGACGGCCGGCGGGGATGGGGCAGCGCCTCCGGAACAGGAAGACTCCTCCCTAGCTCAATTTGTCAAAGAGATCAGGGCGCCTGAGCCCGGCCAAGGGCAGAGCTTTTTTGAGCTGGAAGGTGATCGTCTGTTGCGGATCACCCTTCGGGGTCTGGTCTGGCTCAAGAGGGGATCCATGGTTTCTTGGGATGGCGATATCATCCTGGCCCGGCCTTCAATCTTAGGCCATGGAATTTATAAATTTATCAAAAAAGTCTTGTCCGGCCAATGGTTTTTCCTGGTCAGGGCCGAAGGTGCGGGGCGACTCTTTCTGGCTGATGCCGGCAAACAGATTTCCATCTTGAAGCTCAACCAGGAGGCCGTCTTTGTTAATGGCAATGATCTGCTGGCCTTTGAGGATTCCATCACCTGGGATATCAAGATGAGGAACCAGGGGAGCAATGTGATGGCCAGCGGCCTCTTTTGCGTCAAGCTGGAAGGGCGGGGTCTGGTCGCTGTGACAACCCCTTATGAACCTCTAACCCTGAAGGTGCCCCGCGCCAGACCGATCCTTTCTGATCCCAATGCCACTGCGGCCTGGTTCCATTCATCCGGTGGCGCCCTAAAGAGGGGGATCTTGCCGGAACAGAGAAGGGGCCATAAAAAAACCACCAAGGTTTCTCTCCCTGGTGGTTTTTGAAAAGGGGTGCCGGCCTCTTTTTTAGAGATGTTTTTTGAGAATCTCCAGGTCCGCGCTGCTGATCTTGGTGAACTCAAGACCGGTTTGATAATGATCCCTGTCCGTTGCACTGGAGTGGGCCACAACGCCGCGGGCGTTTATGAGATCGTTTTGCAGGGCAATTTCCATATCAACGGCTTGACCTGGTTCCAACCGCGTGGTGGACTCCAGGAGAATGCCGCTCTCGGAAAGGTTCAGGGTCCGCCCCATGCCCTGGGCCAGGACGTGGTCCTCCGGGTCGGTGCAGAAAAAGGAGAGATTGAGGGAGTTGGTTCGTATATGTTTACGCTGATACTCTGGAGTTTTTGCCATATTGTCCACTGGAATAAGTTGATTGGGTTGCCTGCTCTCTTTTTATAGAGAGACCCTGATCAGCCTGGGATAGCCCTTGAAAAAAATGCGACGCCCTATGCTAAGCCATGATGATTATAGGCAAAGAGACTAAAAGATGAGGAGCGAGTGCGTCAACCAAGAAGTGGTGAACATGGCAAAAGGAAAAAATAAGGACGGCAAAATGGCTGGTACCGGCATTCGTCTGCTCCATGGCGAGCAGTATCCCTTTGGTGAGGGGGCTCAGGAGCCTGCCGCCTTCTCCGATCTTTTTGACGGAGAATCCTTTGATGAGGGAGCCCTGCAGCGGCAGGCGGCAAGAAGGGCGGAGGATGAAAGAAAACAGAGAGAGGCCGGCCTGCCACGCTTTCTGCCGCCCCAGGAGACCCTGGATCTTCATGGCTGTACCGCGCTGGAGGCAGAGGTGAAGACCCAGCACTTTCTTGAGGAGGCAGGGCGGCGGGGCGTGAAAAAGGTGCGGATTATTACCGGCAAGGGTCTTCACTCGCCGGGGGGCAAGGCCGTGTTGCCCGATCTCATCGAATTGCAGCTCGCCCTTCTGAGGAAGGAGGGGGCTATTGCCGCCTTCCGGTGGGAGAGGAAGGTGAAGAGCAGAAGCGGCGCCCTTTTTGTTTATCTGTAGAAAATCCCGCCCCTATGGAGACGGTTGATCAGGGCACGATCTGCCTGGAAAGGGCTGGGGGGCTGCTCCGGCATGGCGAGGGCGTTGTGCTGCCGCAAGGGTGTGGCCCTAATATGCTCATTATAGGCGATCACCATCAGGGCTTCCAGGTTGATGGTGTCGGCGATATTGTAGGCCAGGAGGGTGTGGAGAAATTTCAGCTGGCCGCTGCGCCTGTACGCATGCCAGAGAAGAACGGCGTCACGGCCGCTTACCCCCTGCAGGTCAGCGCGCTCAATGCCGAGCTGGCGTTCGCAACCCTTGAGGCCGCCTTTGCAGCCGATGGCGGCGAGAATGGGGCGCAGGTCCAGGTGGGCCTGGGAAATCTTCATCCGGAAATAACGTTCCAGGATCGGGACATCAAAGCCTTTGCCGCTATAGGTGACAATCACCTCGTACCTGGCAAGCAGTTCTGGAAAACGGTCGAGGTTGTCGCCCTGGACAAAGGTGAATATCTCATGGCCGTCATAGAGGGCAATGGTGGTGATGGCGCATTGTTCTCTGTTGATGCCGGTGGTCTCGATATCGATGAAGGCGGTCTTGTCCCGGAAATGGGGGAAGAGGCGCCAGTGCTGGCTGGCCGGCAGCAGGTGGTGAAAATAGGAGGGGGTGGCCAGGGCGCCAGGGGGTTGCCTGGCCAGATGGTTTTCCACCAGGCGGCAGGTAGCCGGGCGCAGGGCCGCTGTGGCCGGGGCCGTGAAGGCCTGCCACTCGAGTATGCCGGCCTGCCAGATCTCTGCCTCTGTTTTTTTGCCAATGCCTGAGATGTGGAGAAAGGTATGGGGGAGCATGGGGATGATTGCCTGCTGATCTTGATAAAAAAAGCCCGGGGCCTCAAAGAGGCCCCGGGCTTTTTTAGCTGGTTATAACGGCAACGGAAGGGTTCTTGTTAGTAGAGATCAAGGTAGTTGTCGATCTCCCAGCAGGTAACGGACATCCGATAATTATCCCATTCCTTGCGCTTGCCTTCCAGGTATTTCGTGAAAATATGGTTGCCCAGGGTCTCTTTGGCAATGGGGTTGGCCTCAAACTCATCAAGGGCCTCGGTAAGGGTGCCCGGCAGGCTGGCAATGCCGGCCAGGTCTTTTTCTTCCTGGGTCATGGCAAAGATGTTGACGTCAACCGATTTTGGCATGGGCAGGTCGTTCCTGAGACCGTCCAAGCCGGAGTTGAGCATCATGGCCACCGCCAGGTAGGGGTTGCAGGTGGGATCCGGACAGCGGACCTCAACACGGGTGCCCAGGCCGCGGCTGGCCGGAATACGAACCAGGGCGGAACGGTTGGAGGCGGACCAGGCCACATAAACAGGGGCCTCATAGCCCGGCACCAGACGCTTGTAGGAGTTGACCAGCGGGTTGGTGACAGCGGCAAAGCCCCGGGCATTTTTAATGATGCCGGCGATATACTTATAGGCGACGGGGCTCAGCCCCTTGGGGTCTTGGGTATCCTCGAAGGCATTGCTGCCGTCCAGGTGAAAGAGGGACTGGTTGGTGTGCATTCCGGAACCGTTGATGCCGAAGATGGGCTTGGGCATAAAGGTGGCATGCAGATTATATTTTTTGGCAATGGCCTTCACAACCCACTTGAAGGTCACGGTGTTGTCGCAGGCGGTGAGGGCGTCGGAATACTTGAAGTTGACCTCATGCTGACCTTCAGCCACCTCATGGTGCGAGGCCTCAATCTCGAAGTCCATTGCCTCCAGGACTTCAATGATTTCACGACGACAGTCATTGCCGAGATCTTCCGGGTCCAGGGCAAAGTAGCCGGCCGTATCATTGGTGATGGTGGTTGAGTTGCCGTTTTCATCTCGTTCAAAGAGGAAGAACTCCGCTTCGGTGCCGATGTTCATGACGTAGCCCATCTCTTTGGCAGCGGCCAGACTCTTTTTCAGGGCAACACGGGGGCAACCTTCATAGGGCGTGCCGTCAGGCAGGTGGACATCGCAGATCAACCGGGCAGCGGCAATGCCTTCCTTGTTCCGCCAGGGCAGGATGACAAAGGTGTCAAAGTCAGGTTTGAGGAACATGTCGGATTCGTCGATGCGGGCAAAGCCGTCAATGGAAGAGCCGTCAAACATGATCTTGCCATCCAGGGCCTTTTCCAGCTGGCTGCGGGGGATGGCGACGTTCTTCTGGAAACCGTTCACATCAATGAACTGCATGCGGAAGAAGTTGATTTTCTCTTTTTCGACAATTTTCAAGATGTCGTCTTTTGTCATGATCGTTTCTCCAAGTAAAGAGTTGAGGTGGCAGAAGTAGTTATTATAGACATATGCTGCCTGTGTCAGCACACTATTTTGTCTTTTTTAAACATTCAGGCAGGATCTTACCATTTTGCCCCTGCGGTCAGTATGTTTTTTGTAAACTATCCTCTTGTAAAAAAAATACATTTTTCTGGGGTGTCAGGGCTTTTTAATCGGCGGCATGGACCAGGCTCCTGCGAATTTCCTTGAGGAAAAAGGGATCCTTTATTTTCGCCCCTTCATGATCCAGCACATAAAAGACATCAACGGCCTGATCCGCCTGACTGCCGATCTGGGCCCGATAGGTTGCAATGCCGAAATCTGCCAGGGTGCGGGTGATATTGTAAAGCAGGCTGGGCTTCTCCTCGGCAAAAACCTCAATGATGCTGTAGTCGGCTGTGCCATCCGGCTCAATGGTCACCCTGGTTGACCCCTTTTTTCCCTTCTTCGGCCTGGTCCCCCGGCCCAGGGGCACTCCTTTTCGGCTCAGCCGGTGGGCCAGGCCGAGCCGGTAATGGAGGGCCAGGTCAAGATCTTTCTGAAAGGCCTGCCAGTTCTGGTCGGCAAAGGCATTGCGCAGTGCTGAGGTGGCCTGGAGGACATCCACGGCGGTCCCGTCTGCCCAGGTGAAAATCTTGGCAGCCAGTACCTTGATGTTATGGAGGGCCAAGACGCCGCAGAGGCGGTTTAAGAGACCTGCTCTGTCCTTGGACATGACCAGAATGCTCCAGTGGTCACCTTGGTCTGCGGCCTCCACCACGGTCTGGTCCTTGTCAAGGCTGCCGCTGCCATGATGCTTGATGTGCATGGCAACCTCCTCAATGGTAAAGGAGAGAAGATAATCCGTGGAGAGGATATCGAGATCAAATCCAAGGGCGATTTCTTTGGCAAGGGGGGTGAGTTGTTCCCGCCGCCAGCTCGCCGCCTGTCGGCGGTCCGGTGCCGGGCGCTCGCCTTGATCAAGGATATGGGCGATCTTCAGATACAGCTCCAGGTAGAGGGCGGCCTTCCATTCCGTGAACATGGTGGGGCCGGTGGCCCGGGCATCGGCAATGGTGAGGAGGTAGAGCATGGCCAGCCGCTCCGGATCCTCAATATGGGCGGAGCACTCCAGGATGAGGTCTTCATCGTCAATGTCGCGGCGCAGGGCAATCCGGGAGAGGTAGAGATGATTGCGGACCAGGAAGGAGAGGGTGTTGATCTCCTCCTCCTGAAGATGGAGGCGCCTGCCGATAAGGACAACCAGCTCAGCGCCATATTCGGCATGGTCATGGTTGGTGCCCTTGCCGATGTCATGCAGAAGGCCGGCCAGAAAAAGAAGAGCGGGCCCGGCCAGGGTCTGGAAGAGCGCGGCCTTCTCCCTCTTCAGGAGGCTGAGTTCCTGAACGCATTGCAGGAGGTGGCGGTCCACTGTGTAGACATGATAGACGTCATGCTGGGCCAGGGACTCCAGATGTTCGAACTCCGGAATATAGGCGGAGAGCAGGCCTGTCTCCAGCATATCGCTGAGGACATCCTGAGCCTTGGGGGCCATGAGAATGGCGAGAAAGGCCTTGGCTAGCCGTTTGGACTTACAGGCCTTGGCATTGATCATCTCCACGTTTTGGCTGATCAGGGTCTTGGTGTTGTGATGGATGGCAACTCCGGTGGCGCTGGAGTGGGCAAAGACCCGCATCAGCAGGTGGGGCCGCTGCTGGATAAGGTCAGGCGCAATGATCTGGATGCGTCCCTGACGCACGGCAATCCCCGGTTCCAGGCGCCGGTCTTGCACGGTGGCACGGCTGAGGCCCACCACATCCCGGACATGCTCGAAAAAGAGGTCGGTGATCACGGCGATGGACTGCAGATGGTTATGCACCTCCCGCATGAAGAGCTCAACCCCGAGCATGGCCTTGGTGTTTTGGTAACCAAAGGCATCGGCCATCTCTTCCTGGTGCTCGAAGAAGAGCTGGTCGTTTTTGCGGCCACTGATGTAATGAAGGCGGTTACGGATACGGATGAGGGCGTTTATGGCCTCTTCGAATTTTTGCCGGTCTTCGCGGCTGAGCAGGGCCGAGTTCTCCATGGCGTTCAGGTCGTGGAGGCCAAAGACCACCTGGGCCAGCCAGAGCATGGCCTGGACATCACGGAACCCGCCCCGGCTCTCTTTGATGTGGGGCTCCAAGAGATAGGTGTGGTTGCCGAATCGCTGGTGCCGCAGTCGGCAGTGGCTGAGCATGGTCTCCAGAAATTCTTTGCGCTGGCCGTGGACAAAGAGGCGGTTGAATCTGGCCAGCAGATCAGCAAAGAGGGGCGCAGAGCCGGCCACCAGCCGGGCATCAAGAAGGGAGACCTGAAAGTAGAAGTCGTTCCTGGCGTCCTCCAGGCAGATATCCACGGTGCGCACTCCGTGCCCCACCTCAAGGCCGGCATCCCAGAGCGGATAAAAAACCGCCTCAGCCACCTGGGTGAGGTGATCCTGGGTCTCGTTTCGGTGGAGCAGCAGCAGGTCGATATCGGAGAAAGGGAAGAGTTCCTGGCGCCCATAACCGCCCAGGGCCACCAGGGCCATGTTGTCGGTCTCCCCCTGGTGCTCGGCAAATATCTGGCCCAGAAAGTCGTCGATGAGCTTGGTATGTTCAGCAAGAAGGGCCTGGCCGCTTACCCCTTTCTGCCATAAGGCCTCCAGGGCCTCTCGTTTTGCACGTAGTTTCGAATTCATTATCTGTCTGGTGGATCAGTGGGAAAGGAGGAGGCCATTCTTTATTGCCGGTATCCTTTAATTCCTCTAGAAAACTTTTTCTGTTTCTTATATTGAAGAAAGCAAGAAAGGTGCCACAGGACAAAACAAAGATAACGCCCTGGTTTGGCGTTGTTTTGGCGAAACTGGCTGAAGGGGACCTTGGGCTCTATTATGACAATAATGGCACAGGGGAGCATTTTTGTTACATGAATGTAACTTTTTGATTGAGAGGGGGGGAAGTCTGGATGACTTCATAGCGGGAAAAGATAATGGTCTCAAAGGGGTTGTTTTGCCACTGCCTGTTGAGCCAGGCCTGGAGCTGGCTGATCATGTCGCCGCGGGCCAGGGCGTACCGTTTGAGTTCATAGGCGGGCCGGTTGGCGTAAAATTGATAAATAATATCGCGCGTAAATATCTGTTTGTCGTCGGGAAGGGTCTGGCCCTTGGCAAGGTTGGCGGTGAGAATAAGATCGATGTTGACAATGATCTCGACCTTGCTGTCATCACCGGCCACAATGACAAAGGTGGGGAGTTGCCATTGCTGTTGCACTGTTTCCGGCATCACGGCCGGCTCTGATGGTGGGGCCCCCTTGGGGCTCTGCTGGGGCGCAGGAGGTTCCATGCTGCTGCTTTTCTGAGGGAGAGAGGTGGCGGTAACAGGAAGTGGGGCGCTGGCCATGTTCTGGCCATCGGTTGCTCGAAAGAATAAGGTGGCGGCCACCAGGAGGGTAATGGCCCCGGCCAGGGTAGTGATCACCAGCCGTTGCCGGGGGCGGCCCTGCACCAGCTGGAGCAGGGAGGCTGCCAGGATCTGCAGGCCATTGGGGAATGCCCGGACAGGGCGGCCTTCCCCGTCGCTGTCCGCCGCTGCCGGCTGGGCGGCTGCACTGCTTTTTTCTTTGTTGCCATCCTCTGGCTCGCTGAAGAGGTCGGCAATGTCTTCGTTGCTGTCAGGTTCGTTTTCGTCAAGGAGGAAGAAATCCGAGGGTTCATCCTCGGGGGAGATCATGAACTCTTCAGCCTGAAAGGCGGATTCCCAATCATCGCCCAGGTCATTGTCAAGGTCGGTTAAGGGGGCCTGTGGGGAAGGGTTCTCTGGAGAAGGGGTCATGGAGGGGGGCACTGGTTAGCTGAATACCTTATCAATTTTTTCACCAAGGGTTTCCGCTGTAAAGGGCTTGACGATGTACTGGCTTACCTTGGCCTTTACCGCAAGAATAATATTATCCTGCTGGGCCTCCGCCGTTACCATGATGAAGGGGGTGGCGGCCAATGCGGCGTCGGCCCGCACATGTTTAAGCAGTTCCAGACCCGTCATCTTGGGCATGTTCCAGTCGGAAATGATCATGCCCACCTTTTCATTTTTGAGCATTTCAACGGCACTGGCGCCATCATCGGCCTCAATGATGTTCTTATATCCCAATTGGGTGAGGATGTTTTTGACAATGCGCCGCATGGTGGCAAAATCATCAACAACCAGGACTTTCATGGTCTTATCAGCCGGCATGGTTTTTCCTCAATACGTGTGAGCCCTCTTGCGGAGTCCGTTTTTCAAGAAGTGCTTTATGTTTCAACCCGGAGGCCTTGATGTCAGAATAGTCGGATAGGCGAATATTCTTTGCGAATTTTTGCCATTTTAAGCGGAAAAGATGGCAAAGGAAAGTACTTATTTGCAGGGGAAGCGGCTTTGTCTTCAGCTGGCCAAGGCCTTTTTCATCTTGGTGCGCAGCCGCAGCATGGCCTTGGAGTGCATCTGTGAAATACGTGACTCGGTATAGTTTAAGACCTTGCCGATTTCTTTCATGGTTAATTCGTTAAAATAATAGAGGGATACTGTCAAACGTTCTTTTTCTGGCAGGGTGTCTATGGAAGTGGCCAGCAGGTCACGGATCTGTTTGAGGTTGATGGCGGCAAAGGGGTCATTGCTGTCCAGGGCGAGGGAGGCCATCCCGTTGCCTCTGTGGCTCTGCTCCGGCCTGTTTTGCCGCAGATGCTCAATATCCATGAAGGAGATCGCCTTGGTTTCATCCAGGAGCTTGTGATACTCCTCCAGAGAGATGGCCATCTCCGCGGCGGTCTCTTCATCCGTGGCCGGCCGGCCCAGCCTCTTTTCCAGTGTGCTGTAAGTGCGCTCCAGGTCGGTGGTCTTGCGCCGCACCGAACGGGGCACCCAGTCCAGGGAGCGTAATTCGTCAAGCATGGCGCCGCGGATACGGAATTCCGCATAGGTCTTGAATTGGACATTCTTGTTGAGGTCAAACTTGTCAATGGCGTCAATGAGGCCGATGATGCCACTGGAAAGCAGATCGTCAAGGGCAATCTTGGCCGGCAGGCGGGAGGCAAGGCGGCTGGCAATATAGTGGATCAGGGGGGTGTAGGCCAGAATCAACTGATCGCGTTTTTCCGCGTCCGGTGCGGTGCCGGCCTGGAAATAGGCATTGGTGTAATCCTTGAATTTGGAGGTCTGAAATTTGTTCATGGATTTTTTGTTAGAGGCACTGGCGTTTCCGGCTCTGGGACAGGGAGGATTATACATGGTATCCCCAAAAATTTTATAATTTAAAAAGGTCTTTCCAGAAAAACTTAATATTGCCATCCGTCTGGGTATCTGGTTTTTCCTGGATCAGGTGGTCTGCCAACTGGAAAAATTTGCCGCTCACCGTGGAGCGCGGCGACAGTTCCACCACCAGGCGCTGGGCCCGTACTGATTGGGGCAGTTTGATGTCATAGGGGATAAAGCCGAGGTAATCCAGGGACAAGGAGCCCAGAAAGCGGTCCGCCACCAGGGTGAGCTGACGGAAAACGGCCAGGGCTTCTTTCTCGGTATGGGCCGAATTGATCAGAATCCGGAAACGCTTGACGTCATGCAGGCTGGAAAGGACCTTGATCATGGCGTAGGCATCGGTGAGGGAGGTGGGTTCCGGAGTGAGGACAATTATCTTCTCCTGGGCCGCCAGGGTGAAATAGATCACATTATTATTGATGCCGGCGGCCGTATCAATGAGCATGATATCGATGCTGTTGCCCAGGGCGCTTATTTCCGAGAGAAAAAAGAGTTTCTGTTCTTCGCTGAGCTCGGCCAGCTCCATGATCCCGGAACTGGCCGGCAGGATCTGAAAACCACCCGGGGCAGTGACCAGGATATCCCGCAGCCTTTTCTCGCCCAGCAGGACATGGTGGAGGTTGAATTTGGGGGTCAGGCCGAGGAGGACATCGACATTGGCCAGGTTGAGGTCGGCATCAAGGACCAGCACCTTTTTGCCTTTGCGGGCCAGGGAATAGGCCAGGTTGGTGACGATGTTGGTCTTGCCTACCCCGCCTTTGCCGCTGGTGATGGCCAGGACCCGCGGCGGGGTGCCTTGACGGTCTGATCCATAGGGCGCTGCCGAGGTACGAGTCATGATCTTTTCCAATGTGTCTGCCTGATTCATAAAAAATAAACTCTCTTAATATGCGGGAAGGGGCGCTGCCATCTTTTTTAAGCCCTAGTTGGTCATCTCTTGTGCCATCACCGGCCATCCTTGTTTGAAAAAGGAGGTCAGGAAGGGCCTCTCTGCCACCATGAAGTCCTCGGGGACCCGTTGCCCCATGGTGAGATAGCCCACCGGCATGTTGGCGGCGGCCACCTGTTGACAGAGAAAGGCATAGGCCCTGGTTTCATCCAGCTTGGTGAGAATCACACAGTGGGGCGCCAGGTCCTGGTAGGAGTTGACGATCTGTGACAGGTCCTCCTTCTTGGTGGTGGCGCTCAGGCAGAGCAGCGGCTGGATATGGGCCACCGGCGCGAACCAGTCGGCCAGTTCATGCACATGGCTGGTGTCATAGGGGCTTTTGCCGGCAGTATCAATAATGATGAGGTCCGCATCATGGTGGCGGGCAATGGCCCCGGTGAGGTCCTCTTTGCGGACCGCCACTTCGCAGGGCAGCCGCATGATGCGGGCATAGGTGCGGAGCTGATCAGTGGCGCCGATCCGGTAGCAGTCCATGGAAAGCAGTATCACCTTTTTGCCTTCGTGCAGATGGTACCAGGCGGCAAGTTTGGCCGCAGTGGTGGTCTTGCCCACCCCGGTAGGGCCCACCAGGGCGATGATCTCCTGACGGTCGGAGCTGCACAGATGTTTGACCTCAATCTGGTCAATGAGCTCATCGCGCCATTTTTTGACCTGGTGGTGATGGATGGCTCGGGGCAGGGGGGCGCTGCTTCTGCTCTTTTCTGCCGTCTGCCAGGGAGCGCTTTTTTCCCGGAGGAGGTTGGCGAAATTTGCAGCCACCTCCGGACTCTCGGGGCCTCGTTGTTTTGGCTGCCGCGGCTGGGTCTTTTGGGGTCTGCGGATCGCCTCATAACCATAGGTGTCCAGGTGCTTTGCCGGGAGCGCGTCTTCCACCCACAGGGGGGCAGGTTTTGTCTCCATGTCGTAATCCATGGCCGCCATGATTTCCACCCGTTGGGAGGGCATGCCCTTGTCCAGGGTCTTCTGGGAGAAGATGACCGCATTTTCACCCAGGTTTTTTTTGATAAGGGCCATGGCCTTGGGGGCAGTGGCTGCTTCGAATCTTTTAATAATCATAGTCGTCCTTTTCAGGCAAAATCGTGGCAGGAGGGCCGGTTATTTTTTGGGGTTGGGCGGATTAATGGTCACCGCCCCCAGGGAGTTGATTTTTACATTGGTGGTCAGTTCACTGGCTGAGATGATGATGACCTGCGGTGCAAAACGTTCAATGAGCTGGCGAAGATGGCGGCGGATGGCCGGGGTGGCCAGCAGAATGGGCTGATAGCCCTCGGCAGTTACCCTTTCCGCCTCCGTGATGATCGATTCAACAATACGCTGGCCCAGATTGGGCTCCAGGGATAAAAAGGAGCCTTGTTCGGTTTTGTGGATCGACTCCCTGATAAAGTCTTCGATCTGGGTATCCACGGTGAGCAGATTGAGTTCGCCCTGCTCATCCACCAGGGAGCTGATCAGGGAGCGGGCCAGCTTCTGACGCACATATTCGGTGAGCAGGTCAGGGTCCTTGCTGATGGGGGCGAAATCAGCCAGGGTCTCACAGATGGTGAGCATGTCGCGGATGGAAACCCTTTCCCGCAGGAGATTCTGCAGTACCTTCTGCACACCCCCCAGGGAAAGGAGGTTGGGGACCAGCTCCTCCACCACCTTGGGATGGGTTTTGGCCAGATGGTCCAGGAGTTTCTGGGTGGCCTGGCGTCCCAGAAGCTCGTCGGCATGGCTGCGCAACACCTCGGTGATATGGGTGGCCACCACAGTGGAGGGGTCCACCACGGTGTAGCCGGCCAGCTGGGCCTCATCCCTTTTGTCGGCGCTGATCCACAGGGCAGGGAGCTGGAAGGCGGGTTCCGTGGTGGGGATGCCCTCGATCTCACGCTTGGCTGCGCCGGAATCCATGGCCAGATAGTGGCCCATGAGCAGTTCTCCCTTGGCGATCTCCACCCCTTTGAGGCGCAGGACATATTCGTCCGGCTTGATCTGCAGATTATCGCGGACATGGAGGGGAGGCAGCAGCATCCCCATCTCGGTGGCGAACTGGCGGCGGATGCCGCGAATACGCTCCAGCAGGTCGCCCTGCTGTTTTTCATCCACCAGGGGAATGAGACCATACCCCACCTCAAGTTCCAGGGTGTCCATGGAAAGCAGCGCCTCCACGGTCTCAGGGGCGCCGGGTTGCGGTTCCTCGGCCTGCCGTTTTTCTTCCTCCTCCTTGATCACTCCCTCGTCCATCTTGGCCTTGTTGACAAAGGCAAACCAGGCCAGGACACCCATGCCGATACCCAGGAGCAGGAAGGGGGTATGGGGCAGGCCGGGAATCAGGCCGAAGAGGATGATGATGCCGCTGGAGACGGCCAGTGCCTCGGGCTGCTTGCCGAATTGCTTGGTGAGCTCAATGCCCATGCTGTGCTTGGAGGCGGCCCGGCTGACAATGATACCCGCTGCCGTGGAGATGATCAGGGCGGGGATCTGGGAGACCAGGCCGTCGCCGATGGTGAGCAGGGTATAGGTCTCGGCCGCCTGCAGGACGTCCATGTTCTGGAGCACCGCCCCAATGAAGAGGCCGCCCACGATATTGATCACCATGATCACCAGGGAAGCCACGGCCTCGCCCCGGACAAATTTGGAGGCACCATCCATGGCGCCGTAAAATTCCGACTGGCGGGAGATCTTCTCACGCCGGTCCTTGGCGGTGGCCTCGTCGATCATGCCGGCGTTGAGGTCGGCGTCAATGGCCATCTGCTTGCCGGGCATGGCATCCAGGGTGAAGCGGGCCGCCACCTCGGCGATGCGGCCGGAGCCCTTGGTGATAACGATGAAGTTGATGAGCACCATGATCAGGAAGATGATCAGACCCACGGTAAAGCTGCCCCCCACCACAAAATTGCCAAAGGATTGAATCACCTGGCCCACGGCCCCCGGCCCCTCATGGCCATGGAGCAGGATAAGGCGGGTGGAGGCGATGTTGAGGGACAATCTGAACAGGGTGGTCAACAGCAGCAGGGACGGAAAGGAAGAGAAGTCCAGGGGGTCGGTGTTGTACATGCACATCAGCATGATCACCAGACTCATGGTGATGCCCAGGGAAAGGAGGAGATCCAGGATCATGGTGGGCAGGGGCATGATCATGATCATCAGGATTCCGATGACGCCCACGGCCACCAGCAGACTGGTGTACTCGATCTTTACGGGGTTTAAGGTCTTTTCCGCTTCCATAATTTTGGGCGTCTTCAGAATCCAGCAGGGGGTATGGTTGCAAAAGCCCTCTGCGCTCTGTTCTGAATGCTCTCTCCTTGCTCCTGATGCGTGATTTTAGGCGGCCTTCTTCTTGATACTGTAGACGTGGGCCAGAATCTCGGCTATGGCCTGGAAGAGATGGGCCGGGATCTCCTCGCCGATCTCCACGGTCTGGTAAAGGGCGCGGGCCAGGGGCTTGTCCTCCATAAGGGGGATATGGTGCTCCATGGCGATCTCCTTGATTCTGTGGGCAATGACCCCGGCCCCCATGGCCACCACCTGGGGGGCCTTCATGGTGGCGTTGTCATATCTGATGGCAATGGCCAGCCGGGTGGGGTTGGTGATGATCACATCTGCCTGAGGCACTTCGGCCATCATCCTTTTCCGGGCCATTTCCATCTGGATAGAACGGATTCTGCCCTTGACATGGGGATCACCCTCGGTGCTCTTGGCCTCCTCCTTGACCTCCTGCTTGGTCATCTTCATCTTCTTCATGAACTGCCAGCGCTGGAAGAGCCAGTCTATGGCTGCCAGGACGACAATGATCAGGGCCGCCTTCAGGAACATCCAGAAGGAGACTCTGACGTAGAAGATGAAAATGGCCAGAGGGGACTGATCCATGAGGGGCAGCAGGTTGTGGACGTTCGCCTTGACCACGCTGTAGGCCACCCAGCCGATGACTACCAGTTTGGCGATGGATTTAAGGGTGTTGAACAGGGTCTGCATGGAAAAGAGACGTTGCAGTCCCTTGATGGGGTCAATTTTCTCATATTTGGGCACAATCTTTTCCGTGGAAAAGAGGAAGCCCACCTGGGCGTAATTGGCGCTGAGGGCGGTGAGGAAGATAATAACCATCAGGGGCCCCACCAGGAGGGCAAAAAAGGTCATGACCTCCAGGGTGAGGGGCATCATGTTGTCCGGAGTAATGTTCAGGGTGTGGAGATGGCTGAAATAATGGCGCATCACCAGCAGGAAATGGTCATACATATAGGTCTTCAGCGCGTAGAGGGCCAGGAGCCCGAAGAGCAGCACGGCCGCAGAAGGGACCTCCATGCTTTTCAGCACGTCACCCTTTTTCCGGGCCTCCAGAAGGCGCCGGGAAGTGGGATCTTCTGTTTTTTCCTGACCGCTGGACTCTTCAGCCATGATCTTTTTTTCTCACTGTCTCGGTTAACTATTTTGTAAAAAACTAAGGGCCTGTCAAAATTACTCCTTACTCCTTACTCCTTACTCCTTTGCCTAGCCCATGCCCTGGGCCAACCTGGGCAGGAGGCGGCCCAGGTTTTCAAACTGGCTTGTCATCAGGGGCAGGAAATATTCTATGGAAAAGCCGACAAAGAGCAGGCCCACCAGGATATTCATGGGCATGCCCACAATGAGGATGGGGATCTGCGGCACGGTCTTGGCGATGATCCCCATGGCGATATGGGAGAAGAAGATGGCGGCTGAGGCAGGTGCCATTATTTTGACGGCCAGGATAAACATATGGCCAACTGCGGCGAGGACGCCGTTATAGGTGGCTTCTGTGAGGTGGAGGGTGCCGGGGGCCACCCAACGGTAACTCTCCACCAGGGTATGGAAAAAAATGTGGTGGCCGTCAATGGCCAGAAAGATGAGAAAGGCGGTCATGGTCCAGAATTGGCCGACGAGAGAGGCCTGGTTGCCGAATTGGGGGTCCATGGTGCCTGCCATGGCCATACCCATCTGGATACTGACCATCTGGCCGGCCAGCTGGATGGCATCAAAGAGGAGGCGGGCAAAAAAAGCGAGGATGGCGGCAAAGCAGATCTCGTTTACCACAAAGAGGGCAAAGCCCAGGGCCGTCGTGGGCAGCTGATCGGCGGTGACAGCCACCGAGGGGGCCACGACCAGGGCAACGGCCATGATCAGGGGGATCTTGGCCTGGCTGGGCACGGTCTTGGCACCGATCACGGGCATGAAAAAGAGCAGGGGCCCCACTCTGATCAGTACGATCACCAGGACCAGCAGGCTGTTGAGTGTCCAGTTAAGGAGGGCTGTATCCGTCATCTCAGCTCTACCTGATCAGCAGGGGGATGCTTTCAAAAAGATCCCTGGTGTAATCGGTCAATTCAATCAGCATCCAGGAGGAGAAAAAGAGCATGGCGATCATGACGGCAGCGATCTTGGGGACAAAGGTGAGGGTCATCTCCTGGATCTGGGTAGTGGCCTGGAACAGGGCAATGGCCAGGCCCACCACCAGGCCCACCAAGAGCAGGGGGGCAGCGAGAAGCAGGGTAATGGTTATGGCATTCTGGCCCAGGCTGGTGGCCTCAATAGGGGTCATGGGGGTCTCCTTTAGACGCCAAAGCTTTTGACCAGAGAACCGACAATGAGATACCAGCCGTCTACCAGGACAAAGAGTAATAATTTAAAAGGCAGCGACACCATCACCGGCGGCAGCATCATCATGCCCATGGAGAGCAGGACGCTGGCCACCACCATGTCTACCACCAGAAAGGGCAGAAAGAGGATGAAGCCGATCTGAAAGGCGGTCTTGAGTTCGCTGATCATGAAGGCCGGCAGCAGGATGGTGGTGGGTATCTCCTCCTTGTTCTGCGGCTTTTCCATCTTGGCAAAGGAGAGAAAGAGGGCCAGATCCTTTTGCCGGGTCTGTTTGAACATAAAGGCGCGCAGGGGTTTGATCCCCTCTGTAAAGGCCTTTTCCAGGCCGATTTCCTCGGCCATATAGGGCTGCACTGCCGTGGTGTTCATCTGGGAGAAGACCGGGCTCATGATGAAGAGACTCAAGAAAAGCGACAGGGCGATGAGCACCTGGGAGGGCGGCATCTGCTGGGTGCCCATGGCGCTCTTGAGAAAGGAGAAGGCCACCACCAGCCGGGTGAAGCTGGTGGTCATCAGGAGCAGGGCCGGGGCCATGGAGAGCACGGTGAAGACCAGCAGGATTTCAATGATGGTCGCCATCTGCTTGGGGTCACTGGTTTCTGTGAGTCCCAGCTGGATGGTGGGCAGAGTGGCGGCCAGCCCCTGCCCGGGCAGCAGGGTGACAGCCAACAGACCAAGGAGCAGGACAGGGGCCGGCCGGAGAACCTTATACATGGGATGCCTCCGGGGGATGGCCCCCATGGGCCTTGCTGAGGGTGGCGTCAAAAGCGGAGCCTTCTTTCTGTTGCCTGGGGGAGGCAGAGGCAGGGCCGAGCTTGCAGAGCAGGGTGATGCTGTTGTCGGAGATGGCAATGGCAAGATCTTCCCCGGCCACCCGCACCACCGAGATATATTTCTTGGGGGCAATCAGGCGGGTGTCCAGCACGGAGATCAGGCCGCCCTTGCTCAGGGAACCATGGCCCATGCCCATTTTTTTCAGACCCTTAAAGAGCAGGGCCATGAGGGCGGCGATGATCAGAAAGGCGGCCAGCAGCTTGCCGATGTAGGCCATGGAGTCCAGGGGGGCAAAGTGCGGCGTGGTCACCCGCAGGGGTTCTTCAGCGGCGGCCCACGCCCTGGCCGGCAGGCTGAGGAGAGGGAGGCATGCCGTTATGAAATGTGCGAAGAAAGGGGCCTTCATTGTCTTACCCTATGTTTTTAATGCGGTCGGCCTGGCTGATAATCTCGGTGATGCGCACCCCGAAGCGGTCGTTGACCACGATCACCTCGCCCTTACCCAGCAGTTTTTTGTTGACGTAGATCTCCACGGTTTCACCGGCTGCCTTGTCCAGTTCAATAACCGAGCCCTGGGTGAGCTGGAGCATGCGGTCGATGAGCATGGAGGCGCGGCCCAGTTCCACGCTTATCTCCAGCGGGATGTCGAGCAGAAACTCGAGATTTTTGTTGCCGCCCTTGCTCACCTCGCCCTTGCCCAGTTCCTGGAAGCTGGCGGTGGAGCCCTCTTCCTCGCTCAGGGCATCCCAGTCGTCATCACCCTTGGGCCCTTTTTTGCCTGCCTCAGGATTTTCTTCTTCCAGGGCATCTGCCCAGCCATCTGCCAATGATTCGTCCGCCATCTCTTTTCTCCTTGCCGTTTCCTGCTCGGGTGGTGGGGGCGAGACAATCGCCCTTGCCATCAGCAGGTCATCTTAAATAAGGGCCACCAGGGTGGCCCATTAATCCTTGTTTTGGTCCAGAACCTTCCGTTTAATCAAAAAGGCCTTGTTGCCCCGATGGACGCCGGGGGAACCCATATATTTCCTGACCCCGGCAATATAGGCCGGCAGGAGGTCTTCCTTGCGATTGTCGAGCTGGATAATGTCTCCCTTTTGCAGGGCAATAACGTCGCCGGCCGAGATCTCCGTCGTGCCCAGGAGCACCTTGGTCTCGGTTGGCATGTTCTTGATGTTTTCCGTCAGGATGCGCCGGAGGCTGATATCCTCCTCGCTCTGCTCTCTGCTGAAGGTGGTCATCAGCTTGTTTTTTACGGACTCCAGGTTGGCCAGGGGGATACAGGTGGTAATGGAGCCCACTGCCCGGTCCATATCCACCTCGTAACGATTGATGATAACGACGTCTTCCGGTTCACAGATCTTGGCAAACTGCGGGTTGATTTCACTGCGGATGTACTGGGCCTTGATGGGGTGCAGCGAATACCAGGCCTTTTCCAGGTCACTGACCAGCAGGTTGACCACCCGGTGGATCAGGCGCTGCTCAATGGCGGTGAAATCACGCCCCTCAATGCGGACGTTGCGCTGGCCGCTGCCTCCTAAAAAACTCTCCACCAGGGCAAAAACAAGCTTGGGCTCAATGACGAAGAGGGCCAGGCCCCGGAAGGGGTCCATTTTGAAGATCTGCAGGCTGCTGGGCACCGGCAGGGTGCGGACAAAGGCGCCAAACCGGTCAAGTTCCATGGGCACGGAGCTGATATCGAGAATCCGGCGCAGGGTTGCCGACAGGGAGCCCCGGATGGAGCGCAGAAAGACGTCGTTGATGACATCCAGGGCCGGCATTTTGATCTGGACGATGCGTTCCTGGCGGCTGAAGTCGTAGGTGGAATAGGCGAGCGCCTCTTCATCGAGGGTATCTTCCGGCTCCTCAATGTCGCCACCGGAAATACCCTTGAGGAGCGCATCTACTTCATCCTGGCTGAGAATCTGTTCCATCTATCTCTCGTTGATTGGAGTTTTATTGGACGACAAAGTCGCTGAAGTAGAGATTTCTGATCCGGTCCGGCCGGGCCGCCTGGTTGAACCGCTCCAGGAGTTCATTGCGGATGCGGATCTTGCCCTCCGGCGTCATCACCTCTTCAAAGGCCAGGCTGGTAAGGAGCATGATGACGATGTCACGCAGTTTGGGGGCAATTTTTGCCACCCTCTCCTTGGCCTCCACGCTTTCCACTTCAAGGCTGATTTTGCATTTGAGATACCGTTTGCCCTTGGGATCGGCCAGGTTCACCACAAATTCATTCAAGGTGATCATCTCCCCAACCACACTGGTGGTCTCGGTGGGTGGTACCGCTGTGGTCGCTGGGGGAGCCATGAAGGTGGTATAGGCAAAAAAGCCGCCGCCGCCCACCAGAAGCAGAACCAGCGCCAGAATGACCAGGGGCATTGTTCTGGATTTTTTTTTGGGTTCTTCCAAGGGGGGGATGTTGTCGTCTGCCATGGTCTGGATCTCCTGCATAATGTGGGTGGAGGGTTTTTCGTTATGGGGGACCTTATCAAGTATTGTGCCACGGCTTTTTCTTAAGCAGTTGCTTCTTGACAACTTGTTGTTCTAGCGGCGTAAATTGTCGGCATTATTGCGAGAGATACGCTCTTTTTCTGGATGGGCAGGTGGTTTTGGTCATTTTTTTGACTGGTCTGCAGGGAGAAAAGTCAATAATCCGCTAAGGCGGCAGGGGGTAATAAGGGGCGGATGGAGGGCCCCAGACCGGGGCGTTTCGGGGCGGTGCTAAAATTTATACTTTGGTGCAATAATCCAGACCCCTTTTCTAAGGAAAGGCCAGAAAAGAGGAGTGCCCTGTGGGGGCTGCCGGCTATCTCAGGGGGAGGTATAAAAACTCTTCTGCAGCGTATATGGCTGATGTAGCATCTTAATTACAGCCAGTGCCGCTCTTGGTGGCGGCAAGTTTAAAAAATTGAATAGCTCACTCTGCCTGCAGGGAAGGTCCTTTTTGCCGGCAAGGCCTGCGGCAGGGGGCAGGAGAAGGGAAGGGGATATTCTTTTTCAAGGTGGCATGGATGTTGTAAGAAGAATAAGGCAGTAGTACTTCATATCTCCTTTCTCCTGAAAAAGGCCGGACTTGTCCCCCCAAGGCCGGCCTTTTTCTTTGTGGGTATCGATTTCCAGGGGCGCTCTTTCTGCTGTAATTCTGCAATAAAAATGGTAGTTTGCCTGCTGTACACTACTATATGTGGGCAGATGGAGAAAAGAGGGCAGGGGAGGAGAGAGAATGGCTGGGGAAAAAAGAGCAGTGGCCATCAGCCGCTGTCTCTCCTATGACCGCCAGGAGATGGTCCGGGTGGTGGATGGCCTGCTTGCCGCCCTTGCCTGGACGTGTTCCCGGGGGAGCAGGGTTCTTTTGAAGCCCAACCTGGTGGCGGCCCGCTATCAGGGAGATCTCGCCTGCACCCATCCGGAGTTTGTGGCCGGGGTTGCCCAATGGTTTGTCGACCAAGGCGCCCAGGTGGTGGTGGGGGACTCCCCTGCCACCGGCTCCGGTCTGCGGGCCATGCACATCTGCGGCATGACCACGGCCCTCAAAGGGCTGCCGGTCTCCTATGCCCCTTTTCAGAAGAGCCGTGTTGTCACCACCCGCCGCGGCCTTGAGATTGCCGTGGCCGTCGATGCCCTGGAATGTGATTATTTCATCAATCTTCCCAAGCTCAAAAGCCACGGCCAGACCCGGGTCTCCCTGGCCGTGAAAAATCATTACGGCATCATCAAGGGCTGGCGTAAGGCGTGGGGGCATCAGGTCCATGGCCAGGGTGATGGCCGCGCCTTTTTTGATCTGCTGGCGGATCTGCCTTTTCTGGTGCCGCCGGGACTTTCCCTGTGTGACGCCATCACGGCCATGCACCGCACCGGCCCCTTGGGCGGAGAGGCCTATCCCCTGGGGGTGATGGCGGCCAGCCCATGGGCCTTGGCCCTGGACCGGGCATTGCTGGCCGTGATCAAGTTGGACCCGGAATCCTCGCCCCTCTGGCAGGCCAGCTGCGACCGCCGGGACAGGGGCCATGATCTGGACACCCTGGCCTTCCCCCTGCTCTCCCCGGAGGAGGTGGCAGTGGAGGACTTTCTGGTGCCGGGCCAACTGCGCCCGATTCCCTTTCATAGTCGCCACCTCCTGGCCAGTCTGGCGGCGAGATTCAAGGTCTGGCTGGCCAGGCAAAGGGAGAAGGGGAAGGGCTGGGGCTAAGTGGAAAACGCTTTGCTTCCCGGCTCTATCCTGCTACAATCCCCCTTTTGTCTTCTCATCTCAAGCAAAAGAGCTGTTGGTCTTGTCCTGGCCATTTCATAGAAAGGAGTTTTGTCATGTTTAATCTTTCAGGGAAAGTAGCAATAATCACCGGGAGCTCTCGGGGTATTGGTAAGGCCATTGCCCTGCGTTTTGCCGAAAATGGCGTCAATATCGTGGTCAATTATGTCCGTCATCGCCAAGATGCTGAAGAAACAGCGCGCCTGGTGCAGGAGCGCGGGGCTGAGTGTCTAGTAGTCAAGGCCAATGTTGCCAATGACGAGGATGTGGTGGCCATGTTTCAGCAGATCAAAGAGCGCTATGGCCGCCTCGATTTTCTGGTCTCCAATGCCGCCTCCGGGGTCTTGAAGCCGGCCATGGAACTTTCCCCCCGCCACTGGAATTGGGCCATGGATATCAATGCCCGGGCCCTGCTCACTCTGGCCCAGCAGGCAGTGCCCTTGATGCTCGATGGGGGAAGGATTATGGCAGTGTCAAGTCTTGGTTCGGTTCGGGCCGTGGAAAATTACACGGCAGTGGGGGCCTCCAAGGCGGCCCTGGAATCCCTGGTCCGCCATCTGGCCGTTGAACTGGGAGAAAAGAAGATAACAGTTAATACCATCAGTGCGGGTGCCGTGGACACCGAGGCCCTCAAGAAATTCCCCAACCGCAAGCAGATCCTGGACACCGCCCTGGCCCGGACCCCCATGGGAGTTTTAACCACCCCGGATGATGTGGCGGACGTGGCCCTCTTTCTGGCCAGTGATCTGGCCAAGATGATCCATGGCCAGACCGTGGTGGTGGACGGGGGATATTCCATCAGGGCATGATGATGGCAGCGCAGGCAGTTTTCAAAGCCGTGCAGCCCCTGATCCTGGCCTCAGGCTCACCCAGGCGCCGCGATTTTCTCACCGGTCTCGGCCTCTCCTTTCTGGTTGCACCAACAGAGGTGGATGAAACCGCCCTGACCGGCGAAGGGCCTGAGATCTTTGTCCGGCGTCTGGCCCGGGAAAAGGCCCAGGCCGTGGCCCAGGATCATCCCGGTCATCTGGTTCTGGGGGCGGATACCGTTGTGGTGCGCGATGGCCATCTCCTAGGCAAGCCGGGCAGCCGCCAGGAGGCAGAGGAGATCCTCGCCTCCCTGGCCGGGCGCTGGCATGAGGTGTGGACCGGCTTTGCCCTTTGCCGCCAGGAGCCCCATCTTGAGAAGGTGGAGGCGGTGGTGACCAGGGTCCGCTTTACTGATCTGGAGCCCCGGGTTATTGCCGCCTATGTGGCCACGGGCGACGGAGATGACAAGGCAGGAGCCTACGGGATGCAGAGTGGCGGTGCCTTCCTGGTTGCCGAGATTTCCGGCTCCTATACCAATGTCATCGGCCTGCCGGTGGCAGAGGTGGTTACCGCGCTCCTGGCAGTCGGGGCCCTGGAGACGGCCGGCCCCTTCTCTTGATTGCCGGGATCTGCACATGAATGGACGTCCTGTTGGCAGGCACATGCTGCTGCCACAGGGGTGAGAATGTTTTCTGGGTGATAAGGAAAATCATGACCCTCGATCTGCCGAACAAAATCATGGATACCAGCCGGGCCTTTCTTGCCCGGCAGCCGATTTTCCGGGCCAATATGAATGTCTTTGGCTATGAGCTGCTTTTCCGCTCCGGACTCCAGAATTTCTGCAGTGCTGCCATTGATTCCATGACAGCCACCTCCCAGGTGATGAGCAACAGCCAGTATCTGCTGGGTCTGCAGCAGGTCACCGGTGGCAAACGGGCCTTTATCAATTTTCCGCAGGGCATGCTCAATCGCCATACCTCTTTTCTCTTTTCAGCACGCAACACCGTGGTGGAGATCCTGGAGGACGTCAAGGTTACCCCTTCTCTGCTGAAGAATTGTGCCAGGCTTGTGGAAAAGGGCTATGTCTTTGCCCTGGATGACTTCAGGTATCGCCCGGAGCTGGAGCCGCTCATGGAGATGGCCAAGATCGTCAAGTTTGATGTACTGGCCATGAGTTGGCAGGAACTGGAGGAGGAGGTGGCCAGGGCCAGGAAATTCAACCTCAAGCTGCTTGCGGAAAAGGTGGAGACCATGGCCCAGTTCGAGCGTCTGAAGGAAATGGGTTTTCATCTTTATCAGGGCTATTTTTTCAGCAGGCCGGAGATTTTAAGCAGCAAGGATATTCCCGGCTCCAAACTGCGCTATCTCAATATGCTCGGTCAACTCCAGGACCCCACCACGGATTATGACAAAATGGCGGAGTTGATTTCCCATGATGTCTCCTTGGCCTACAAGCTGCTGCGCTATGTCAATTCCGCCGCCTTTGCGGTGCGGGTTGAGGTCAAATCACTGCAGAGCGCCATTGCCCTGGTGGGGGAAGAGACCCTCAGGCAGTGGATCAGTATGATGATGCTTTCCTATCTTGCCGACGACAAACCCCACGAGCTGCTCTCTCTTTCGGTGCAGCGGGCCCGTTTCTGTCAAGGTCTGAGCGTCCTGCTGCCCGGCATCGGCACCAGGGCCACCTGTTACACCCTGGGTATGCTCAGTCTGCTTGACGTTATTCTGGAAAGGGATATGGGGCAGATTCTCGACGGTCTTCATCTGGACCCGGATCTCTGCGAGGCCCTGCTCAGCGGCACCGGCCGCCTGGCCCCGGTGCTGGCTCTCACCAAGGCCTATGAGCAGGGGGCTTGGCACTTGGTGATGCAGCTATGTCAGACCCTTTCTGTTAATAGCCTGGACCTGCCGCCGCTGCTGGCTGTCTCGGTGGAGGCGGCCAGCCACATCTATTTCGGCAACTAAGTACCTTTTCATCACAGGAGAAACCAGGGTCACCCCTTCAGGGTGTACATCTTGGCAAAGTCGCCGATCTGCAGGAAGAGATGAGCGATGGCCGTCAGCAGGGAGAGCCTGTTCTGCCGCACCGCTTCGTCTTCGGCCATTACCATCACCTCATCAAAGAAGCGGTCCACCGGCTCTTTCATCGACAAAATAGCCTGCAGGGCCGCCCCATACTCCCGTTTGTCAAGCAGGGGGCGGCATTGATCTCTGACCTGCACGAAGATGCTGAAAAGCCTTTGCTCCGCCTCTTCGCAGAGGAGATCCGGCTCCACCTCGCTCTCATCATGATCCTTGATGATGTTGGTTACCCGCTTGAAGGCCCCGGCCAGCAGGGTGAAGGTCTCATGGTGGGCGATGGCGCTTAAGGCCGCCAGCCGCTGGTTGCAATCAACGATGTCGTCAAAGAGCACTGCGGTGGCGGCTTCCACCGCCTCACTGCTATTGCCTCCGGCAATAAGATCGTTGCTGTAGCGGCCCTTGATGAAGCTGAGGAGGGCGGCCAGGGTTTCCTCTTTATCGGTGGTGATCTGCTCGCCGTAAAGGCTCAGGGCCTGACGGAAGATGGCACGCAGGGAAAGATGCCAGCCCTGGGCACTGATAATATGGATAAGGGCCAGGGCATGCCGGCGGAGGCCGTAGGGGTCGGTGGCGCCGGTGGGTATTTTGCCGATGGCAAAGCAGCCGGCCAGCGTGTCGATACGGTCGGCCAAGCCCACCAGGGCGCCGGCTCGGCCGGCCGGTAAGGGGCTGCCTGAGCGCAGCGGTTTATAATGATCCAGAATGGCCGCTGCCACCTCTGGTTTTTCGCCGTCATGCAGGGCGTAATATTTGCCCATCACTCCTTGCAGGGACGGGAATTCACCTACCATGTCGGTGACCAGATCCGCCTTGCAGAGTTCAGCCGCCCTCTTTGTGGTGTCCACAAGACCGGGCTCCAAGGCCTGGGCCAGATCCTGGGCCAGGCAGGTGAGACGTTCGTTCTTGGCGGCCATGGTGCCCAGCTGGGCCTGGAAGACCACTCCGGCCAGGGCCGCCTTGTAGGCCGCCAAGGGGCGCTTGCGATCCTCATTATAGAAGAAGAGGCCGTCTTCCAGACGGGCCCGCAGGACCCGCTGATGGCCCTCTCTGGAGATGGCCTCATCCTTCACCCTGGTATTGTTCACTGCCACAAAAGAGGGGAGCAGGGTGCCCTCTGGGTCTGCTACTGTGAAGTACTTCTGGTTGACCCGCATGGAGGTGGTGAGCACCTCGGTGGGGAGTTCCAGGAACTTGCGGTCAAAGGAGCCGCCCAGGGCATGGGGTGATTCCACCAGGTGGGTGACAATGTCAAGGAGGTCGAGATCAAGGACCACGCGGCCGCCCATGGCGCTGGCCGCCTCGGTGACCTGCCTGGCGACGAGGTCACGCCGTTTCTGGATATCCACCATGACCTCCATGGCCCGGAGGGTCTCCTCATACTGCCTGAAATCAGTAACCTGCCGGACTTCCGGGCACATGAAACGATGGCCGCGGGTGGTGTTGCCGCTCTGGATGTCGTCAATGGTAAAGGGAACGGTCTGGCCCCCCAGAAGGGCCACCAGCCACTGCAGAGGTCGGGCAAAATGGGTGTCCTTGTCCGCCCAGCGCATGGACTTGGGAAAAGGGGTGGCCAGGATGAGTTCAGGCAGGAATTTCTGAAGAAGGAGGGCGGTCTCCTGGCCCTTGATCTCCTGGACGACCATGAGATAGTCGCCCTTTTCCGTGTTCACCACCTGGATATCATCCACTGTGGCGCCCTTTGAGCGGGCAAAACCCAGGGCCGCCTTGGTGGGTTTGTGGTCAGCGTCAAAACCGGCCTGTTTGGGGGGGCCCATCACCTCCAGGCGCTGATCCTCCTGGCGCTGGGCAAGGTCGCTGACCACCAGGGTCAGTCGACGCGGCGTTGCCGCCGTGTGCAGGGCGCCAAAGGGCAGGCCGAGCTCAAGGAGCTTTTTCTTCATCCCCTCTTGGAGAGAGTTGAGGGCAGGTTCTATATAACTGGCCGGAATCTCTTCCGTGCCTATCTCAAGTAAGAATTCATGGTGCATGGTGATTCCATGGGGATAAGTGATTGGCAAAGGGGCTCTCGGGCAAACAGAAACCAAGGACTATACCCCTGCCTGCCCCAATAGACCAGAGGAAAGTGGCGCCATTGTGTCCGCCTGCTGTGGGTGTTGGAAGAGAGGGGGGCTGTGGCGCCGGTTACGCGTCCTGGGGGCCGACCATGGTGGCAAAGGTTGAAAAGCCCTCAGAGAGGTTTTCCACCGTCACACAGAACCAGGAGAGGTCGGGGTGATCATTGAGGCGTTGACCAAGATTCTTGGCCAGCTGCTCAACGGAGAGGGGGTGCTGGTTGGGGTCAGATTGGCTGGCGGACCACTTGAGTTCATGGCTGGTGACTTCCTCCACCATCTCAATGAGATCCTCGATCCAGATGAAATGGCGAAAACGGACGCAGATGTCGGCATTGCCCCAATGGCCCAGGGATTCAGGCAGTCCTTCGCCGGCCTGCTCCACCCCGGGCGGGGCAATGGGCACCCGGAACTCCAGGGTGAGGTCATCCTTGGAGTCGTAGGCGCCGTGCATCTTGCAGCTATACTCTCTGAGCAGGCCTGTCTTGCTCCCGGTTTTTTTCTGGAGGAAATAGGGGAATTCCACCTCCATATGGGCCTGCTCCGCCTCCAGTTTTTCTTTCATCTCCTCCAGAATGAGATGGAAGCTGCGGACATTGATATCACCGTGGAAGCGGTTGAGGATCTCGATAAAGCGGCTCATGTGGGTCCCCTTGAAATGGTGGGGAAGATTCACCGACATATTGACGGTGGCCACAGTGTGCTGGTGATGATGGGTCTTGTCCAGGACCTTGATGGGGTAGGAGATCTCTTTGACCCCCACCTTTTCAATGCTGATCCGGCGGTGGTCATGCTGGCTCTGAATATCTTTCATGGTCAAGGATGCAGCAAAAGGGAGAGGGATTAGGCAAGATGTCTGTGGACCGACTCCAGGAGCTCGGTCAAGTCGGATGATTTGACGATATAATCGTCAGAGGCCCAGGAGGCCAGATCCTGCTTGAACTCCTGATAGGCGGAACTGAGAATCACCGGCATTTCCGGCATTTTTTCCTTCATCTGGCGCAGGGTGTCAATGCCGTTTAGGCCCGGCATATTGATGTCAAGGATCACCAGGTCTGGTTTGAGGATATCCAGGGTGTTCAAAGCCTCATCACCCGACAGGGCGGAGTGCACCTCATAGCCGGCCTCTTCAAGCTCCTCACGGTAGAGGAGGTGGATCGACTCTTCATCATCAACAAGTAGGATCTTTTTCATAATGCACCTTGTCTGGGTTGCTGACAAATCAAGCTAGTTGCTTGGCACGATTTAGGTAAGGGAGACCTCGCGCAGGTAGCGGGCCGCGTCTTCAGGGGGAGTGGGGTTTATGTAAAAGCCGGAACCCCATTCAAATCCGGCAATATTGGTGAGCTTGGGCATGATCTCAAAATGCCAGTGGTAATGGCGCAGGGGGTCTGAGCGCAAGGGGGCGCCGTGCAAAACAAAATTATAGGGCACATTGGGGATACACGCCTCCAGCCGGGCCATGGCCTCGCCAAAAATCCGGGTCAGGGCCTGGAACTGGTCATGGCTTTGGGTGATATAGGAGGAGGCGTGCTGCTTGGGCAGCAGCCACATTTCAAAGGGCGAGCGGGGCGCCCAGGGGGTGATGACGATAAAATGTTCATTCTCGCACACCAGGCGGCTCTGCTCTTTGCTCTCCTGGCGGATAATGTCGCAGTAGACACAGCGCTCTTTATACTTGTAGTAAGAGAGACTGCCGGCCAGTTCAGAGACAATCATCCGGGGCAGGATGGGCAGGGCGACAAGCTGGGAATGGGAGTGTTCCAGGGAGGCGCCGGCGGCCCGGCCGTGATTCTTGAAAAGCATCACATATTTGAACCGTTCGTCACGGCTCAGGTCCACCAGGCGGTCACGGAAGGCCAGAAAGACATCCTGCATCCGTTCAAAGGGGAGTTGGGTGAAGAATTCTTCATGGTTTGGCGTCTCAATGATGACTTCGTGGGCGCCAATGCCGTTCATCTTGTCGTAGAGGCCTTCCCCTTCCTTGTTCACATCGCCTTCAATAACCAGGGCAGGATATTTGTTGGGCACCACCCGCAAGGTCCAGCCCGGGGTGTTGGGGAGACGGCCTGGACCGCCGTAGCCGAGAACCTCGGGAGGGGTTGTTTTTTCATTGCCGGGACACAAGGGGCAGAAGCCGCCTTTGCTGGCAGGTTCACTGATAATGAAGTCGGTGGGTCGCTTGCCGCGTTCTTTGGCAATGATAATCCAGCGCCCCAGGACAGGATCTTTACGTAACTCAGGCATTATTATTCACGCTTAAAAACCGGACATTTACCGGTCTGGTCTTGATGAGAAGCAGCATGTGGCGGTAATCAGGAAAGGAGATCAGCCCACCTTGGCCTTTTCATCATTTTCCTGCCTGGTTTTACAGTTGATGCACAGGGTGGTGACCGGCCGGGCCTCAAGACGTTTTTCGCTTATATCATCACCGCAGTCGTCACAGATGCCGAAGCTCTGGTCTTCAATGCGGTCCATGGCCTCTTTGATCTTGGCCAGGAGCTTTCGTTCACGGTCACGGATGCGCAGCTCGAAATTACGGTCTGATTCTGCGGTGGCGCGGTCGGCCGGATCAGGGTAATTGCTGGCGCTGTCAGTCATCTCGTGAAGGGTCTTGTCCGCCCCTGCCATGACCTCTTCGCTCATTTCTTCAAGCTTTTCTTTAAAATAGGCCAGTTGTTCTTTATTCATGGCATATCTCCTATGGTGCTGGCGACGCATCTGAAAAGCCAGACTTTTTTGAGATGTCAAAGAAGAAGCAGTCGCCTCTTGTTGTTAAATAAGACAATAAAAGCAGATCAGTATGAAACTATCGTACATAGGTGCCGCTTTTGCCACCACTTTTTTTGAGCAGATGGATATTTGAAATTTCCATGCCTTTATCAACGGCCTTGCACATGTCGTAAATAGTCAGGGCGGCCACGGAGACGGCTGTGAGGGCCTCCATCTCCACGCCGGTCTTGCCGGTGATACCCACTGTGGCAAGAATAGTAATGGCCGAAGAGGATGCATCCAATATAAATTCCACATCCGCCTTGGTGATGGGCAGGGGGTGGGTGAGGGGGATGAGGCTGTCCACTTTTTTGGCGGCCATGATCCCGGCCAGCCTGGCAACCCCCAGGACGTCACCCTTGGCCATGGAGCCCTTGCTGACCAGGGCGAAGCAGGAGGGGCTCATGGTGATTACGCCGTGGGCCGTGGCCTGCCGGGTGGTGTCGAGCTTGGCGCTCACATCCACCATGCGGGCATTGCCGGCCTCGTCAAAGTGGCTGAATTCTTTGTCGCCTGTCATTGGGTTTGCTCGCTCTTTTTGAAGAGGCGGGAGAAGAAGCCGCTGTCAGACTCCTTGGCGTCTTCAATTTCGGCGAATTCCTCCAGGAGTTCCACCTGTCTCTTGGTCAGTTTGGCAGGGGTCGCCACCTGCACTTCTATGACCATGTCGCCGACACTGCGGGTGCGGAGGCTGGGGGCGCCCTTGCCGGCCAGGGTAAAAGTCTGGCCCGACTGCACACCCTTGGGGAAGCTGAAGGTGGTTTCCCCATCCACGGTGGGGATATCCAGGGTACAGCCCAGGGCCGCCTGGGTCATGGTCAACGGCAAGGTACAGAAAATGCGGTCACCATCGCGCTCGAAGAATTCGTGGGGTTCCACATGGATGACAATATAGAGATCCCCGGCGGGGCCGCCGCGCCGGCCGCCTTCACCTTCGCCGCGCAGCCGCATGCGGGCCCCGGTGTCAACGCCGGCCGGAATATTCAGGGAGACGCTCTTGGTTTTGCGGACCAGGCCGCTGCCGTTGCAGTCGGTGCAGGGATCCTTGATGATCTGACCCTGGCCGCGACATTCCGGGCAGGGAGTGGCCACCCGGAAAAAGCCCTGAGAGCGGGTGACCTGGCCGGAGCCATGACACATGCCGCATGTCTGTGGTTGATGGCCGGGCCGGACTCCGCTTCCCTCACAGGTCCAGCAGGTGTCCCGTTTGGTTATCTCAACCTCATGTTCGCAGCCATGGATGGCGTCCATGAAGGGGATGGTGAGATCATAGCGCAGATCAGCGCCCTGTATCGGGCCGTTTTGCTCCCTGCGACCGCCGCTAAAGCCGAACAGATCACCGAAGATATCGCCAAAATTGGAGAAGATATCTTCGAAATTGCCGGCACCACCCCGGAAGCCGGAACTGCGCAATCCTTCGGCGCCATACTGGTCGTAGATCGTTCTTTTGTTGCTGTCGCTGAGAACTTCATAGGCCTCGGAGGCGGCCCTGAAGAACTCTTCAGCCTCTTTATTCCCCGGGTTGCGATCCGGGTGGTGCTTCATGGCTTGGCTGCGATAGGCTTTTTTTATTTCAGCGGCAGAGGCGGAGCGATCCACCCCAAGGGTCTTGTAGAAATCTTGATCCATAGGAAAAACTAAAAGGGCTTTTGTTTACAGGATAAACGGCCCCCTCCATCTGCCATGCAAGGGTAGAGAAGAAGGGCTGTTGGGCGATTATTTGTCTGTTTCTGGGGCAGCGGTGCCGGCGGTATCAGCATCGTCTGTTTCGGCCTGTGGGGCCTGGCCCAGGGATTTGATGTTGTCAAAGGTCACCTTGCCGGCGGCAATTTCCCGCAGGGTCATGACGGTTTCCTTATTCTTGCCCTTGACCAGAAAGGGCTGACCTTTGCGGTGTTGTTTTACCCGGGCAACACCCAGGTGAATAAGGGAAAAACGATTTTCATTGCCAATTTTACTCAGGCAGTCTTGAACGGTGATTCTGGCCATAAATATATTTCCTCCACGGAAATTTATGAGAAGTCAAAGGGCTTACCCTGGCTTTTGGTGACAACTATCTGAAATTACAGGGAGAAAAAAAAGAGCTGTTTCTCCACACCAGAACCATACAAGTATATACATCTTTTTAGGTTTGGCAATATATTTTTGAAAAAAAATGGTGGCAGGGCAATGCCAACTTTGTGCTGGCATGAGACATGCATTGATAGCCAGAGGGTGCCGGCCAGGGTTGGCTGGTCGACAACGGCATGAGGTGTAACCAGTTGTAATTACATGTCTGTCGCTGTGTCGATCAGTGTCGTGGGGCCGGGAGGCCAGTGGGAAAAAATTGCCACTACTGTCAGGAACCTGTCAGAGGGATAAAACAATGACGTTTTGGATAAAGAGTGCAGAGGTGTGGACCATGAGGCTTGTTTATCTACTGGTATGCTGCTTGTTGGCCGGCTGCACCTCCTCTTCACGCCTGGCCAATCCCCTGGGGCTTGATTTGGATCCGCTTTTGCGGATTGTCGATGAGCAGCGGCCGGTGCCGGTGGTTTATCCGGCCGGCACCGAGCGCCCTTCAAGGCTGGATCTGGATGGCCCGGCGTGGGCTGTGCTGCCCCATGGCTCTTCCCCTTATCAGGTTAGCCAATAATGAGATGGATCTTATGGTGATGACGATGAGAAAAAAAACCTTTGGTCTGGTGTTCTTGGCCGGGCTTTATCTGTTAGGCGGTGCGGCTCACAGCGCTGATGACGTGATGCTCAGGCAATATGGTCTGGATCATCCCCATGGGGTGCCCGGTGATTATGTCTATCGCACTCCCCGTGTTTTTATGGCTGAAAAGCCGGGAGAGCGTTTCTCCTGGCCGTGGCTCACCGGCGGCAGCAGGGAGGTTATGCCTGCTGAAACCGGGATTCAGTTGAGATTACGGGTTCGGGAGCTGGCTGCCCAGCTTCTGGCCGGCAGCAAGGAGCCGGTGGCCGGTGAGTTGCGGGTGACGGTGGCCACTTTTGTTAACCTTGACCAGATCTATGAAACTTCGGCCCTGGGTCGTTATCTGGCTGAGCAGATGCTCCATGAGCTGCAGCGCCGCAGGGTGGATGTGTTTGATATCCGGATGATGCCCGCCATGCAGATCAGCCAGGGACATGGGGAATATGCCCTGTCCCGGGACATGAATGAACTGAGCTATGTGCATCAGGCGGATGCCGTGGTGGCGGGCACCTATTCGGTGGCAGACGGCCAGATTTTTGTCCAGGTCCGGCTTCTTGAAAACGGTACCGGCCTGCTGCTGGCCAGCAGCTCCCTTGCTTTTAAGATGGACGGACTTGTAGAGGCCATGCTCAAGGATAGTGGCCAGCCCCTGCCCACACCGATCCAGCAGGTGGCCATCGAGGATTTCCCCGGTGATGGAGAGGCGCAGAAATGAAAAATAGCTCCAGGAAAAAAACAGGGCTGCTCCTGGCCCTGCTGCTGGGGGCAATGCCTGGTTGTGTCAGCGGCCCGGGCTCGGATGGTTTAGGGCCGGACCAAATGGCCCTTGAGGAAAAGGCCCGCAGTCGCTATGAGCAGGCCGTTGTTTCTCTGGGCGCAGGCCATTATCTCCTGGCCAGGCAGCAATTTGCCGTGGCCGCTACTATGGCCATGAGTCAGCAGCTCCATGATAACGCCGTGATTGGCCGCCAACGGGCGGATAAAATCATTGCCCAGCAAAGGTAGGCATCTTGAAAAAAATGAGCAATATCACAAAAACAGGAGCGCTTCTGCTCATGCTGGTGGCAGGTCTGGCCGGTTGTGGGGGAGCGAAACCAGGGGGCACGGTGTCGGTGGTGAGCCCTGATTTTTTCGGCTTCGGTGATTATCTGGCCCGCCAGCTTGTGGCGGCCAGGGGGGGAGGCGCCGGTAACGGCGAACGGATCATCCTCACCAGCATGGTGAACCTGGACAATCTCCAGGAAACCTCGGCCTTTGGGCGCACCTTGACCGAAGCCCTTTCCACCTGCCTCTTTCGGTATGGGTTCCAGGTGGCAGAGGTGCGCAAGGCACAGGCAGTGTTCATCCGCGACCAGGCGGGCGAGCTTTTGCTCAGCCGTAACGCAGCCCTGCTTGCCAAGGGGCAGCAGGTGCAGAGTATTGTCAGCGGCACCTATTCCCTGACTCCCACCACGGTGATTGTTAATGTCCGTCTGCTGGCCGCCGGCTCCCAGGATGTGCTCTCTGTGGCCGGCATGGAGCTGCAGCGCACACATAATATCAATTATCTGCTGGCCGGCGATGGTTCCCTGGTGGACGGGAGGCTTTCCGTCTATGAACGTTAAGGGAGGTGTCATGAGGAAATTTATCTCGCTTTTGCTGCTGGCGGGCTGCCTTCTGGGCAGTGGCTGCGCTATCCGCGAAGCAGATCACGTGGCTGTGCGCACCGGCTCTCCGGTGGTTCATATCTATCCGGTGGGCGGGCAGTATGATCAGGCCACCGCCCTGATTCTGCCCTTTCAGGTGCCGGCAGGGACCCAACCCACCTATGGTCAACAGGTCGGCACCCTTTTCCACGAGATATTTTTGTCAAAACAGGTCTTTGCCATGGTGCGTTTTGACCAGGCCTTTTACGGGAATATTGACGAGGCCCTGGAGATGGGGCGCCAGGCCGGGGTGGACCTGGTGGTGGCTGGCCGCCTCAATTATGTCATGTCCGGCGGCCAGCTGGGAGGCGCCAGGGTCGATGTTTCCCTGCGGGTATTGAATGTCAACAGCGGCAATACGGTCTGGTTTATCAGGCAGGTAATGGACCAGCTTATGGATCATCCTGATCTTTCCCTTCCCAATCGGCTCCTCTCCGTCTTTAATGTCCCTGAAGTGAGATCCTCCACCGGCGCCGCCACCCTGCCCAATATGCTGGCCCATATCGCCGTTGACATGAGCGAGGTCATGGCCGGCGCCCGGGTGGTGAGCCGCAAGCAGCGCTAGTACTCCGTAAAACGTAAATGTACGTGTAGAATTTCGTTATTGCATTCGAACCACAAAGACACGAAGGCACAAAGAAAAACATAAAAACAAG
>JAVLBA010000029.1:0-31890 GCA_031581485.1 Desulfurivibrionaceae bacterium | reverse complement strand
GTGTTTTTGTACCCCTCAAGGGGGTATTAAAAAGAATGCCTTTGTGGTTAAAGACATAGTTGCATAAATATACGAAACTTTAAGTGATATACTGCACTAGGTGCTTAGAGAGAAGCGGTACAATGGACTTTTTACGAGTCCATCACTCCTCGCTCTCTTTCTTTTTTTCTTCCAGACCTGCAACTTTCTTGGTCAGGTCACGAAGGTCTTTAACAAGTTGCGGCAGTTTTGCAAAGGCAGAACTTGCCCGAAGCCAGGTCCGGTGATCAATGGCAGGGATACCGCTCACCACACTCCCCCCTTTAATGTTGCCGGCAATGCCGGATTTACCGGCCACCATGACGCCGTCGCCCACTGTGACGTGATCCGTGATTGCCACCTGGCCCCCAAGCACCACGCCACGCCCCAGGGTGGTGCTGCCGCCGATGGCGCAGTGGGCCACCAGCAGACACCCCTGGCCCACGGTGACGTTGTGGCCGATCTGCACCAGGTTGTCAATCTTGGTCCCCTGCTTGATCACGGTGGCGCCGAAGGTGGCCCGATCCACACAGGAGTTGGCGCCGATCTCCACATCATCCTCCAGAACAACAATGCCGACATGGGGACGCTTGACATGACGCCCCTGCTCATCCTGGACATAGCCATAGCCGTCACTGCCGATGACGGAACCGCTTTGGATAATGACCCGATTGCCGATTTTGCAACCATGGCCAATAACAACATTGGCCATGATGGTCACATCGTCACCCAGAAGAACATCGGCGCCGATAACCACCCCTGGCTCCAGGGTGGTCCGTTGGCCGATTCTGACATTATCGGCCAACACCACCTGTGGGCCGATTGTGACCTGTTCCGAGATCTGGCAGCCTTTGCCGATGTGGGCGGCAGGATGGATACCGGCAGCAACAAAGTCAGCGTGCAGAAAATGACGATGGATAAGAGTAATGGCCAGTGCCGGGTTCTTGACCTTGATGGCCGGCCGCTCTGTTGCCACGTCCGGGGGAACCACCACCGCACCGGCCCTGCTCGCCGCCAGCAATGCCTCCTGACTTCTTTTCAATAAAAAAGTTATATCCGCCTGGGTTGCCGTCTGCAGATCCGCGACGCCGGTCACCCTAAAGCCGCCATCTCCGGCCACCTTACCACCGACAAGATCGGCCAGTTCCTGCACACAAAAATGTTTATTGATCATCTCTCCAACCACTGGTTATTTCTGCTCAAAAAAAGAGGCTGGACCTCTCGTTCAGAGAGATGCAGCCTCTTTGCAATCCGGGAGGGCCTGTTGATCAGTTGCTGGAATTAATGCGATCCCGCAGAATCCCTGAGGGCTTAAAGGTAACCACCCTCCGGGCCTCCAGGATAAGCTCTTTGCCCGTCTGAGGATTGCGCCCCCGCCGGGAGTTTTTTTCCTTCACATTAAATTTACCAAAACCGCTGATCAGCAAGTCCTCACCCTTGGCCAGACAGCCTTTGGTGACCTTCAAGAAGGCCTCAACGGTTTCTGCGGCCTGGGCCTTTGTTAAATCATGGTTTTGATACACCTTCTGGACCAGATCTGCTTTTGTCAAAGTCATTTTTCCCTCCCACTCACCAGGTATTCTTCAAGGTTATAGGTTTACAATGTATGCGTTTGTAGAAAAGAATAACTTTTTCTCGCCTGCCCTGTCCAGTAAAACTGGTAACTACATCAACCTCTGTCTCTTTTAGCCGACAACCGCTGCCATCTTGAAGATCGGCAGATACATGGCAATGACAAGACCACCAATAAGGCCGCCGAGAAAGACCATCATTGCCGGCTCAATGGCGGCAGTGAGATTATCTACGGCCTGATCCACCTCTTCATCGTAAAAATCGGCAATTTTCTCCAGCATGACATCCAGGGCCCCGGTTGACTCACCGACATTAATCATCTGCACCACCATACTGGGAAAAACACCTGTTTCCTCCAGGGGCTCGGCAATGGTTCGACCTTCAGTAATACTGTCGGCAACCCGGAACACCGCCTGTTCAATAACCTTATTGCCGGCTGTTCTGCCCACCACGGTCAAGGCCTCCAGAATGGGCACCCCGGCCTGAATCATGGTGCCCAGGGTCCGGGTGAATTTTGCCACAGCAATCCGGCGCAGCAGGGTGCCCAGGACCGGGGCATTAAGCAGCATCCTATCAATGGCAAAATGGCCTTTTTCCGTGGCATAGATCTTTTTAACCACAAAGCTTATGGCAAAGAGAATACCAATGACCACGTACCACTTACTTTGGGCAAAAGCACTCAGCTCCACAACAAACTGGGTCAACGGCGGTAATGCCGAGCCGAAATCAGCAAACATCTTGGAGAAAACCGGCACCACAAAGATCAAAATAACCGCGGTGATGACAAAGGAGATGGCCAGACAGATGACCGGATAGGTCATGGCGCCTTTCACCTTTTTCTTCAACAGCATGTTTTTTTCCATAAAAACAGCAAGTCGACGCAAAATGGTATCAAGAATACCACCGACCTCACCAGCCTCCACCATATTACAGTAGAGATTGTCAAAGGCCGTGCCGTGCTTCTTCATGGCATCAGCAAAGGTATTGCCTGTCTCCACATCCATCCGCACCTCATTGAGCATCTTTTTGAAGGTGGGATTTTCCTGCTGATTGCCAAGGATCTCCAGACTCTGAACCAGAGGCAGACCGGCATCAATCATGGTGGAGAGCTGTCTGGTAAAGATAACCACATCCTTACCGGTGACTTTGGGCTGAAAGAAGGCGATATTCTCAAAAATATCTTTGGGCTTTTCTTTCAGGCTGCTGATAGTTACTCTGGTCTTTCTGAGTTGGGCCTCGGCAGCGGCCTCGGTGGGGGCATCAATTTTCCCCTTCCGCTTTTCACCGTAGGAATTAACTCCCTTCCACAAATAAATTGGCATATCGATCCTCTTTAAATAAACTTCACCAATGCGTAACCAGACGTTTTCTCTTAAAAATCTACAGGAACTCTCCCTGAAAAACAAGGAGAATAAAGGTTACAGCGCCCTGCCCCCAACGTATCCGCAGCAAAGAGTTTCCCGGCCTGATGATGGCCGGAACCCATTCACTTTCTGGTTGACAAAACCAGCCAGACCAATTAAAAAAGGTTGTTTTTCAATAGTAATAATCCATCATTAAAGTGCATATAATATCAGCCAGCCAACAATATTACTTTTTTGGCATTTAGTAAAAGATTTTATAGCTAATTTTTTTTAAGGAGTTGAGTCATGGCCAAGGCGAGCAAAATCAAACCGCCCGAGAACACCGAGCAGTACAAGAGTGGATTCTTCAAACCTGTCATTGAAAAATGTGAAGGTTGCGACCGTATCATTGAGGTTGACAACAGTAAATATTGTCATACCTATGCCGTTCCAGACGCTAAATGGCGACTTGGAATCTGCAATTTCGCGACCCATGTGAAACATGATATCCAGGTTATCAAAGTCAAGGTCAACCCCCTTAAGGCCGCCAAACGAGCCTCCGGCAAGAAAAAATAACGTACTCTTTATTTTTTCAATAGCCGAAAAAAAAAGGTGCCTGTTGCAAAACAGGCACCTTTTTTTATTTGGCTTGAGGCCATTGCCGGCGGATAAACTCCTTATCTTTCAGGATGGCCCGAAATCTTTCATAATTTTCGGCAAAATGCGGGGGAGCCGCACCATTTGCCATAATGCGGGCGGCGACCGTTGCCAATAATTCCGCCGACCTTTCGTTTACAGCATACAGCACCGCATCCATCACCTGTTGCGGCTTGGTCTCATAAGGCGGCAGTTCTTTGGTCAGGGCGATCTCAACCAGAGCATCATTTAAGTCCGGAGAGAGTCTCATGATCCTGGGCACATCATAAATATCGGCAACTCTCAAAAAATCCTTCTGCATTTCCAGGGACAACCCTGCTAAAATAGCCCGCATCTCCTCCTCATTCGCCACATTCTCCTCACTGAAGAGCAGGCGTACATAGGGAGTTAATTCTTTGGGGGCAAGTCTCTTTTTGCGGCATTCGGCAACCAGCCACTCCACCTGCATCTCAGGAGTACGGGCAATAAAGGGTAAATACTTCTGATACCATCGCCTCCCCTCCCCCTCTTTCTTCTTTGGCTCACACCAACGGCCCATAATTTCCCTCAGATGACCTCATCAATAATGACCTACAGGGAATACTCTTTGGGAAAAAAGAGCTCTCGCGGCCTCAATTTATGCAATTGACCCCCCCAGGGGGTTACTGTAAAGTAAAATTACCAGATCATTTCCCTTTATTGCAAGGCCGGCAAGAGGTACCATAAACCATAAACCAGATATAAAAAATTATGCCAAAAAAAAGATCCTCAACACCCATTCTGCCCATTATCATTATTCTTGCCGTTATTGCCGGCGGCCTTTTTTTTCTTTTCAAACCCCAACAAGATGCCCCTGTGACTGCTCCCTCCTCTGAACAAGAAGAGGGCTTGGTCCCCTCCCTCCAATCCAGAGACATCCCGGCCTCAAACGCGGAGGAGCAAAGCAACCAGATAAGCCCAGGCCCTGCTGAGCCGGCACCCCCTTTGCGCCAAGCACCCATGGAGGCGGTCTTGATTGATCCATGCCTTAAAACAACCCAGAGACTTGATATGTTTTTTGCCTATCTTGATGAGCAGAAATATATTCAACAATATCAATTTCCTGATGACAGCAAAGAGATAATCAGCGGCCTGATAAACAATCTTCTTGAATCGCCGCCGCCCATCAACGGTAAGCGGCTCAATGGTGCTGATATGATCCGCAACTCTACCCATATCTATCAGACCCTGGGGAGACAGAACCTGACCTTGCTGCTTGACATCATGGAAAACGAAGCAGACCTCATGGAAGAAACATCCGGTTATTTCCATGAGTGGATCAAGATCTCCCCCCAGTGCCGCCATTACTCCTATCCCCTACGGCCCACCCTGGAGGATCTCTACGAATATGCGGTATTCTTTCAGCAGACCCCTGGGGGCAGAAGCTACCTGCAACGCCGACAGGACCATCTCCGTCTCCTGGCCCAATATTACTCTCTCCTCATAATCCATCAGGCAGAGCAGCAGGGCCTCAACAAATACGAGATCAGCCTGGCCTCGCTTCTCCCGCCCCTTATTGGCGAGATGGAGGAATCAGAGACATTGGCCGGCAGAAAGAACTATCTTGCCGTCCTCTATGACATTCGGGCAAACGCCCTGTAGATTATCCTCTCCAAAACACTTCTCCTTGCCCAATAAAAAAGGCGCCTTTTTAAGGCGCCTTTTTTATTGGGCAAGGAAGAGATAATGGCCTAGCTACGATTACCAAGGAAACGCAGAAGCATCAAAAAGAGATTGATAAAATCGAGATAGAGGGTAAGGGCGCCGATGATGGCCATTTTCTTGATACTGGACTCACTGCCGGACATGACCGTAAGGCCCATTTTGCTTATCCGCTGAACGTCATAGGCAGTAAGTCCAGTAAAGACGACAACGCCGATTCCGGAAATCACCCAACTCATCATGGAACTCTGGAGAAAGAAGTTGACCAGAGTGGCGATAATAATGCCCACTAGACCCATAAAGAGGAAAGATCCCCAGCTGGAAAGGTCCTTTTTAGTAACATAGCCATAGACCGCCATGGCGCCGAACATGCCTGCCGTCACCAGGAAGGTGGAGGCAACGGAGGTGGCGGTATAGAGCAGCAGAATCCAGGAAAGGGTGATGCCGTTGAGTCCGGCGTACAGCAAAAAGAGGGCGGTGGCAGTGCCGGCCTCCAGCTTTTCAATGCGGGCCGAAAGATAGATGACCAGGCCGATCTCAGCCAGCATTACCATAAAGAGCATGGACCTGTTGACGTGGAAAAACTGCACAGCCGTCTCTGAAGAGGCCACCATAAAGGCCACCAGGGCCGTAAGGCCAAGACCGATGGCCATCCAGCTAAAAACCTTGGCCAAAAAAATGGTGGAGGCCTCGGTCTGGGCCATGCTGCTGTAAGGGGCCCGATCTACTTGATTCTGAAACATCTACTTCCCTCCTGGTAAAAAGATCCTATTGATATTGACAACGACATAATTTTGAAAATGTTGGCAGGTAAGATAACATAAAAATGTCCCTTGGCTCACTCTATTTATTAGCCATGAACCGGGCAACAGGCCGGGTAGTGTCAAGCTGTTCCATGCCGATCTTGATGGCTGCGGTCAGGGGTACGGAAAGCAACATGCCGGGGATACCCCACATCCATCCCCAAAAAAGCAGGGAGAGAAGGACAAGAAGGGGGCTCAGACTGAGACCCTCCCCCATCACTTTTGGTTCCACCACATTTCCCATCATCATCTGGATGGAGATCAGCAAGGCGGCCACCACCACGGTCGTGCCCAGGGAACCGGTCTGAAAAAGGGTGATTGCCACCGGCGGTATCACGGCAATAAGCGAACCAATATTGGGGATGAAATTAAGGACAAAGGCCAAGGTCCCCCACAGCAGGGCAAAATCAATACCAAAGAGCATAAGGGTGACACCTACCAGGAAACCGGTCAGACCACTGATGAGGGTCTTCAACCCCAGATAATGCTGCATTGACTTGTTGATCTGTCCCAAGGCCTCCAGCACCGGCGCGCTCTTTTTGCGCCCCAGAGAGCTCCTGAGCCGTTCTTGAAACCCTTCCCGTTCAGCCAGGAGAAATATCAGAAAAAGCAGGACCCATATGGTATCGCCAAGAAAAGAAAAAAAAGAACCACCCATCCTCTGAACCATGCTCCCCAAGGGCTTGATATCGGCATGGGTAAAACTTGTCAGAAAGGAGTTATACATCTCTTTTGCCTCGGCCACAGAGATGTCGGCCCAAGCAAGAAGATACTGGCCATAACTCCAGAATTTTTCTTCATACACAGGGAATTCTTCCTGTAAATCCTGGATATTGACAGCTATCAGCCGGCCGAAAAGATACAAGAAAAGGAGTCCCAGGAAGACCACCAGAAGAATACGTAGAAAATTAGGGACATTAAAGCGGACCAGGAAATTAAGCGGGATACCCAGGGCATAGACAAGAAGAAGGGCGATGGCCAGGGGGACAAATAAAAAAGCCAGGGTTTTCAAGATCACCGTCACCAGAACAACCAGCAGAGCCCATGCTGCCCACACGACCACACTTTCACCACTCCTTTTTATTCTTTTTTCCATCTCTTCCCTCTCTCCTCCATTGCCGCTTTGTATCATGCAAGGCCTTTTTCGACATGCCTCCGCCGCTCGTGTCGGCAGATTCCAGCTGACTTTGCTTTCTGCCGGATACCATGGCTCAGATCAAAAATAGAAGCATCTCCCCTGATTCAATCAGGTACTGCCGGGCATTCTATGGTATACTACTCGATTTTCAACTCAGGAACAAAGCTCATCTATGATGCGGACCCCACCTCATAAACGCCAAAAACTGCTCCAGGCCGTTACCACCCTCCAGAGCGAGGAACAAGCTGTTTTACAGCTGCTGGCCGTTATTTACACCCCTATCTCCGAGCAACTCCTGGAGAAATGTCTCCTGGCCTGGCCGGCCTTTCCCTCTGCCTTTCTGGAGACGCGGCCGCTTTCTGTACTTCTTGGTCAGCTGCAGGACAAAAAACTCATTTCGCGCCAACGCCAATGCCATCCCCTCCTTGCCGAACCTTTGACCAGGGAGTTGCTTGCCCAAAAAAAACTGAAAAAAGCGGTGAAGGTTGTCCGCCAGGTCTTGCCGGCTGGAGAAAGACCCTCTCAAAGTACCTGCCTGCGCGAGATGCGTTTTGGCCTCTACCTCCGCGACTTTGATGATTTCAATTATTTTTTCCTGGAATATCACCGCTTCCCTGCAGAAAAAGGCCCCTCTCCCCTTACCCGTATCCTCAACAATCCCTTTTCTGCTTCCCTGCTGCGTTCCCTGCCGATTCATCTGCGCATCCATGCCCTGCAGCAAATCGTTGCCGATTCCCTCAGTCGCCTGCTCAACCTGGCCCCTCCCCTCCGTTTTCTCCTGGAGGATAAAAACTGGCGCACTACCCCCGAGGCCGGTCTGGCCTCGGTTTCTTATTTACGGGGGGTCTGCCTCCTGCTGCGCGATGACCTTGCCGGAGTGGAAGAACATTGTCGTTTTCCCAGTGAGTCAGGCAGTCACGGCATCGAAGGCTGGCTGGCCTTCCGCCGGGGTGAGATCGATCAGGCCCTGGCCCTTTTTGAGCGCGACCTGAAAATCCTGCGTCACCACCATGGTGCTGATTTTTTCTTCCCGGGCCCGGAAGGCTTTATCTTTCTCCTGGCCCTTCTGAAAAAGGGGGATTTCAGCCAGACCAACCGGATCCTCCTTTTTGTTAGAAATTTTCTTCAGCACCAGCCGGATAGCCCTCTGGCCCCCTGCTTTCAATCCCTGCAGAAATTCATTATTTTCCGCCGCCAATCCTTTGGCGTTTATGTCGAGCCCCCTGATTTTAGCGGCGACAGCTCACCTCTCTCTATCCTGGTGGCAAACCTGTGCCGTTTCTGGACCGATCATCACCTGCCGGAGCAGGAAGTGACCGCCCTGGAGAGCTGTGCCCAAAAGGCCAAAAACAGCGGTTTCTTGTGGCTGGCCACCGAACTTGCCGCCCTGGCCGACCCTCTCCACCAGAACCCGGAGCGGCCCAGCCTGGCCCAGCTGGTGCCCCACCAGGAATCGTGGCAGCGTGCCCTGAGTGCCTTAAGCGCCTTGAAAGAAGAAGAGGTTGCCGAGTTGAGCGAACCCAGGGTCAGGCTGGCCTGGTTTGTGGATTACCGGGATGGTTTTCTCACCATTGAGCCGCGTCTGCAAAAGAGAAAAAGACATGGTCTCTGGCCCAAGGGACGACCGCTCTCCCTGCAGCGCCTTTTTAACAGGGAGAAGATCCATTTTCTCAGCAAACAGGACAAGGAAGTAATCGCCACCATTACAGAAAGCACGGTGCGCGGGGTCACCAGTTACGACTTTGACATGTCCCGCACCCTGCCGACCCTGGTGGGTCACCCGCTCCTCTTTCTGGCTGACTCCCCGGAGACACCGGTGGAAATAACCACAGGTGTCCCGGAACTCTTTGTCTCCAAACAAGGTGATCAGCTTCTGCTGCGCCTTTACCCGGAGATAGGGGATGAGCCTTTCATTGCCCTCCGCGAGGAGCGGGCCCGCTTCAAGATAATCAAGGTCACCCCGGAGCATCGCCGCATTGTGGAGATCATTGGCCCGGAAGGCCTGTTGATTCCTGAGGACGCCAAAGACCAGGTTCTCGGCACCCTGGGCATTCTCTCCTCGGCGGTGACTGTCCACTCTGAGATCGGCCATCAGGCCCCTGATGCCTCCCAGGTCCCTGCTGATCCCACCCCGGTGCTGCAACTCACCCCGGTGGGTGCCGGCTTTCGCCTTGCCATGCTCATGCGGCCCTTTGGCAACCGGGGTCCCTATCTGCACCCTGCCCAGGGCGCCCACACCCTGATCGCCGAGTTCAACGGTCAAAAACAACAGGCCACTCGTGATTTTGACCTGGAAAAAGAGCGGTGCCAGGAGATCATCACCAACTGCCCCATTCTGACCAGGGATGATCACCAGGATTATCAATGGCAACTGAGCGATCCGGAGTCCTGCCTGGTCTTTCTGGAAGAGGTACAGGCCCTCAAAGAACCGGTACGCCTGGAATGGCCGGAAGGTGAAAAGTTGCGGATCACCAACAAGGTTGATGCGCGCCAGATCAGAATGAAAATCAAGAAAAAGGGCAGTTGGTTTGAGGTGGAGGGCAGCATCGACCTTGACCAGGAGAAAGTGATGGACATGCGGCAACTCCTGCAGCTTGTCCAAAACAGGAAGAGCCGCTTTATCCCCCTGCAGGATGGCCAGTTCATTGCCCTTTCCCGTACCCTGCGCCAGCATCTCCAGGATTTTGCCGCAGCTGCACGCCATAAAAACAAGGAAATCACCCTGCACCCCCTGGCGCTCCACATGCTGGATACTTTCCAGCATACCGGCAGCCAGCTTGAAGGCTCACCCGCCTGGTATGACCAGCGCCAGAGAATCATTGAGGCCCAGGAGATGGAGCCGCCGGTGCCGTCCACTCTGCAGGCGGAACTGCGCGACTATCAAATTGAAGGCTTCCGCTGGCTGAGTCGGCTGGCCCACTGGGGAGGGGGGGCATGCCTGGCCGATGACATGGGTCTTGGCAAAACCATTCAGGCCCTGGCCGTTATTCTGGAACGGGCCGGAGAAGGCCCCACCCTGGTGGTCGCCCCCACTTCCGTATGCCTCAACTGGCAGGCAGAGGCGGAGCAGTTCGCCCCCACCCTGCGGCCCATTATTTTCGGCCAACAGGACAGAGAGGCCCTGATGGCCGACCTGGCCCCCTTTGACCTCATCATCGCCAGCTACGGCCTGCTGCAGCAGGAAGAGGAGCTTTTCGCCAAGACAACCTGGCAGACCATTATTCTGGACGAGGCCCAGGCCATAAAAAACATCAGCACCAAACGTTCCAAGGCGGCCATGAACCTCCAGGCCGAATTCAAGGCCATCACCACCGGCACCCCCATTGAAAATCATCTGGGCGAGCTCTGGAACCTCTTTAATTTCATCAATCCCGGCCTGCTGGGGAGCCTCAAGAGTTTCAATCAGAATTTTGCTATTCCCATTGAACGCCATAACGACAAGGATAAACGACGCATTCTCAAGAAAATCCTGCAGCCCTTCATCCTGCGGCGCCTCAAGTCACAGGTGCTGGCAGAGCTGCCGTCACGCACGGAAATTGTCCTCAAGGTGGAGATGAGCCAGGAAGAGGTGCTTTTTTACGAGGCCCTGCGCCAGGAATCCCTGGCCAGCATCGCCAACGACGCATCCGTGGCAGGCCGGCCCATGAAAATCCTGGCGGCAATAACCCGTCTGCGCCAGGCCAGCTGTCATCCCCGCCTGGTTTCGCCCACCAGTGCTCTGCCCAGTGCCAAGCTCAATGTCTTTGCCAGGGTCATCGAAGACTTACTGGAAAACAACCATAAGGCGCTGGTCTTCAGCCAGTTTGTCAGCCACCTGACTTTGCTCCGCGAATATCTGGACGCCCGCGACATATCCTATCAATACCTGGACGGCACCACCCCGGCCCTGCAGCGCCAAAAAAGGGTGGAGGCCTTCCAAAAAGGGGAAGGCGATCTCTTTCTGATCAGCCTGAAGGCCGGCGGGGTGGGCATCAATCTGACCGCTGCCGACTATGTCATCCATATGGATCCGTGGTGGAATCCGGCCGTGGAGGACCAGGCCTCGGACCGGGCCCATCGTATCGGCCAGATTCATCCAGTTACCATTTATCGGCTGGTCTGCGCCAACACTATTGAGGAAAAAATCCTGGCCCTGCACCGGGAGAAAAAAGATCTGGCCGACAGCCTCCTGGAAGGTACAGACATTACCACCCGGCTCGATACCGAGGCCCTTCTCAAACTGCTTCAGGAAAACAGGGATTTTTCCGGGCCAGAGGGCCCTTCCTCCCTTTCCTGAGGCGCTGCAATCAAAAAAAGGGCATCCCGCTTAAAGCGGGATGCCCTTTTTTTTGTCTCCTTCTGCAGGCCGCCCTTGCCTCAAGACTCCTTATCGCTGATTTCCTCGGCAGTGGCGTTCTCCTCATCAAGAAGACGCATGCCCTCCATGAGCAGACCCATGAAATTGCCAATGGGTTCCGCCCCCATATCCTCCAGGGAGAGACAGGAGCTGAACTTGAAGGAGCCGCTATTCTCTCGCAGAATGGCCCAGAAGGCCTCCTTGTTTTTTTGACCGCCATATTCAGCGCGGATCACCGCCCCCTCACTGAAGGCGACCAGCCCCTTGCCCAGGGGAAGGCGTAACTCAAAAATACCTGTTTTGCGGGTTTGATTGAACATCTGGAAGAGCTCGGCGGCATTAACCTCATCAAGCTGACCGGCAACACCGGCGGCATACTCCTCAGTGCGGGCGGCATTGGCCCGGGAGAGCCTCTGCACCAGCATGCGGGTAAAACCCATCTGCAGAAAGGGAAATTTCACCAGCAAATTGCTGAGATCCTTGCCGGAAAGCATGAGCAGGCGAGTGGACTCGGCTGCCCGGATGGAAGCGGAGACCGGCTTGCCGGAAATAAGGCTCATCTCGCCAAAGATCTCGCCCCGCAGCAGGGTGGCAATGGGGCTGCCGTCCTCATCCAGCACCTGGACGCTGCCTGAGAGGACAATGTAGAGATACTTACCCGGCCTGCCCTTATGGAGAATGATTTTGCCGGCAGGAATGGTTGCATGCTCGAAATGGTCGACGATCTCCTGGAGGTGATTGCCCTCCAAGGCCGAGAAAAAGGGAAAGGTACTCAGCATCTCCACCAGAGAACCAGACTCCAAGGCCTGCTCCTTTTTCTCGGCGGCAGCCACCAGCCGCATCTGCGGGGTCAGGTAGCGTCCGCCGCTTTCCGGCGTAGGACCAAACTTGATGATACCGGTGCAGCCCGGGCAATTATACTCGCCATCAAGGGCCTCCGGACCTTTTTTCTTGCTGCCCAGATACTCTAAAAGAATATCGGCCAGTCTTTTGGCCAGGAAGAGACAGGCCGGCTTCCCGGCCGGCGGCAAAAGAGCAAGCCCGGAAACAGAAAACACATCCTCCGCCTTGTACATGGGGCAGGCCCGGGTTTCTAAGATTTCAAAATGTGTTTCCAGTAAATCCATAATATTCTTGTAAAGGTCCTAAAAAAAGGGCAGTGCCGCGGAGAATCCTGGTGTCTAAAGGAGATATCCTAATGATCTTTTCTATTCCCGGCAAGTTGCTTTCCGGGGACACCCCTTTTCTTTCTGGCTGAGCCCATGATATCCCTGTGTCTCCGTGAACTTTTCCGACCGTCTCGCAACCTAAGAGCAATCACCCTGCTCTGTAAAAAATTCCGTATTGCTGTACAATGACCAGCAAGGGCTGTTGCGCCCTTGCCAGATTTCCATTTTTTGCCCTGCCAGGGGGGGTCATGCAAAACAATGTCTGCGATTTTGAATTCAATGCCTTCGGCGGCACCACGGCCCTGGTGGCCCGCGCCAAAGGCCCTCTTCTCCAGCATGACCATTATCTCAACAAGGGCACGGCATTCAGCCTAAACGAGCGCCGGCAACTGGGTCTGGACGGCGCCCTGCCCCCCTCCCCCCGGAACTTAAGCAGCCAGGTGGCCAACAGCGCCGTCAAGGTGGCTGGCAAGGGGGATGACATGGAGCGCTATATCTATATCCGCTCTCTCTTTGACCGCAACGTCACTCTGGCCCACGCCCTCATTGCCAGCAATATCGCCTCTTATATGCGGATCATCTACACCCCCACCGTGGGCCTGGTCTGTCAGCGCTACTCCAACATCTTCCGCAGCGCCAACGGCATCCATCTTTATCCAGGCAACATCGACTACGCCGAAGAGATCCTGGCGCGCTACACCTACCGCGACATCAGGGTGGCAGTGGTCACTGACAACCAGGGCATACTGGGCATCGGCGACCAGGGCACCGGTGGCATTGCCATCTGTCTCGGCAAACTCATGCTCTACACCCAGGGGGCGGGTATTGCGCCCTGGCATTGCCTGCCCATCTCGCTGGATATCGGCACCGACAATCCCGGCCTGCTGGCCGACAAGGAGTACCTGGGCTGGCGCCATGAACGACTCACCGGCCAGGCCTATCTTGATTTTATGGGCGCCTTTACAAGGGCCTTCAAGAAGGTCTTCCCCCACGCCCTCTGCCAGTGGGAGGATTTTTCCAAGCAGAACGCCTTTGCCATCCGCGACAGCTATGTGGACGAGATGATCAGCTTTAACGACGACATCCAGGGTACGGGCGCCGTCACCCTGGCCGCGGTGCTGGCGGCCATGCGTATCAAGAAGGAGAAATTAGCAGAACAGATCTTCCTGGTGCACGGGGCCGGGGCCGGCGGCATAGGCATTGCCGAGCAGATCCATGTGGCCCTGTGCGCCGAGGGTCTGAGCCAAAAAGAGGCGGCCCGCCGCATCTTCACCACAGACAGCAAAGGCGTGGTGACCAGCAGCCCCCACCTGCCGCCCTACAAGAAGAAATTTGCCAAAGAGCCGCACCGTTTTCCCTGGCTGGCCAAAGGCCATGATAATGTGCTGCTCACCACCATCAAAGAGGCCAGGATCACCGTGCTCATCGGCACCTCGAGCCAGGCCGGCAGCTTCACCAGGGAGATCACCCAGGCCATGCTGGCCAATACAAAGCAGCCGGTGATCCTGCCGCTCTCCAACCCCACCGACCATTGCGAGGCCACGCCAGAGGAGCTGATCCACTGGAGCGGGGGCCAGGCCCTTATTGCCACGGGCAGCCCCTTTGCACCGGTGACCTATCAAAAAAAGCGCTTTCACCCTGGCCAGTGCAATAATGTTTTTGTCTTTCCCGGGGTGGGCCTGGGCATTATCGGCTCCGGCGCCAGCCGCGTGCTGCCCTCCTTTTTCACGGCCGCCGCCCATGCCGTGGCCGGCCAGGTCAGCGACCAGGCCCTGGCCCGCGGCGAACTTCTGCCCACAGTGGCACAATTGCGGGAGGTAAGCCTGGAGGTGGCCGTGGCCGTTGGCATGGAGGCGATCAAGGAAGGGCTGGCGCCTAAATGCAACTTCAGCCGCTTTGAGCACCAGGGCAAGGCGGAGCGCCTGCGCGCCCTGCTGGTCAATATGCGCTGGGAACCAGACTATCTACCCATCAAGATGAAGAGAAAGGCGTAAAGGGGATACCTACTCCGGCCTTCCACGACTCAGCCCGCGCCCTTACCGGCAGCCACCACAACGCCGCCCTCTTTGTAGATAAAGACGGCGGCCCCCCGATCATTCATATCCACCAGCTCTTTTTGTAAGATACGGATCAGGGTATTGCCGTAACAATGATGGGTGATGGAAATGTGCATCAAGGCCGTATCATTTCTGATCTTCTGCTTCACCAACTCCCTGGCTCTTGTCAATTCCTCCATCTTGTCGATATTTTTTTTGATCTCCCGCAGCAGCCTGCTTAAAATCAATCGGGCCTCGCCGGGCGCCGCCTGTCGGTATTTGATCTGCAACTCCTGCAGATCAAGGGTGTCCATCTTCAAGGTGTCCTTGATCATCATCAGACGGGCATGACACTCGATAATGGCCCGGCGCAGGGCCTTGCTGGCTGCCAGCTGTTTGGGATGGGGCTTCAGGCTCAAGATGGTGGGCACATTGGAGGGCGAGCCACTGCTCTTGGCCGTGATACTTGTAGAGGAACAGACCATGCCGCCGGTGATGGAACCGCCCCGGCCACCGCTGCCCGGCCCCACCACAAGGGCACCGATGCTGCGGACATGGGAGGCGAAAATATATTGGCGAACACGGACCTCGCCCTTGACCACCACCTTGGCCGCCTGGAGGAAACCGGCCTGCAGATTGCCCAGCACCCGGATATCGGTACTCTCGCCAAAAATGCCGCCCTTGACCTCCAGATCACCCTCCACATAAATCTTGGCCCCCGACTCGATGGACCCGGCCACCAGGACGTTCTTGGTGGACTTGACGATAAAATCAGCACAGACCGAACCGGTGATCTGCAGGTCGCACTCCACATCAATATTGCCGGTGGAAAAATCAACATTGCCCTTGACCACATAGAGGGGATCGACGGTGAGCGTCTGGTTCTTATAATGAATAATACCGGGCTGCAGGGCAAAAAAACCAAGGGCCCGGCCGCTATCCGTGTCGATCTCCTCAAGGCGGACATTCCCCTTGGCCTGAACCTTGAGCTCCTTGCCAGCGGTTGTTTCCAGCTCCCGCCCGGTGAGGGCATAGCCCTTTTCGCCGGTTGTGGGCGGGTGGAGCACGGCAATCTTCTCGCCCTGGTCAATGGTCTGGATGAGATTCAAAGCCCGCATATCCATGGAGCCATCCTGACGCAGGGTGCCGGCCACCCCGGCGCGATCAACGCTGAACTCCAGATAGCCGTCTTCGCCAGGCACAGCAGGCATGCCGGAGGCGACCTTGCTCCAGACCGGCGCCGTCCCCTGTTCCAGGGCAGCGCAAAGCTCGGCAATCGCCTCAGCCAAGATGCCCTGACGGACGCCGGCCTTGTCCAACAGAGCACGGATATCCTCGGCAGAGGGCTGGCGCTGAGGAGGGAATTGCGGCAGATTGACATACCAGGCCGTCATCTCCTGATCGGCAAGGACGATGGGCGAGACCACGGAGAGGCGCCGGTTGATCACCAACAGGTAACCAAACAGCCCTGCCGTAAACCGGCGCCGATCAACGAGTTTGATATTGTCGCCGACAACCAGCTCACAAAAGGCCGGCGGCTTGAGTTGACGGCCGAAGATGTCGCGCCCCCACCTGCCGGTGAGGGGATCGCGGCGGATGGCCACCGGCTCGCCGGCCCTCAAGGCCTTGGCGACAAAGGTCGGCTCTTCCCCCGGACTCCTGTTTTGTTGAAAAAAATTGTCGAGAGAGGCAAATGCCAGCAACGTACCGTTGACCTGCCAGGTGTCGGTACCGGCGATCAGCACCTCCGCCTCCGGTCCAAAGGCGACATAATCAAGACCGCCGGGAACCCCGGGCGGCCTGCCCTCAGCCACTACCGTGGGGCCGGACAAGCCGGCACCTCCCGCCAGCTCAGCCACCACCTGCCCGATGTTTTCAGGGAGAAGACCGGAGACGATATGATGACCCTGCAGCAGGGCAATGATCTCCTCTTCCTTCACCGCTGCCTCATCAAGGGTGGTCACGGCAAGGAGGCTGGCCTCCATGCCATCGGTGGAGATCGCAACAGCAAGGGTGCCCCACTCGGCGGTAAAGAGACAATCGCCGCGGGGATAGTCAGGGGTGGCCGCTCCCTCAGCTCCCTCCACCCCATTTGCTTTTTGCGATACTTCCTGCTGCTCGTCCATTGCCATTCCTCCCCCAGACTGCCGGCGCTTTTCATCCCAAACTACTCAAGGTATCTTCATAATTTATATCAGGAAAGTCAATAGGATACGGCCAAGCGGTTGCAGTTCGGACGATGTGGCACATGACGATGGCCTTGGGGAGAGCCCGCCAGGGTAAGGAGTGGCAGGGTCTTGTCACGGGGGGATGTAATGCACGGCCAGAGAAAGAGAGCAAAAAAGGGTCTGTCGCCAATATCGCGGCCAGCTTTACCCTCCACCTGGGTGCAACATCGACAACATTTTTAAAGAAAAAGCTTGACGTTTTTTTCCTGAAGACCGGATGATTTATTTGTCAGGAGGCACTTTGATGGTGCCCGAACTGACCAGCCGGATAACCGAAACATGGGGATTCCGTTACTGCCGGTGAATAAGTCCCCCCCTTGCTCTGGATCAAGACAACAAGGCTCACCAGTAGCAACTATGGAAGGTTAGGCGAAATCGTCTGGCCTCTATTTCATTCACTGCATAAAAGGAGCGCATCATGAAAGAAAAAATGTTCATTCTGGCAACGGCATTGGTCATGGCGGGAACCCTTTCCCTCGCCTATGCGGCAGACATTGACAAAGGGAAGGCGCTGTTTGAGAGCCCCACCCTTGGCGGCGGCACCAGCGGCAAATCCTGCCAGACATGCCACCCTGGCGGAAAAGGTCTGGGCCCTGATCTGTTTGATCGTCAACAGCTTACCATCATGGGGATGGACAAAAACAGTATTGAGGACGTCGTCAATGTCTGCATTGAAAACCCCATGAAAGGAAGCGCCATCGACACGGAGGGCAAAGAAATGCAGAATCTGGTCGCCTATATGGAAACCCTGGTCGCCAAGAAGGGAACGCAAAAAACCAAGAGGAAAATCGAAGGCTGCTGATCCAGCAAAATCGTCAACGCCTATACCCTTGCCTGAACGAGGGTATAGGTCCAGATTTAGTGGCAGCGAAGGCGCGAGTGCGGATGCGATGGTCGTGGTCGCCTTTCTGCCTTGAACTGCTCGAAGTGACCCCTCTCCATCCGCCGACAGTTCAACAAGGTCAGAAAAAAACCATGCAAAGTCCGAACCGCCTTACCTTTTCGCTCTTCTCCTTACGTCTGCCCGTAGCCTTGGTAATGCTGGTCTGGAATCTGGATAAATTCATCAATCCCGAACACGCCGCCGCTGACTCTCAGTGCCTAAACACCTATCCCCTGAAAGTATGCTAATGTTTTAAAAGCTCAAATTTGAGCGGTTCAGGCCGCAAGACCCTTGACCAGCGGCCAAGGCAAAATAAAAGTGGGGGGGGCCGACAGGTGGATGTATAAAAAAATCAGTGACTACGGCATAATCGGCAACCTGCGAACCATTGCCTTGATCGGCCTGGACGGCTCCTGTGACTGGCTCTGTTTCCCTTTCATTGACTCGCCCTTTGTCTTTGGCGCCCTGCTGGATGACAGCAAGGGGGGAAGATTCCAGGTGCGGCCGGCAGGGGCTTTCGATTCAACAGCCTGTTACGAGCCAGAAACAAATGTCCTGGTCACCCGTTTTCGGACCCGAACCGGCATCCTCAGGCTCACCGATTTCATGCATATCCCCCCCACCGGCCATGAAGATAAAGAGGCGGATCACCTTTTCTTTTACCGCCATGTCCTGGTGGAAAGGGGGGAAATCGACTTGCAGCTGCTTTTTCAGCCCCGCTTCGACTATGCCCGCCAGGACCCTGTGCTGATCGCGGTTGACGGCGGAGTCATGGCCCGGGCGGGCCAGTGGAGCATGGCCCTTACCGCTTCCCTTGTAATGGATATTGGTGAAGAGGAGGCAAAAGGGGCCTGGCCCATGAGCGCCAATGAGGAAGCATGGTTCAAACTGGCGTCACACGGCGGCCGGGAAGAAGAGGGCAGTTTCTGTCACCATGAAGATCTGCATGCCCTTACCCAATTCGAGTGCAGCCGGGCCCTGAAGGAAACAAGAGATTTCTGGCAGACCTGGCTGGCGCACAGTGAGACCGGTCGTTCCTTGTCCCTGGGCTCCTTTAAGGAGATGGTGCAGCGATCAGCCCTGGCCCTGAAACTCCTCTATTTTGATCCCACCGGGACCATTGCCGCTGCGGCAACCACCTCCCTGCCCGAGGAAATCGGCGGGATTCGCAACTGGGACTATCGCTTCACCTGGATTCGAGACACATCCTTTACCCTTACCGCCCTCTTTCATCTGGGACATCTTTCCGAGACCGAAGGCTATCTGCGCTGGATCGAAAAGACCATTGCCGGGCACGGCACTGATAAATTGCAGATCATGTATGGTCTGCGGCCCCAAACCGATCTTGCCGAAGTTGAGCTTGCCCATCTCGACGGCTATAAGGGCTCCCGCCCGGTCCGGATCGGCAATGCGGCCGCCAGGCAGAAGCAGATGGACATCTATGGCGAACTGATGGAGGCGGCAGCAAAGCTTTCCGATTACGTCGGCAAAATAGATATCAAACTGTGGCCCGCCTTACGGGGCATCTGCGATTATGTGAGCGCGCACTGGCAGGAGCCCGATTATGGAATCTGGGAAGTGAGGGGAGGTCCGCGGCATTATGTCTACTCCAAAGTAATGTGCTGGGTCGCCCTGGACCGTGGGCTGATCATTGCCGAACGCTACGGCTTCCCCGCCGACCTTGCGGCCTGGCGCTCTGTGCGGGAAAAAATCAGGCACGAGGTGCTGGACAAGGGCTATTGCCGGGAGCAGCAGTCGTTTATCCAGCATTATGACGGCAAAGATCTTGATGCCAGCAACCTGCTTCTGCCCCTCCTGGGTTTTCTGCCCTTTGATGACCCGCGGATAATTACCACCATCGAGGCCACCCGCCACTCCCTCAGCCATAAGGGCCTGCTCTACAGATACCAGGCACCGGATGGGCTTGACGGCGAGGAAGGTACGTTCTTGTTGTGCACTTTCTGGCTGGTGGATTGCCTGATCGGCCTGGGCCGGCTGAGCGAGGCGGAGAATCTTCTGGGCAGACTGGAGCGGACCGCCAATCATCTGGGCCTTTTCGCCGAGGAATATGATGTCCGCTGGCAGGAGCCCTTGGGAAATTTTCCCCAGGCCTTCACCCATATCGGCTACATCAACAGCGTTATCCGTCTTTTGCACGCCCGGGAAAAGGAGAGAATCAGCGCCGGCGAAGGGCAAAAGAGTCCGGGGCTTAAGGATTTGCTGAAGAAAAAAGTGCTGGCGCCCAAATACATCCTCAACAACGGCCCAGCCGATGGAGATATGGCCTCCGCTGCTCTCGGCACGGAACTCAAAACAACCATGAATCTCTTACGGGGCGCCTTTTTCCAGCAGCAGCGGGTGGCCTATGAGCAGATGAAGCACGCGGAGCTCTATCAGCGCTTTCTGCGGCTGACCTACAATCTGAAAAAATTTGATCCGGCTGCTTTGGCCACCCAGGCGGCAAGGACCGCATTCTGGATAAATCTGTATAACGTGATTGTCATCCACGGCGTCATTGAGCTCAACATAAGAGATTCGGTCAAGGAAGTGCGCAGCTTTTTCACCAGAATCGCCTACGCTATCGGGGGCCATGAATTCACCCCCAATGATATCGAACACGGCATTTTACGGGGCAACCGCAAGCCGCCCAATTCCCTGTTTCGCGTTTTCGGCGATGCTGATCCCCGCCGGCAATTCAGCATTGAAGAAGTGGATCCCCGCATTCATTTTGCCCTGGTCTGTGCTTCCCGCTCCTGCCCGCCCATTGAGGTCTATACCCACGATAATCTTGACCACGAGCTCGAAATTGCCGGCCAGACCTTTGTCAACGGCGGCGGTGTGGAGGTCGATGTCCACCGGAAAAGCGTCCGGCTGTCGCGGGTTTTTGCCTGGTACCATAAGGATTTTGGCGAAGACATCGCGGCCCGGCTGAAATTCGCCGCCGCCTTTCTTTACGACGAGCGCTCCAAAGAGCTCCTGATAAACCACGGCAAAGATTGCCGGGTCAGCTACCAGGATTACAACTGGAGCCTAAATAGAAAAACCTGAAGCCGTGACGGCTACAGGGACCTTTTCTTTTATTAAAGTATAAACACTTGGTATATCTATCCGTGATCACAGTGAAGAAATTGCCACCGCCGCCTGACCTGGTAGGGTGAGAGTGGAAACTTTCTTAAGAGTAGATTTTAATCTCTGAAAAAGATGTTCGATGCCACGGAAAATCTTCTCTTCCGAACGGCAAGCAACCGATATCGCCATCAAAAACGAACTGAAGCGAACCAACCCCAGACAATACGCGGGAGGCGGATCGACAAACCACACAGGTAAAGACATGCCACAAGAGCACAGCAACAAAATCCTGCCAAAGATCATCATTGCCGGCCTTATCGTCGTCGGCATTATCGCCTTCCGCTATTTTGAACTGGGCCACTATTTCACCCTGGAATACCTCAAGGAGTCGCAGGCACAATTCCAGGCCCTCTATCTTGAGCACCGCTTCGCCGTGATCGCCATTTATATGGGGATCTATATCGTGGTCACCGCCCTGTCGCTGCCGGGGGCGACGGTGATGACCCTGGCCGGGGGCGGCCTGTTCGGTCTGGTGATCGGCACGGTGGTGGTCTCCTTTGCCAGCACCATCGGGGCCACCCTGGCCTGCGCGGTCTCCCGCTTTCTCTTACAAGACTGGGTGCAGCAGAAATTCGGCGCTAAGCTTGCGGCCATCAACAGCGGCATCGAAAAGGAGGGGGCCTTTTACCTTTTTTCCCTGCGTCTGGTGCCGATTTTTCCCTTTTTCGTGATCAATCTGGCCATGGGCCTCACCCGGATACGGCTGTTCACCTTTTTCTGGGTGTCTCAGGTCGGCATGCTGCCCGGCACCCTGGTGTATGTCAACGCCGGCAAGGAGCTGGCCAAGATCGATTCCCTCTCCGGCATCATGTCGCCGGGGGTGCTGATTTCCTTCGCTGTTCTCGGTCTTTTCCCCATTATGGCAAAAAAACTTTTGGCGCTCTATAAAAAGAAATTCAAGCCGGTTCCGGCGCAAAACGACATCCCCGACGCATAACAGAACCAGGAGAAAAAGCATGGCTGACTATGATTATGACATCGGCATTATCGGCGGCGGGGCCGCCGGGCTTACCGTGGCCTCCGGTGCGGCCCAGCTTGGCGCCAAGACCCTGCTCATTGAAAAAGAGGAGGCACTGGGCGGCGATTGCCTCCATTACGGCTGCGTGCCCAGCAAGACCCTGATCAAGAGCGCCCATGTCTATCATTTGATGAAAAATGGAGCGCAATTCGGACTCCCGGCCCTGACTCCGCCCCCTGTGGATTTCCGGCAGGTTGCCGATCGTATTCGTTCCGTGATCGGGGTGATCCAGAAACATGACTCGGTGGCACGGTTCTGCCAGCTCGGGGCAAAGGTGGAGTTCGGCCATCCTGCATTCATTGACGAGCATGCCCTCTCTTTGCACGGCAAATCCATTTCCGCCCGCAGTTGGGTGATTGCTACCGGCTCTTCCGCGGCGGTGCGGCCAATCGAAGGACTCGCTGAAACCCCCTATCTGACCAATCGGGAGATCTTCTCTCTCCACCGGCTGCCCGGTTCGCTGATCATCCTCGGTGCCGGGCCCATCGGCGTGGAAATGGCCCAGGCCTTCTGCCGGCTCGGCAGCAAAGTGACGGTGATCCAGCGCAGCGGTCAGATCCTGAGCAAGGAAGACCGGGACATGGCGGCTATCGTCCAGCAGGAGCTTGAGAAGGAAGGTGTCGTCTTTGCAATGAACGCCACGGTGGTGCGGGTCGGCGACCTGGGAGAGGCACGGGAGGTGGTGATCAAGGACAGGGCTGGCGCGACCAGGACTCTCAAAGCCGAGGCGCTGCTGGTGGCTCTGGGCCGCTCGCCCAACGTGGCCGGGCTCGGACTTGAAAAAATAGACATCCCTTTCGACCATAAAGGCATCAAGGTGAACAGCCATCTCCGAACCAGCCACCGGCATATCTATGCGGCGGGTGACGTCAACGGCGGCTATCAGTTTACCCACGTGGCCGGTTATGAGGGCGGCGTGGTGCTGAGCAACGCCGTCTTCCATCTCCCCAAAAAAACCAATTACACCCATGTGCCCTGGTGCACCTATACCCATCCGGAACTGGCCAGCATCGGCCTGAATGAAAAAAGCGCCCAGCAGGCCGGGACCGCCTATTCGGTCTTCAGCGAAGAGTTCGAGGGCAACGACCGGGCCCTGGCCGAAGGGGAAAGCGTCGGCCGGATCAAACTGCTGCTGGATGGCAGAGAGAAACCTCTGGGGATTCAGATCCTCGGGCCGCAGGCCGGCAATCTGTTAAGCGAGTGGGTGGCGATCATGAACGGCGGGGTGGGACTTTCCAAAATAGCCTCGGCCATCCACCCCTACCCGACCCTGGGCGAGATCAACAAGAAAGTGGTGAGTTCGGTTTTCGCGCCGAAGATTTTTTCCGGCCCGATAAAAAAAGGCCTGAAGTTTTTCTTCAGCTTCAAGGGTCGGGCCTGTAGCAGCGAGGAGGAACAAAAAAAATGAGCGGCAACAGGCAATGTTCTCCCGCCATGCTGTTCAATCGCTGCAAAGAGCCGCCTTCAGATATTCGCGGTTGAGGCGGGCGATGTGGCGGATGGAGATGGCCTTGGGACAGGCCGCCTCACACTCCCGCTCATTGGTGCAGTTACCAAAGCCCTGTTCATCCATGCTCTTCACCATATTGAGGGCCCGCTCCTGGCGTTCCGGATGGCCCTGGGGCAGCAGGGCCAGCTGGGAGATCTTGCCGCTGACAAAGAGCATGGCCGCGGCATTGGGGCAGGCGGCCACGCAGGCGCCGCAGCCGATGCAGGCGGCGGCGTCCATGGCCTGGTCGGCGTTTTTTTGGGAGATGGGCAGGGCATTGGCGTCCGGGGCGCCGCCCACATTCACCGACACATAGCCCCCCTCCTGGATAATGGCGTCAAAGGCGGAGCGGTCCACCACCAGGTCTTTGACCACCTTGAAGGCCCGGGCCCGAAAGGGCTCGATCACCAGGGTGTCGCCGCTTGTGAAATGGCGCATGTGGAGCTGGCAGAGGGTGGTCTCCTTCTCCGGGCCGTGGGCCAGGCCGTTGACCACGGCCCCGCACATGCCGCAGATGCCCTCCCGACAGTCATGGTCAAAGGCCACCGGCTCCTCGCCGGTGAGCAGCAGCTGTTCATTGAGGACGTCGAGCATCTCCAGGAAGGACATGGCCGTGGCGATATTGCGCAGGGTATAGGTGGCCAGGGCGCCGGGGGCGCTGCTGTTTTTTTGGCGCCAGACCTTGAGGGTCAGGTTGATCGTTTTTGCATTCATAAAAATACCGCCTTCCTCTCATTTACACCCATTTACGCACCACTTCCCCTGCCAACAACGCCTCCACCCTCTCCGGCCATACCATACGGCCGCGTTACTTGTAGCTGCGGCTGGCCGGCTTGACGTTTTCAAAAACCAGGGGTTCCTTGTGGAGCAGGGGTTGCGCCTTACCCTGATATTGCCAGGCCGCCACATAGGAGCAGTTGGCATCGTCCCGCTGGGCCTCGTGGTCTGCGGTCTGGCTCTCCTCACGCAGATGGCAGCCGCACGACTCGTTGCGGGCCAGGGCGTCATGGACCAAGAGCTCGGCAAACTCCAGATAATCAGCCACCCGACCCGCCTTCTCCAGGGTCTGATTAAACTCGGCCCCGGAACCGCTGACCAGGGCATTATCCCAGAATTGGGCCCGGATCTCGGGAATCCTGGCCAGGGCCCTGGTCAGCCCTTCCTTATTGCGGGCCATGCCGCACTGGTCCCAGAGCAGGCGCCCCAGCTCCTTATGGAAATCATCCACGGGGCGCTTGCCTTTGAGGTTGAGCAATCTCTGCACAAAGGCCTCCACCTCCTTACGGACGGACCGAAAGGCGTGGCTGCCGATATCGACATGGTCATGGCCGCCCGCAGCCAGATAGGAGCCGATGGTGGAGGGCAGGATAAAATAGCCGTCCGCCAGGCCCTGCATGAGGGCGCTGGCCCCCAGACGGTTGGCGCCGTGATCGGAAAAATTAGCCTCCCCCAGGACAAAGAGGCCGGGAACGGTAGACATCAGGTTATAGTCCACCCACAGGCCGCCCATGGTGTAATGGACAGCGGGATAGATCATCATGGGAGTGTCCATGGGATTGCTGGCCGTGATCTTCTCATACATCTGGAAAAGATTGCCGTAGCGCCGGCGCAGGGCCAGGGCCCCCTCCCTTTTGATAGCGGCGCTGAAATCAAGATAGACGGCCATGCCGGTGTCACCAACCCCTTTGCCCTGGTCGCACTGCTCCTTGGCGTTTCTGGAGGCCACATCCCGCGGCACCAGATTACCGAAGCCGGGGTATTTCCTCTCCAGATAATAATCCCGTTCCGCCTCCGGAATCTGGGCCGGCGGCCGCCTGTCACCCCGCTTTTGGGGGACCCACACCCGACCGTCATTGCGGAGGCTCTCGCTCATCAGGGTACGTTTGGACTGATAATCACCCTGGGCCGGGATACAGGTGGGATGGATCTGGACAAAGGAAGGGTTGGCAAAGAAGGCCCCCCGTTTGTAGGCCCGGAAGGCGGCGGTGACATTAGCGCTCATGGCATTGGTGGAGAGATAAAAGAGATTGCCGTAGCCGCCGGTGGCCAGCACCACGGCATGGCCGCCGTAACAGCCGAGCTCACCGGTGATCATATTGCGGGCCACGATTCCCTTTGCCCTGCCCTCTTCCACCACCAGATCAAGCATCTCCTGCCTGGGCATCATAGTGACCCTGCCCAGCTTTATCTGGCGTGACAGGGAGGAGTAGGCCCCCAGCAGGAGCTGCTGGCCGGTCTGGCCCCGGGCATAAAAGGTGCGCGACACCTGGGCGCCGCCAAAGGAACAGTTGGCCAGCTGGCCGCCATACTCCCGGGCAAAGGGGACGCCCTGGGCCACGCACTGGTCGATGATAGTATTGCTGAGCTGGGCCAGGCGGTAGACATTGGCCTCCCGGGAGCGGAAATCGCCGCCCTTGATGGTGTCGTAGAAGAGGCGAAAGACCGAGTCATTGTCATTCTGGTAATTTTTGGCGGCATTAATACCGCCCTGGGCGGCAATGGAATGGGCCCGGCGCGGCGTGTCGTGGCTGCTGAAACAGATGACGTTATAGCCCTGCTCCGCCAGGGTGGCGGCGGCCGAGGCCCCGGCCAGACCGGAACCCACTACGATAATGGTATATTTGCGCCGGTTGGCAGGGTTGACCAGCCTGGCGGCAAAGCAATGCTCTTGCCATTTATGGGCCAGATTGCCGGGGGGTATTTTGGCGTCAAGCAGCATCGACAAAGTCCAGGCTGGGATTAATATTAATCATAGAATTTTCAGGCTCTCAGCGCAAAAAGCCATCCCACAACAGCCCCAGAATCGGCATCATCATAAAGGTGCCGGCAATGACCAGGGCCGCCAGCAGGGCACCCCGTTCCAGGGACAGGTCGTAGAGGGGATGACTGATTCCCAGGCTCTGCCAGAGACTCCACAGCCCGTGGCTGAGATGGAGACCAAGGGCGGCCAGGCCGGCCACATAAAAAAAGACCACCGGCAGGCGGCCAAACTCATGGCGCAGCAGGACGCTGATCGGCCCGTGCAGGGTGACAAAATGGACGGTGACCAGATGAAAGAGCAGCAGGGCCAGAATGATCAGGCCGGAAAAAAACATGGTGCGGGAACCCGGGGTGCGGCCGCCGGCAGAACGGTTCACCTGGTAGCGCAGGGGGCGGGCCAGGTGATTGCGCATAAAGAGGGTGGTGCCGAAACCGATATGGACCAGAAACAACAGAAAAAGGGCCGCTTCAAAAACGGTGAGCCACGGCCCCAGGGCGTGGAGATAGGCGGCATAGCGGTTAAAGGCCACGGCCCCAAAGAAGATGGAACTCGTGCCCAGCAGGTGGAACACCAGAAAAAGGGAGAGCCCGCAACCGGTGATGGCCATGATGTACTTGCGGCCCACTGAGGTCCCGCAAAAACGTCTTACTCCTTGCATGCACACTCCCTAAGGCATCTGCCAGCTATTAACAGGGACATACACCTTAAAACAGCTGCCCGCTTTTGGGAAGAGCTTTCCAGGCAAAAAGAGGGGAAGAGGCGGCCAGCTACCGCGCCTTATCTCTCCGCCAGGATCCTGGCCAGAAGGCGTTCCATGTTGTCCTCCTCCAGACGATGCAGCCCCTTTTCCCGGGCCAGCTGCCTGGCCCGGGAAAAATAGGAGGGCGCCAGAGGCTTATCCAGAGGAGGATACGCAGCCGCCTGAAAACAGGGGTGATACTGGCCCATAACATTGAGATAGGTCTGGGGGGAAAGAGCGGCCAGAAAGGCGAAGATTTCCGCCGCTTCAGCAAGGCCGCCCGGCATGACCAGATGGCGCACCAGCAGCCCCCGACGGGCCAGGCCCTGGCTGTCCAGCTCCAGGTCCCCCACCTGACGGAACATCTCGGCAATGGCCTGCCTGGCCACATCAGGATAGTCGGCGGCCCGGCACAATTTCTTGGCGGAATCAGGGTTGCTGAACTTGAAATCAGGGAGATAGATATCCACCACATCTTCCAGAAGACGCAAGGAATCCACCCTCTCATAGCCGCTGGAATTATAGACCAGGGGGATATTGAGGCCCCGCTCACAGGCCAGGACCAGGGCGGCCAGGATCTGGGGAATAAAATGGGTGGGGGTGACCAGATTGATATTATGACACCCCTGTTTCTGGAGGCTGATCATCATGGCCGCCAGCTGACTGCTCTTCACCTCCACCCCTGCCCCGTTGTGGCTGATCTCGGCATTTTGGCAGAAAACACAGCGCAGATTGCAGTGGCTGAAAAAGATGGTGCCGGAGCCCGCCACCCCGGAAAGGGGTGCTTCTTCCCCGAAATGGGGTTCATAGCTCGCCACCCTGGCCCGCGCCCCGCTCTTGCAGAAACCTGTTTCCCCGGCCAGGCGGTTGACCTGACAGCGCCTGGGACAGAGCATACAGCAGGCCAGCAGCCCATGGGCCTGTTCGGCCCGCCGCCGTAGTTCACCGGTGGCATGAAGTTGCAGATAGGTGGGTACCATAATAAATAATAAGCCGGCATAAAATGGCCGGTCAAGAGGGAAACGAATGCTCCTTAAAGAGCAGCGCGCAGCTGCCCCGCTCTTTATAGGGGTACACTAAAGGACATACCCGCATGGTTTCACTATACGTATCCCGCCCCAAAGAACAAGCTTCTTCTTGGCAAAGTGATCCAGGGAAGCAGCCACCGAGGAGGGCATGGCCCTGCAGGCACCAAGGCGCCTTTGTTCTCATGATGCCGCCTGACTGCTACCATAAGGTAACAGCAACGGAAGATTAAAGTAACCCTATGGTTACGGCTACGCCCCTCCCCCACCTTCTCCCCTGCTGAAACGCCACCTCTCCGCAAAAATAAAATTAATAATTTCAATATGTTAATTACTTTCTTTCCTTGGCGTGGAGAAGTCTGCCCGGCCCGGCATAGTCGTTGCTATAGTTTCAGATAAACGGCCGGAGTGCACCAAATTGCCTGGTGCCCTTCTCTCCTGCAAAGAGCGCAGCGACACCTCCGTGTCCTCTGCAGACTTGACAGGAGAAACCGTGATTTGTCAGGATTAACAATAACCATCTCTCCATGATGACTCCGTCCGGAGGACATGGCAAGAAAGTCCTGACCATTTGGGCAGATACTTTCGTGTTAAAGAAAGAAACCAGGGAGGAAAAATGAACAGGGAAAGAAGTGACAAAAGGAGACGAGGCATAGTGGAGAACATCAACGAGGAAGGCTGAGCATGGAAACAGGCAATGCAATGAAATACGTTGCAATTTTGAGTGTTGTGGTGGCGGTTGGACTCTTTGCCTATGTGGTGAAGGCATCCAACATGATATCGTATCTTTCCAGCGACCCGAAAGTATGTATCAACTGCCACACCATGAACACCCATTACGCAACCTGGCAGCACAGTTCCCACCGGAATCGAGCTACCTGCGTGGAATGCCATCTGCCCAGGGACTCTTTTATCAACAAAATGGTTGCCAAGACCCGAGACGGCTTCAAACACTCCGTGGCCATGACGTTTCACACCTACGGCCTCAACATCAGGGCAACCGAAAACGCGGCCGACCGGATTCAGGCCAACTGCATCATGTGCCACCAGCAAATGGTTTCACAAATAGAAACCAACAGTGCTTTATACCAGGCCTCAGACAGCGACCCCGTCATCGCCAGAAGGTGCTGGGAATGCCACAGGGACGTGCCCCATGGCATCATCACCAACCTCACTGCTACTCCTGACAATATCGGAGTGAAGGAATTATAAGCCACCGCAAGGAGAGAAGAAAAAATGAAGAAATCTGTACTGGTAACAATCGGATCAGTGGTTGTCATTGTTCCTTTATTTTTGCTGGCCCTGTCCATAAACGAGAACAAGGCGGTGCAAAAGACCATCAATGACGTCCCCAAGATTAAACGCCTGGAAACAATCAGTGCCGAATGGGGAAAACATTTTCCGCGCCAATATGACTCCTATGTGATGACCAAGAAAAGTGACAAGATTGACGACATGCTGGAAAAAAATCCCGCCCTGGTGGTGCTGTGGGCCGGCTATGGCTTTGCCAAGGACTACAATGCCCCCCGCGGCCATGCCTATATGCTGGAGGATAATATAAACACCCTCCGCACCGGCGCTCCGGAAAACAGTAAATCCGGCCCCATGCCCACGGCCTGCTGGACCTGTAAATCACCGGATGTACCCAGGCTGATGGAAGAAATCGGCGAACTGGATTTTTTCACCGGCAAATGGGCCCGGTTCGGCAGCGAGATCGTCAATCCGGTGGGCTGTGCCGACTGCCACGACAATGAGACCATGCGGCTCACCGTTTCCAGACCCCATCTGGGAAGGGCCCTGGAGGCGGAAGGCAGCCTCAAGCTCGCTGACGCAACGCACCAGGAGTTGCGCACCCTGGTCTGCGCCCAGTGCCATGCCGAATATTACTTCAAGCCCACGGATTGGACGGATAAAAACGGCGTCGAAAAGGTGGCCAAGGTGGTAACCTTCCCGTGGCAAAACGGCTTTGCGGTTGAAGACATGGAAGCATATTATGATGAGATCAATTTTGCCGACTGGACCCACAAAGTCAGCAAGACCCCCATGCTCAAGGCCCAGCATCCCGGCTATGAGCTTTACATGACCGGCACCCACGCCTTGAACGACGTCTCCTGTGCCGACTGCCATATGCCCTATGTGCGGGAAGGTGGGGTCAAATATTCTTCCCATAATGTGGGAAGCCCCTTAGATAACATCGCCAATACCTGTCTTAATTGCCACGGCGACGAAAAGACCCTGCGGGCCAGTGTTGCCAGGAAGCTGGAGCGTAAGGATGAACTGTCCAAAATAGCAATGGATGTCATCGGCAAGGCCCACCTGGAAGCAGGCAAGGCCTGGGAGCTTGGTGCCACCGAGGAGGAAATGAAGGCCATCCTGCAGGATATCAGGCATGCCCAGTGGCGCTGGGACTATTCCATTGCCAGCCACGGCTCCTTCTTCCACGCCCCGGAAGAGACCCTGAGGATTCTGGGCTCTGCCATCAACAAAGGCCAGGATGCCCGCATCAAGTTGCGCACTGTTCTGGCAAACTACAATGCTGTCGATTATGTGGCCCCTGATTTTTCCACCAAGGAAAAGGCCCAAGAGCTCATCGGCCTCCCTTTCCAGAAACTGGTTGACGAGAAGATGGAATTTCTCAATACCTTACGTCAGGATTGGCTTGAAGAGGCAGCAAACAAAGGTCTTTATGATCCCAAAACAAGGGAGGGCCTTGAATTTAAGACTTCTTACCAAGAATAAGGCGCCTCTGTAAGATTTCATACAGGCATCTTTTTACGCCAGTCCCGTCCACCGCCAGGTGGACGGGACTTTTTTGTGTTGCGGGCGGTCTTGCCGTACTGGGCGGACAAGATCAGAGGCCAGCCATCCTTGCCGGCCACTCAAACCTCCTTGCCATCCCCCAGCTTATATGGCATATTTTTTTCAAGGCGAGAGCTGACCTCATCCTTGTTCCACCTGACCCTGTTCATTTCTTGATCTCCTTCTTAAAAATCCGGAAAAAAATGATAAAAAAACTCTTTTTAGCCAGCGCCTTTCTGATTGGGGGTGCCGCTTCTGCCCAGGCCGCGGAACTGGCAATCAGCTTCAACAATAAAAGCGCCCAGCTCGCCTTACAGCAGCAGATCGCCGATTATGACCAAGGCCGGTCTGTGGTGGGGATCCGCGGTCTTTATAATGACCGCAAAGATACAGAGCTGGTTTCGGCCTCCTTTGCTGTCCTCGGACCCATTGTGGGTACCGGCCTGGAAATAGGGGCCGGGGTTCGAGGCTATTATGTCAATTCCCGGCCTGAAGATGACAAGATCGCCACCGGCGGTCTTGGTGGCCTGATCCGTTTTGTGCCGCCGGCCCTGCCCAGGGCCAGTTTCAGCGGCAGCCTCTTTTACTGCCCTCAGATATTTACCGCCATGGACGGGGAAAAGCTCTGGGACGTTGAGATATCAGCAGCCTTTGCAATAGCGCCCCGGGCCACTGTTTTTGTCACCCTGACCGAGATCGAGGCGGAATTTGAAGATCACGGTGATCGGACCCTGGACAAGACCTTCCGGGCCGGACTGAGCCTGCGTTTCTGAGCCGCGGCAACCTATGGCCTCTTGGCAAAAAATCCTGAACCAGGCGATCACCTCGCCCCTTGATCTCCCCAGCCACCTGCAGCCCGCCATGCCGGAGTCTGCCGCGGTCATTGATCTCTATCCCATGCGGGTCAATCCCTACTATCTGAGTCTGATCAAGGAAAAGGGCGACCCCCTCTGGCTTCAGGCCGTGGCCCAGGCCCGGGAGCTTGACGACCAGGTCTGCATGAACGACCCCCTGGCCGAAGAGAATCTGAGCCCGGTGACCAATCTGGTCCATAAATATCCGAACAG
>JAVLBA010000028.1:0-32373 GCA_031581485.1 Desulfurivibrionaceae bacterium | reverse complement strand
CCTCTATATAGATGCCGGGCTCCACGGTGACCACCATGCCTGCCTGCAGTTTCTTGGTGGCGCGTGGGCTGAGACCCGGGGCCTCATGCACGGCCAGACCCACGCCGTGGCCCAGGCCATGGCCGAATTTGTCGCCATACCCGCCCTCTCTGATTATCGCCCGCGCCGCCCTGTCCACCTGCCTGCCGGTAACCCCGGCCTGGAGTGCTGCCATGCCGGCCAGTTGGGCCCGGCGCACCAGACGGATGATCTCCTTGGTCTGGGGATCAAGAGTGCCCAGCACCACGGTGCGGGTCATGTCAGAGCAATAGCCATCCAGGATAAGGCCCATATCAATAACCACGGGCTCCCCTTCTTTAAGGGGTCGGGAGGTGGGCACCGCATGGGGCCTGGCCCCGTTGGGGCCGGCCGCCACAATGGTCTCAAAGCTGGGGCGGTCCGCTCCCTGGCGGCGCATGCGGTTTTCAATCTGCAGGGCCACCTCGATTTCGGTCATGCCCGGCCGCAGCCGGCGGTAGGTTTCTTGGAAGATCTCTTCGTTTAAGAGCACGGCCTGGCTGATCTTCTCCAGTTCTTGCCTGCTCTTGCAGAGGCGCATCTTTTCCACCAGATCCGTTACCGGGACAAGGGCGACGCCCTGGGCCCGTGCCATCTCCTGCAGTTTTTGCGCGGTGGAGTGCAGGGTGTAATGGCTCTCAAAGGCGCACCTTTGTATCTGGAGACGGCTAAAGAGTTTCTTGAGCAGGTCCACCACGCCGTGGCGGTAAACCACGACTTCAAAATCAGGGGCATCCTGGCCGGCCACCAGCTCAAAGCGGGAATCGGTGAGCAGCAGGGGGTGGCCCTTCCTGGGGATGAGAAGCAGGCCGGCCGATTCTTCAATGCCGTGATCCAGGGCACTGAAGCCGCTTAAAAAGCGGCGGTTATGAGGCTGGCTGATCAAGATGGCGTCAAGATGGCGGCGGCGCAGCCTTGATTTGAGCTGGGTCAGGGGAGAAGGGGTCATGATTTCAGGTCAAGGAAGAAATGGACCTCCTGGCCGGCCAGGAGGTCCTGCAGTTCCATGAGGATAGGTAGGAGCTGGCCCTGAGGGGCCAGCTCGCCTTGATAGGTACGGCTCTCTTGGCTCTGCTCCACCAGGGCCAGTTCAGCACCCCAGTCGGCCAGCTTCTCTTCTAGGTTCGGCCAGGAAGAGGCGGCAGATTCTCTTTGCAGGGTCAGCAGGGCCATCAGCTGGTGAGGAGTTCCTGGATATAGGCCTTTTGCTGATCCAGGGCATTGCCGTACTGTTCGTTCAGTTGCACCATCACCTTCTGCCATTCCTCGGCAAATTTGGGATGCTGGGAAGGTTCCAGCTTGACCTGGCCGCCGGTTTTTTGAGCCATGGATTGCTCAAGCATCTCTATCTGCTGGGCGAATTGCTGTTCAAGCTGGCCGCGGAGATCTGTTTTGTGCTGGAGATAGTGATCCAGGAGCTTTTTCATTTCCACAAGAACAGCCTGCATTTGCGGCTCCTGGCCCAGTTGCAGCATGCCCTGCATGGCCTTGTCGGCCCCGGCCCGGTCCTCCTCTTCCCTGGGGAGAGTGATATTGCGCAGCAGGGCGCTGAGAGCACCCTGCACCAGCAGGGCCTTCTCCGCCGGCGGTTTGGTGAGCAAGGCCGCCAGATCCACGTCTTCGCCCCGCAAATATTGAGCAGCAAGGCGCATGCCCTCCCGACTCTTTTCTTCTGTGCTCAGGCTCACTGTGCCTTGGGTCTCCGCCTCGAGGCGGGCGGCCCGTTCAAGAACCATTTCCATTGTGGATCGTATCTGTGCCATGTTCTTTTACCTGGGAAAGGCGGCCATGATGCCGCCGTCAATGGGGAGGGTGGCGCCGGTGGTGGGGGTCTGGTTGCTGGCAAAAAAGACCACGCCATTACCCACATGATCGGCCAAGACCTCTGTTTTTAATAAGTTGCGCTGCCGATAATACTCTTTCAGTCCCTGGGGATCAAGGTTTCGTGACTTCATGCGCTCCGGTCCCACCACATCCCAGAGTCCTGAGGAGACCGGGCCGTCATCAAAGATGGCATCCGCATTGATCATGTTGACCCGCACCCCCAGCTCCGCCAGTTCCAGGGCGGCTATCTTGCCGATCTGGTGGGCCCCGGCCTTGGAGGCGGAATAGGCCCCGAAGGAGGCACCGGGCGCAAAGACGTTTTTTGAACTGTTGATAATAACATTGCCGCCCGTGTTTTGTCGCCGAAAAAGAGGGATGGCCGCCTTGATCACCTCAAAGACACCGCAGAGGTTGACATCAAGGACCTTGTGAAAAATTGCCGAATCAAGATCTTCCAGGGCGGCCACATGGGCGATGCCGGCATTGGGGACCAGAATATCCAGGCCGCCGGCCTCAAGCAGAAGGGTGCTGTAGGCCCGGCGCACGGAGCCGGGATCCGCGACATCCATAATAAGGGGGCGGACCATGGTGCCATAACGGCTGGCCAGGGCGGTATGGACGATCTGCAGCCGCTTCTCATCAATATCAGAGAGAAAGACCCGGGCCCCGGCCTCAAGGAGCTTGCGGCTGATGCCCATGGCAATGGCGCCGCCGCCGCCGGTGACCAGGGCGATTTTTCCTTCCAGGGCCAGGGGGCTTTTCCGGCCCAGCTTGCTCTGCTCCAGGGCCCAATATTCCATGGCAAAAACCGCGGCCGGGTCAAGCTCCTGAAAGCGGCCCACGCTGGCGCCGGCCATTTTCGCCTTCAGGGTGTGTTCGCTGATATCCGCACAGATCCCGGCCTCCTTGGGGGTCTTGCCCGCGGTGATCAGACCCAGCCCCTGCACCACCATGACCCGGGGCATGGGATCGAGCTGGATCCGTGCTTCCCCCAGGGCGGCAGCGTGTTTGCTGAAATAGGCCTTGTAGGCGGCCACATAGGCGGCCATCTCCGCCGTGATGTGGGCTGCCACCTCTGCCGCCCCCTGGCACTTGCTGAAATCAAGGAAAAGGGGATAGTTCTTGGTGCGGATCACATGGTCAGGGGTGAGGACGCCTCCTCCGTAAAGTTTGCGGCAATCAGGCCTGTTGATGGCGCTGAGGATCTCTTTGCTGCTGCGGATATGGAGGTGAAAGCAGCGCTGAAAGCCGCTGGCCTCCGTGAAGCTGAGGGCCCCCCGCAGAAGAGGCAGGATGATGTCGGTGTCCGGCCGTTGCACCTCTATGGCCGGCGGCAGAGGCTTTTCCCTGATTTTGGCGGCGATGAAATTTTCCGCCCGGGTCACATAGTGGATCATGCGTTCGTAGGCGGTGCGGGCATCGTTGGCAAAGGTGAAGATGCCGTGGTGGCGCAGGATAAGGCATTCCATCTCCGGTTGTGACTCATAGAGGTCAATCACCGCCTTGGCCAGGGGAAAGCCGGGCATGATAAAGGGCAGGATGCCCACCTTGTCACCCAGGGCGGCCTGCAGCAGTTCTTCGGCATGGGGCTGATTGGTGAGGGTGACGATGGCATCGGCATGGGTGTGGTCGATAAAGGCGTGGGGCAGAAAGGCGTGGACCAGGGTTTCGATGGAGGGATTGGGGGCGGCGGCGTCCACCAGGTTGGTGCGGAACTGATTGACCATCTCCTCATCGCTCAGGGCGGACAATTCCCTGAGCCTGCAGAGGGGCTCCAGTCGCAGGCCCGGCAGGCCGGCTGGTTCCATGTCGCCCAAGTCCCAGCCGCTGCCCTTGACAAAGATAAGCCGCTCTTCTTCGCCGAGGATATTGGTCATCATGGCCTTGGCCGAGGTGTTGCCGCCGCCGTGGAGGACCAGGTCCTCCTCCTGGCCCAGGAGCCGGGAGGTGTAGACCCGCAGCCCCATTTCAGGCGGGAATTGGGGGTAGCGTTCAATATATTCCAGGGCCTCTTGGCTGTTATATCTGTTTTTCATTTTGTGGTGCCGAACTCTGCGGAGGGGAAAGGGTTAAATAAGGCTATACATATAGATACCATAGACCGCCAGCAGTAAAAAGCCGGCAAGGCGGGATACCTGGTGTTTGGTGATGATGGAAATCAGCAATATCAATGCAAAGCCAATCATCACAGGGAGATCTCTCTTGAGGAGGTCAGCCGGGATGGCAAAGGGATAGACAAGGGCCGTGCCGCCCAGAACCATGAGCAGGTTGAAGAGGTTGGAGCCGATGATATTGCCCACCAGGAGATCGGTATGCTGGCGGCGGATGGCTGAAATGCAGGAGGCAAGCTCAGGCAGAGAGGTGCCCACTGCGGCCATGGTCAGGCCGATGATGAGGTCGGAAATGCCGAAATAAAGGGCCACATCCACGGCGCCGCGGATGAAGAGATCAGAACCCAGGGCCAGGGTGACAAGGCCCAGGCTGCACAGCAGGATAATTGAAAAATAGGAGGCGCTTTCCTCTTCAAGGGGTTCCGCCTTGCTGGCCGGATGGCGATAGGCAAAACAGGTATACCAGATGAGGAGGGCGATGAAGAGAAGGCCGGTGAGGCGGCTGAAAGAGCCGAACAAGGCGATGCCGGCAAAGAGGCAGCTGGCCCCCAGCATGGCCCATAACTCCAGGCGCAGCCGGCTGTAATGAACGAAAAGAGGGCGGAGCAGGGCCGAGAGGGCCAGAATGAGGCCGATATTGGCAATATTTGAGCCCACCACATTGCCCAGCATGATGTCGGGATGTCCCTTGCTGTTTGCCGCCAGGCTGACAAAGAATTCCGGCATGGAGGTGCCAAAGGCCACCACGGTGAGGCCGATGAGCAGCGGCTTCATGTCCATCCTGGCCGCCAGTCTGATGGCACCCGAGACCAGCATCTCGCCGCCGGCAATGAGCAGCCCCAGGCCGCCGGCCAGGGCGATAAGGGAAAGGGTGAGGGTGGTGTAGGTTGTTGCCATGGTTCTGCTGCCGCTTCCTTATTGAGGGAAGTTTTGAGGGTGCAGGGGCAGGGCGGCGGCGGCAAGTTTTTTGAGTTCTTTTTTTATCTGCCCGGAGGGGACCAGCGGCGGCATCAGGGTGAGACTTTTTTCCAGGGGCTGAGGGGGGCGGATGCGCATCTTTTCATCCATGGACTCGTTAAAGCCGCTGGTGATGGCCCCTTCAAGCTTGCCCCCCACCCCGGGGCCGGCGTTCATGCCGCGCAAAAAGCCCATAATGGAGCTGATATCATTTTTCCGGTAAAAAAGATCTATCTCCTCCGCCAGGAGGGCGTGGCTCTTGGCGAGCTGGGCATAATGTTCCCGGAAGTCGTCAACATGGGCCACCAGGTCATCATAGCAGGCCAAAAGCATCTTGCTGAAACGGCCGCTGCGGGTAAGGCCCCGGACCTTTACATCTTTAAAGAGTCTGGCCTGAATAGTGGGTGATTCCCTGACGTACATGTCCAGGAAAAAATCATGTTCCAGGCCTGATAAAGAGATGAATTCCCAGATAAGATCCGGATCGTAGAGGAGGATGTAGATCCGGGTCAGATCCATGGCCACCTTTTGCTCAATGAGCAGAAAAGAGCCAATATCTTCATTGAGGGACCTGCTGTCCTCCTCAATAAGTTTCCGGAAGCTGAAATAGCGGTCGGCAAGCTCTCGCTTGATCTCCAGGTTCAAAAAATCAGTAATATCGCTGTCCATAAGGTTCATCCTGAGGCTGAGGTAGGGGTCAACTATACCCAGGGCCTAGAGGCGGGGGCAATGTTTTTTAAAATAATGACAATGATTTCGGACTATTTATTCCAGTCCGGACAGCTGGTTTCCACTAACTTCTTGATATTGCGTGATGGTTGTTCTCTGGCGGCCCGGGAAAGGTTCTTCCCCGCCCTGTTTTTTTATGCTATCTTTACCCCCTGTTTTTTGTCTTTTTAAGGAGCCTGCACCCCCATGACCATGATCCACGACAATGTAGCGCAACTGGTTAAGGATACCGCTGATATTGTTGAGGTGATCAGCGACCATGTCCCCCTCCAGAAAAGAGGAGGCCGCTATCTTGGCCTCTGCCCTTTTCATTCGGAAAAAACCCCCTCCTTTTCGGTAAATCAGGAGCGAGGATTTTTCCACTGTTTTGGCTGCAAGGAAAGCGGTGACGTGATTTCCTTTGTCATGAAGTATCATTCCCTCCCCTTTCTTGAGGCGGTAAAGGATTTGGGTCAGCGCTATGGTATTGCCATGGAGGAGAGGGAGCTGAGTCCGGCGGAAAAGGCCCGGGTGGAAAAGCGGCGTCAGCTTTTTGCCGTCAATGAGATGGCCACTGCCCTCTACCATGACTTTCTGGTCAACAATCCGGCCGCTGAGCCGGCCCGCCGCTATCTGGAGGCACGGCGCATTCCTGCCGCCATTATCGATTCCTTTCGGCTGGGCTATGCCCCGGACAGCTGGGATTTCCTGGTAAAACACCTGACAGCCAAAAATATCGATCCGGCAACCGCTGTTGAGGCCGGCCTGCTGGTGGCCAAGGAGCGCCAGGGCTTTTATGACCGTTTCCGGAAGCGCATTCTCTGCCCCATTTTTTCCATGGCCGGTGAGGTTACCGGCTTTGGCGGCCGGATTCTTGGCGAAGGGCAGCCCAAATATTTAAATACCCCGGAAACCCCTGTTTTTGACAAGGGCAGAACCCTTTTTGGTCTCTACCAGACCAAAAAGGCCCTGCAGGAAAGCAAACGCTGTGTCCTGGTCGAGGGTAATTTCGATCTGCTTACCATGGTGGCGGCGGGTGTCGACAATGCGGCGGCCCCTCTGGGCACTGCCTTGACCCTGCAGCATGTCCGGCTCCTGAAAAAATATGTGCCTGAAGTAGTGCTGCTTTTTGATGGTGACCAGGCGGGAATGAAGGCTGCCCTGCGCAGCGTCCCTTTTTTCCTCACCGAACAGCTGGTGGGCAAGGTGGCCATTCTGCCGGAGGGACATGACCCGGATACCTTTTTGCGGGATGAGGGCAAGGTGGCCCTTGAGGACCTGCTGGCCCGGGCCTACAGCCTCCCTGATTTCATCTTTGGCCGCTTTGTCGAGGAGTATGGGCTGGGTATCGAGGGCAAAGGGAAAATTATCCGCCAGTTGCAGCCCCTTATTACGGCTATTGGCAACGATCAGCTCCAGCGTTCCGTTTTTATTGCCCATTTCAGCGAGAAGCTCGGGCTTGATCCCAAGGAGGTTGCCGGCCATTTTCGCTCCAGCGGCCAAGAAGAGCCGGTTCAGCCTGCGGCCCGGACAGTGAGTCCGCTCACCAGCGGCCACCGCCGTTTTCTGGAGTTTCTCATTGTCTATCCGGAGTATCTGCCCCAATTTGTCGAAGCCGGGGTTGATGATTTTTTTGCCGGCAATGCGGCCCAGGAGATTATTGAGATGATGAAGCGGTTTGCTGCCGACAATTTCCAGCCGGAAATGTTGCTGGCCCAGCTTGAGGGGCCCCTGAAGCATGTTGTTGCCGAAATGCTGGTTGCTGCGCCCTCGTGCCTGCCGGAAAAGGCTGAACAGACCGGCCGGGAAATGGTGGCCTGGCTGGCACGATTTACCCTGCTGAAAAAGAAAGAGAGGTTGATTGCCGAGATTCAGCAGGTTCAGCATGAAAACAACCCGATACGTCTCATGGAACTCATTGAAATGAAAAAAAAATTGGACGAAGCATTGATAACTTAATATGCTATTTGCTACTGGTCTGCAAAGAGGATTGCCCGAAGAGATGTTTACTACCAATCATCATCAATTGTTGGGGCCGTTTCCGCCTCTTTTGCCCCTCACAGAGGCCGTTCGGTAATCCCCCAACAGAGAAGGGAAATTGAAAAGAACAGACATGGAGAGAAGCACGGTAACGAAAAGAAGGCTGAGGGCCGCCAAAAAAGGTCATGTCTCACGCGGTGAATCTGATTTGGCGGTGGAGTTCGATGACCAAAATGCGGAGAGCAATGAGAGAGGTGATTATATCGATGCTGTGGACGACGTAGACCATCCTCTTGATCTGGACGAGAGAGACGGCCGGCTCAGCCGGAAACAGAACGATCTGGTGAGTGATGAGGAGTTGGGGGCTGGCCTTGATCCTGTCAAGGCCTATCTGCGGGAGATGGGCGCGGTGCCGCTCCTCAGTTCCGTGGATGAGACCGCCATTGCCAAACGCATTGAAAAGGGGGATCGCCAAGTGCAGCGGGCCCTTTTTTCTCTGCCCATGACCATCAAGAAACTGCAAGTGTTTCGGCAGATGATCGAAGAGGGCAAGGTGGTGAGTGATATCCTCCGGGGCCTTGATGAGAGTGAAAGCGATGAGGAGGCCCTGCTGCAGGCGCGGGAAAAATTTTTATGGAAGATCAGCGAGGCGGAAAGGCTTGAGCTGGAGCGGGCCGCCCTGAGGGGGGATATCCTTTTACCTGATGCTGAGCCCCAGAAAATGGTGCGGACCCTGGTGCGCATCGATCGTATTACCCTTGCCATTGTTGATCTCTTTAAAAAAGACCGGCTCCATTATAAATTTGTCGAGGATCTGCTCTCCTCCTTCAATAAGATGAGCAAGCAGTTTGATCTGGTCCTCACCAAGCTGCAGCAGGAGCCGGATAATCCAAAATATGAACTCCTGGCCCGCAATCTTGAGGAGATGCACGGCATTGACCGGGAAACCCTGGGCAAGGTGGTGATTCTCATCGCCAAGGGCCGTGATGTCGGCAGAGTGGCAAAGCAGGAACTCACCCGCGCCAATCTGCGTCTGGTGGTCAGTGTTGCCAAAAAATATGCCAACCGGGGATTGCAGCTCCTTGACCTCATCCAGGAGGGCAATATCGGCCTCATGAAGGCGGTGGAGAAATTCGAGTACCGCCGGGGCTATAAGTTCAGCACCTATGCCACCTGGTGGATACGGCAGGCCATTAATCGGGCCATTGCCGACCAGGGTCGGACCATCCGTATTCCTGTGCACATGATTGACACCATCAACCGTCTTCTCAAGGGTTCCAAGGAATTTGTCCGGGAGATCGGTCGGGAGCCCACCCCGGAAGAGATGGCCCAGAAGCTGGAGGTGGATTTGGAAAAGGTCCGCAATATTCTCCGCATCTCCAAGGAACCCATTTCCCTGGATACCCCCATCGGCAGTGGTGAAGACAGTTATCTGACTGATTTCATAGAAGATGCTGATGCGGTTTCCCCGCACGAAGCCACCATCAAGGATAATCTCCGCCAAAATCTCAACAAGGTTCTCGGCACCCTGACCCCCCGGGAAGAACGGGTTTTGCGCATGCGTTTCGGTATCGATAATGAGGTTGATCTCACCTTGGAGGAGGTGGGAAAAAGTTTCTCGGTGACCAGGGAGCGCATCAGGCAGATTGAGGCCAAGGCCTTGAAAAAACTGAAACACCCCAACCGCAAAAAGCAGCTGGAAAGTTTTGTGAGTGATGATTAATCTCGGGCGATCAGCGCTCCCCGGCCAGCGCTGATCCGTCTGTCCCTGAACTCTTCCCTGGCCTGGCGATACCTTGATTGAGGATGGCTCCCCTCCTCTTTTTAGGGATATCTGCCTTTTTTGCGGTGTTGTTGTGCCTCTCTCACCCCTTTGCTGCCTCCTCTTTAGCGTGAGTTTATCATGACTCCACTCCGTGACTGGCTCAGCCTCACCCTGATTCCAGGTCTGGGAAATGTTCTCATGGCCAGGCTGCTGGCCGTCTATGGGGAGCCGGCGGCGGTGCTGGAGGCCTCGGCCCGCGATCTCTACCAGGTTCCCGGCATCGGCAAAAAGCTGGTTCAGGGTATCGATGCCCCTGCCCTGAGGCGCGCGGCTGATCGTGAACTGCAGAAGGCGGATCAGGAGCAGGTCACCATTCTTACCTTCAATGATCCCCGCTATCCGGAACTCCTCCGTCATATATATAGTCCGCCGCTCCTTCTCTATGTGCAGGGTGATGTCGAGCTTCTGGCAACCACCTGCGTGGCCATGGTGGGTTCTCGGGCCGCCACGGTCTACGGCAAAAGGATAGCCGCCGATATGGCCCAGCGTCTGGCCGCTAGTGATGTCACGGTGGTGAGCGGGGTTGCCCTCGGCATTGATGCGGCGGCCCACGCCGGCGCCCTGGCCGGCGGCAAGACCATCGGGGTTTTAGGCTGTGGTCTTGATGTGGTCTATCCCAGACAGCACCGGCAGCTCTATCAGGAGATCGCCGGCCAGGGGGCCCTGGTTTCCGAATATCCCTTCGGCACCATACCTGAGGCCTTTCGCTTTCCGTCCCGCAACCGCATTATCAGCGGGGTCTCCCAGGGGGTGGTGGTGGTGGAGGCTGCCCACCAGTCAGGTTCTTTGATTACGGCGCGCTTGGCCCTGGAGCAGGGGCGTGATGTCTTTGCCATTCCCGGGCGTATCGATTCCATGAAAAGCTGCGGGGTACATCGACTTTTGCAGGAAGGAGCCACTCTGGTACAGAGCGTGGATGATATTTTCCAGGAGCTTGGTCTGCGCGGGGAGCCGGAGGCGAGAGAGGACCGGCCCGACAAAAAAAGATCAGGAACTGCCTTGACTCCGGAGGAGGAAAGGCTGTATGGATGGCTAGACGTATATCCGCAAAACATAGACGAATTGATCCAGAACTCGCACATGGCCCCGGACAAAGTGGCGGAACTTCTTCTGCTCCTTGAACTTAAAGGCCTTATTGAATCCCTCTCCGGCAATCACTATCAGAAAATTTCTTCCGCCCAAATCATCTAACCCCGGCTGTTATATATGTCCAAATCATTGATCATAGTGGAATCGCCTGCCAAGGCGCGTACCCTGCAGCGTTATCTGGGCAAGGCCTTTGATGTCAAGGCCTCGGTGGGCCATATCCGCGATTTGCCCGTCAAGACCCTGGGGGTGGATATTGAGAATGATTTCCAGCCCGAATATGTGACCATCCGGGGCAAGAATAAGGTGATCAGTGACCTGCAGAGTGCTGCCAAGAATGTGGATGAGATATATCTGGCACCTGATCCTGACCGCGAAGGAGAGGCCATTGCCTGGCATATTGCCCAATCCCTGCAGAAGATCAAAAAACCCATTCATCGGGTCTTGTTTCATGAATTGACCAAGAAGGCCATTCTCAAGGCCCTTGAGCAGGCCTCAGAGATTGATCAGCATAAGTTTGAGGCCCAGCAGGCCCGCCGTATTCTGGATCGGTTGGTGGGCTATCAGATTTCGCCGCTGCTCTGGGACAAGGTGAGGCGCGGGCTCAGCGCCGGCCGTGTCCAGTCCGTGGCCGTGCGCATGGTGTGTGAACGGGAAGAAGCCATCAAGGCCTTTGAGGCGGTGGAGTATTGGTCTGTGGCTGCCACCCTGCAGAAGAATGTCCCCCCTCCCTTTGCTGCTCAGCTTGATCGGATCGGTAAAACAAAGGTGGATAAAGACGCCGGCCGCATCAAGGACGAAAAGCAGGCCGGCGCTCTTGTTGCTGATCTGAAAGGGGCTGATTTTGTGGTCAGCAAGGTCACCCGTAAGGAGAAGAGGCGTTTTGCCAGCCCCCCCTTTATCACCAGTTCCATGCAGATGGACGCCAACCGGAAATTGCGTTTTTCCGCCAAAAAGACCATGACCCTGGCCCAGCGCCTCTATGAGGGGATCGAGGTGGGCGCCGATGGCCCCACCGGTCTTATCACCTATATGCGTACTGATTCCACCAGGATCAATGATGAGGCCCTGGCTCAAGTGCGTGATCATATTCAGGCGGAGATAGGCCCTGATTTTTTGCCGGCCAAGCCCAATACCTACAAGAGGAGCAAGTCGGCCCAGGATGCCCATGAGGCGATCAGGCCCACGGATGTCAGCCTCACCCCTGACAAGGTGGCGCCCTATCTTGAGAAAGACATGCTCAAGCTCTACACCCTTATCTGGAAGCGGTTTGTGGCCAGCCAGATGACTCCGGCCCTCTTTGACCAGACCACCATTTTGATTGAGGCCAAACAGTACCAGTTCAAAACCACCGGCTCCATCATGCGCTTTCTCGGTTTTCTCTCCCTCTATGCCGAGGCGGTTGACGAGGGCGGCAGCAGCGCAACTTCCTATGGCGGCGATGATGTCATTTTACCTGCCGTGGAAGAGGGCGATCTTCTGGAGCTCAAAGACCTGGAGCATAAACAGCATTTCACCCAGCCGCCGCCCCGCTATACAGAGGCCACCCTGGTGAAGGCCCTGGAGGATAACGGCGTTGGTCGGCCTTCCACCTATGCCGCCATCTTATCCACTATCCAGGATAAGGAATATGTTGCCCTGGAGGCCCGGAAGTTCATGCCCACGGAGCTGGGGGCCGTGGTCAATGATCTTCTGGTGGCCCATTTCCCGGCCATCATGGATGTTGAATTCACCGCTTCCATGGAAGAGCAGCTTGACAAGGTGGAGGAGGGCTCGGTGGAATGGCGGAAAATCCTGCGCGATTTTTATGGCCCTTTTCAGCAGACCCTGGAAGCGGCCAAGCTGGAGATGAAGTCGATCAAGCGCACCGCCACCCCCACGGATATCAAATGTGATAAGTGTGGCGGTACCATGGTCATTAAGTGGGGCCGCATGGGCGAATTTCTGGCCTGTGAAAATTATCCGGAGTGCAAAAATACCTGTGATTTCACCAAGGATAAGGATGGCACCATTATTCCCAAGCCGAAGGAAGAGCTGGCGGAGACCGGGGAGGTTTGTGATAAATGCGGCCAGCCCATGGTCTACAAGCATGGCCGTTTCGGCCGGTTTATGGCCTGTTCGGCCTATCCGAAATGTAAAAACATCAAATCAGAGAGCACCGGGGTGAAATGCCCTGAAGAAGGGTGCCCGGGGGAGATCATCAAGAAGGTCTCCAAGCGGGGCAAGGTTTTTTACAGCTGCGATCAATACCCGAAATGCACCTTTGCCCTGTGGGACAAACCCGTGGCCGAGACCTGCCCTGAGTGCGGTTCCCCCTACCTGCTGGAGAAAAATACCAAGAAGGAAGGCAAGCATCTGCGCTGCCCGGATAAAAAATGCGGCTTTCGGAGGGATCTGGAAGAGGAAGAGGACGAAAAGTAAAGAGCCCTTTTTCAAGGAGAGCTCAGACAGGTAAGGCCTGCTGCCACATGCTATGTGGCAGCAGGCCTTTTTTTATGCCGGGTCGGGGTCGCTGTAAGTTATCCTGCCGGCCAGGATGGTGGTCACCGCCTTGCCCTGCAGGGACCAGTTGAGGAAGGGAGAGTTCTTGCTTTTAGAGACCACAGCCTTTTCTTCATAGGTGAAGACGCGGTGGGGATCGATAAGGGTGATATCGGCGCAGGCTCCCGGGCTGAGGGAGCCGCCTTCCACCCCAAGGATGCGGCAGGGATTGACGGACATCAGCTCAATCATTCTGGCAGGGGTGATGATTTCGTCACGCACCAGGGCCAGGGCCAGGGGGACAGAGGTCTCCAGGCCGATAATGCCGTTGGCCGCCAGATCAAATTCCACCTCTTTATCCTGCCTGGCATGGGGGGCATGGTCAGTGGCAATGACATCGATGGTGCCATCCTGCAGGCCTTCCTGGATGGCCAGCCGATCATCTTTGCTGCGCAAAGGCGGATTCATCTTGGCTGCGGTGTTGTAGTCGCCCACAGCTTCTTCGGTGAGGGTGAAGTAATGAGGGGCTGTTTCAGCGGTGACCGGGGATCCCTTACCTTTTGCCCGGCGGATGAGATCCACGGATTCACGGGTGGAGATATGGGCAATATGGATGGGGCGCTTGATATATTCGGCCAGGGCCAGATCGCGATAGATCATGATTTCCTCGGCAATGGAGGGGATGCCGCGGAGACCGAGACGGGTGGCAAAGGCTCCTTCATTCATCACCCCGTTGCCGCTTAAGGCCATCTCTTCTGAGTGGGAGATGAGCAGCAGGTCGTAGTTGGCGCTGTACTCCAGGGCCCGGCGCATGAGCTGACTGTTTTCCACGGGCCGCCCGTCATCGGAAAGGGCCGCCGCACCGGCTTTTTTCAGTTCGCCAAACTCGGCAAGACGCGTCCCGTCAGAGTGGTGGCTGATAGAGGCCACCGGGTAGACCTTGGCAAAACCGGCTTCTTTTGCCTTGGTCAGGATGAACGAGGTAACCGCCTCATTGTCATTTGCCGGCGAGGTGTTGGGCATACAGGCCACGGCCGTAAAGCCGCCCGCCGCCGCCGCCCTGGTGCCGCTCTCCACGGTTTCTTTGTATTCCTGGCCGGGTTCCCGGAGATGGACATGCATGTCAACCAGGCCGGGGACGATCCATTTGCCTTTGGCATCTATAACCTGGCACGTCTCCTCTGAGATGGTGTCAAGATCCCCCAGGTAGACGCCCTTTATTCGGCCATCTTCAATGAGAAGATGGCCCGGGCCGTCAATATTGTTTGCCGGGTCGATAAGCCGGCCATTTTTGAGCAAGAGTGGTTGTGCCATCTATCCTTCACTTCCTCCCATAATTGCATAGAGCAGGGCCATGCGGATGGCCACCCCATTGGTCACCTGGTCGAGGATAACGGAGTGGCTCCCGTCCGCCAGGTCTGAATCGAGCTCAACCCCCCGGTTCATGGGGCCGGGATGCATGATGATGGCATCAGGTTTGGCCAGGGCAAGAAGACGTCTGTTGATGCCGAAAAAGGTGGCGTATTCACGCAGGGAGGGGATGAGAGGGTCTTTTTGGCGCTCGGTCTGGATGCGCAGCGCCATGATCACGTCAGCCCCGGTCACGGCCTCGTCCACCGAGGCACAGACCGTGGCGCCCAGTTGCTCAATGCCCATGGGCAACAAGGTGGCTGGCCCGCTTACCGAGACGGAGGCCCCCATTTTGCTGAAACCGATGATGTTTGAATGGGCCACCCTGCTATGGGCTATATCGCCGATAATGGCTATCTTCAGGCCGGCCAGCCGCCCTTTATTCTCAAGAACGGTCAGCAGGTCCAGGAGGCCCTGACTCGGATGTTCGTGGGTGCCGTCACCGGCATTAATGATGGAGGCGTTGGTATGTTGGGCCAGCAGCCCCGGAGCACCGGAATGGGCATGGCGGATAATGATAATGTCCGGATTCATGGCCGCCAGATTGCGCGCCGTGTCAATGAGGGTCTCACCCTTTTTCAGGCTGCTGGTGGAGGCGGAAACATTAAAGGTGTCCGCACTCATTCTCTTGGCTGCAACCTCAAACGACAGGCGGGTCCTGGTGCTTGGCTCAAAGAAGAGATTGATAACGGTGCGGCCCCGCAGGGCGGGAACCTTTTTGATCTGGCGGGTGGAAATCTCTTTGAAGGAAGCGGCAGAACGCAACAGGAAGTCAATGTCATCCGGGCTGAATTGCTCCAGGCCCAGGATGTGTTTATGGCTGAATTTATGAGCAACTTCCATACGTAACGGATTCTTCTCTGTTGAAGATAAGGGTTGAGATTCAATAATGCAGGTGCCCTACTATAGCAAAAAAATCAAGGTCAAGAGCATTTAATGCAGGGTGTCAGCCAGCCTGTTCCAGCGGATTGACTGCAGTCGCTGCAGGGAAAAGGGAGGGTGCCGTAAATCCCAAGACCAATAAATGATAAAGGCCTTGCCGCGGATGGCCTTGTGATTGACAAAGCCCCAGAAACGGCTGTCATGACTGTTGTCACGATTATCGCCCATGACAAAAACAGAATCAGCGGGGACGGTAACGGGCCCGTAATTGTCCCGGGGCGATTGCTCGGCTGGAATGATTGTGCTGTCAAGATGCATGGCCTGGGGGACCTCAAAGCGTTCGCCATTCACAAAAACATCTTTCTCTCTGATCTCAAGACGGTCGCCGGCAATACCAATGACCCGTTTAATATAGTCGATATCCTCTTTTACTGGATATTTAAAGACAATGATGTCGCCACGTTCCGGCTCGGCAAAGGAGATGAGGGCGGTGTTGGTGAAGGGGTTTTTGAGGGCGTAGGAGAATTTTGAAACCAGAATATGGTCACCGATCTGCAGGGTGGGAAGCATGGAGCCGGAAGGGATTTTAAAGGCCTGGACAATAAAGGTGCGAATGAAAAGAGCCAGAAGCAAGGCAATAAGGATTGCTTCCACATATTCTCGGATAACAGATTTCTTTTTCATTGCGACACGTTGGTGGACAAGGGGGGGAGAAAGGACTATTTTTTTAATTGCTCTTCTTTTACTCGAAAACAGAGGTGATGACAAGGAGTAGAACCGAAGAGTAAGTCATTATGAATACAGTGGAAAAATCTTTTATTGCCAAAAAAATCGGTTGCCGAAGCAGAACGGTCATAATTTAAGGGCAATGGAGGGCAGAAAATGGGGTTAGGGCAATATGGAGTAGACCGGCACGGCCCTATCCACTATATGCCATTTTCGGGGGCAGAAGGGCACGGGGGAAAGGAAAAATAATATTATATTAATCAGTTGCGGTCCATGGGCGCCTTTAACAAGGGGAGGGTACCACCTGAGGGGTGTTGGCAGGCATGGTGCCACTAAATATTGTTCCTTGCGTTTTCGTGGGCCCTCTCCTTTACGGTGGAACATCTCGTTATTTCGAGGAATTTCCCTTTTTAAAGGGGATGAGGGTTTCTTGACATTGAAAAGGAATTATGTGTAAGTGAATTTGAATACGTATTATTTATTGCCTTAAAAATTAAGATATTGTTCTGCAAATAAATGTTCCCGCCTTTTACGAATTACAGGATCTGATGACACATGCTCCCTTTTCTTTTAAAGCAAAAATTAACGGTTGGCCTTGATATCGGTTCTCACTCCGTAAAGGTATGTGAGTTTGCAGAGGCCGGGAAAAAGCGGAAACTGGTTTCTCTGGGAACAGCTCAGCTGCCGGTGGGTGCTGTTGAGGACGGTGAGCTGAGAGATCCTGAGGCGGTTGGCGAAGTCATACAGGTGCTTATCAATAATCTCGGCATCAAAAGCAAAAAAGTGGCCATTTCCATCTCCGGCTATTCCGTTATCATGAAGAAGATCAATCTTGCCGTGATGACTGAAGAAGAGCTGCAGCACCATATCCAGGCAGAAGCAGAACAGTATATCCCCTTTGATATCGACGAGGTCTATATCGACTTCCAGGACCTGAAGACCAACCGGGAAGATGATGAACGTACGGATGTCATGCTGGTGGCTGCCAAAAAAGAGGTGGTCAACAGATATATGAAGATGCTTGAGGGCATCGGTCTTCAGGTGGTTGTGGTGGATGTGGATGCCTTTGCCCTGGAAAATTCCTATGAATTAAGCATGGGCCAGGAAGGAAATGTGATCCTGGTGGATATCGGTTCATCGAAAATGAACATAAATATTATATCCGGGGGGGCCTCTGTTTTTGCCCGTGACGTCTTTCTGGGGAGCAGGCAGCTCACCGAGCAGATTCAGGTCAAAATGGATGTGAGTTTTGAAGAGGCGGAAGATCTGAAGATTTCTGCCCAAGACCCTGGTGGCGCGCTTTCTCTGCTGGAAGAAACCTTTGCCGCAGCCTGCACGCAGTGGATTCTGGAGATTAAAAAGGCCATTGATTTTTACAATTCCAATTATCCGGAACACCCCCTTGATAAAATGGTTTTAAGTGGGGGGGGCGCCCATATTCGCGGCCTTGACCACTATTTTGCTAATGAGTTATTCCTGGATGTTGAGCTTTTCAACCCCTTTGCTGCAGCCGAGGTTGACGCCAAAAAAATTGATCCGGAATATCTCACCTATATTGCCCCGGAAATGGCTATTTCTTCGGGGCTGGCCTCAAGAAAGGTTCCTTTTTAAAAAAGATCTCCTTGTTTGCTGTGAAAAGCAGGTATCCACCCAGAATGAATTTTACAGATAAAAAAGCCCTATGATTCTGATAAATCTTTTGCCGGTAAGGCATCTTAAAAAGAGAGCAAGAGCTCGGAGCGAAGCAATAGTCTTTGTTGCGGTTTTTGTCCTGCTCTGCGCCCTTCTTGGTGGATGGGTGGTGAAGCTCAATATGGATGTCAAACAAATGCGGGCAGAAGTTGCCAGGCTCCAGCAAAAGAAGAAATCCTATGATGCAACTTTAAGAGAGATCAAGCAGATTGAGACCCAGAAAACAAAGCTTTTCGGCAAAATTGAAGCCATTAAGGAACTCAAGGCCAAATCGCAGGTCTCGGTGCATGTCCTGGATGAAATTGCCAGGGCCACACCGCCCAACAGTGTCTGGTTAACCAGTCTCACCCAAAGGGGGCAACGATTAACCCTCTCAGGAACGGCCTTGGACAATAATACCGTGGCCAGCTACATGAACAAGATCTCTGCTTCCAGATATATTCAGAGCACCACCCTGGGCACATCGAGACAGAAGGTGGTGGCCAACAGAAACCTGCAAAGTTTTACCCTGACCATGGTGGTAACGCCTCCTGTAGAGGATGAGAAAGCAACGGCTCAAGGTGGGGGAGGGGAATGAAAAGTAAAGATATCCAGGGGAAGATAGATACTTTCCTCGATACCAAGGTGGCTGGCCTTGATCAGAATATCAAGATGGCTGTCATGGCTGCCATTGTCATAGTACCCCTGCTGGCTTTTTATTTCCTGGTATACCAGCCGCATCACAAGGAAATGACGAAGCTTGAGGGGCAGAAGGTTGCCCTTGAGAAATCGATCCGCAAGGTGGAGGCCGTTGTTGCTCATATTGACAAGCATCGGGCCGAGATGGCCGAGGCGCAGTTCATGTTTCAGATGGCCTCCAATCTGCTTCCCGAGAAACAGGAAATACCTGCCCTGTTAACCACCATCTCTGACCTGGGCAGTAATTCCGGCCTTGATATTTTATCATTCAAACCCGGGGCAGAGAGACCGAAAGAATTTTATGCAGAAATACCCGTTTCCATAGGCCTGCAGGGTTCATACCACAATATTGGTGTTTTTCTCGACCGGGTGAGCAAGATGTCGCGCATTGTTTCCGTCTCTTCCATGGCCATTTCAAGCCCCAAGGAGGCGGAGGGAGAGATGATTCTCAAGGCAAACCTGGAACTGGAAACATATAGATTTGTTGAGAAGACACAGCCAGAATAATTGAGAAACGTCAGGGTGCTTCCAGAAGATAAAAGGGGTTTTTCTGAGAACAAAACAGTTATGAATATTTTAACAAAAAATAAGAGGCGTTCTGGTCAGGGTATCTTGATTGCCTGTCTTTCGGGGAGTCTGCTCTTCTGGGCAGGGGTGCCTGGGTTCGCGCAAATATCCCAGCAACCGGGCTCTGAAGAAGGGTCTGAAATGAGTGGCGAGGCCTACTCTGAAAATGTCAGGGAATTGATGCAATTTTTTGAGGGACGGTCCTCAGATTTTGTGTATCAGAGGGAAGGGAGGTCTGATCCCTTTATGCCCTTCATCAAAGACAAGGTGGTCAAAGAAGTTGATGAGGAAGTGGGTGATTATGGTGTGCTCACCGGGATGCAAAAGTTTGAACCCGGCCAGTTGAGTGTGGTGGCCATTGTCCAGAAAAAACAAGGGCCCCTTGCCATGGTCCAGGATTCCACCGGCAAAGGATATTTTCTTTCTCCAGGTGAAAAGCTGGGAAGAAACGGGGTTGTTGAGGAAATAACAGACAATATGGTTCTTGTGAAACAACAGTATAAAATGACTTCCGGAGCAGTTCGCCATCGAGTGGTGAAAATGCTTCTGAAGCGTGAGGGAGAATAGGAGTATGACCCCCAACATCCGGATTAAAGGCCTTTTCCTGGCGGTTTCTTTCATGGTGAGCTGTTTTCTTGCCGTGTCCCATGTCTCCGCAAATATTGGCGAGTATCAGGTGAGCGATATCTCCTGGTCTGACGTGGAAGGAGCGCTTTCAGTACGTATCACCGGCACTTCCGAGCCGATCTACACCATGTATGAGCTTTTTGCTCCGCGCCGCATTGTTGTCGATATGGCAGGTGGTGATATCGGCCCTGCACTCCTTTTTCCTCTCCAGGTTTCTACCTCTCCTGTCAGCAGGATTACCGGCAAGGTGATTGAGGGGCAGAATTCAGCGGTGGCCAGAATAGAAATTCTTCTGGATGAGGAATTCTCCTACGCCGTTGATAAGGAGGGCAACGATCTGGTGGTCTCTTTTGCAGAGAGCAGCGAGATTGCCGATATGCCCGCTCCCAGGGCGGATAATCAGGTGACCATCACCGACATTCAGATTGATGCGGCCACTTCGGAAAAAGCAACCGTTTTGATTTATGGCTCAGGCCCCATTGGCAAATTTAGGGCGGCAGAGGAGGCCAAAAATGAAAGCCATTCTGCCCGGCTGCTCATTGATATGCCTGATGTGAAAATGGCTGACAGGATCATCCCTGTTGCCCTGGATTCACCTGTCGCCCTTGTCCAGGCGAAACAGGGCAGTGAAGGGGGCAGACTTATCCTCGACTCGGCAGATAATGAGTTGTTCATCTATGATATCGAGGTGAATGGCAACTACATGGAGGTCACCATAGCTGCCCCGGAGATGGGCAGTGAGGATGACGCCCAGATGGTGGCCATGCTCACCGGCCAGGGGGCGGAGGGCAGCAGGAGCCTGGCTGCAGAGAGCTCCTTTATGGCCATGTCCGAAGAGGTATCCGCTGATTTTTCAGCCATGGAATACCCGGCAGAAAGGGGTGGCAACAGCGGCCCGCAAGCCGATGCCACCCTCAATTTCAGCGGCTATGACGAGCAAAAGATATCAGTGGATTTCTACAAAATAGATCTGCACAATGTTTTTCGGTTGATCGGGGAAATAAGTAATAAAAATATCGTGGTTGACCAGGGAGTGTCAGGATCTTTAACTTTGTCCATGAACGATGTGCCCTGGGATTTCCTTCTGGATGTGGTTCTTAATTTAAAAGGGCTGGTCAAAGAAGAACGGTTCAATACCATTGTTATTTCACGCAAGAGCGAACAGTTTTCCTGGCCGGAAACAGCGACCACAGAGCTTGATGTCTCTGTGGAGCCTATCACCGTTACCAAACGGCTGCAGACCTCCAGGGAAAAAGTGGATGCCAAGAAGTTGATCCATGAGGCAAGCACTGCAGAGAACAAGGGGCAGGATAATGAGGCCTTGGCTCTTTACGAAGAGGCCTTCCAGCTCTGGCCTGAAAATGGTGACTTGGCCCGGCGTATCGCCATCGTTGCCATGGTGAAACTGGGTCAGCATGCCAAGGCGGCCCATTATGCCAAGATAGCGGTGCAGAAAAATCCCCAGGATTATAAGGCCGCCCTTATCGCCGCCATGAACCTCGCCAACATGGAAAAGGTGCAGGAGGCCAAGGCCTATTTTGATCTGGCGGTGAGCGGCGATAAACCGGCCAAGCATGCCTTGGCAAGTTATGCCGCCTTTAGTGAGCAAAACGGCAGCTATAATGCAGCGCTGACCATACTTGATCAATATGCCGCTCTGTATGGCAACTCCCTGGAAACCATGGTGAGCCGGGCCCGCATCTATGACCAGATGGGGGATGCCCGGCGTGCCGATGAGGAATATAAGGCCATTTTGCTTTCCGGGTTTACACTGCCCGAAGATCTGAAATCATATATAACCAGCCGGGTTCAATAACGATAACCTGACAGGACAAGTTCAAACCGAGTGAAGGCTATGACAAGAAATATCATGAGAAGACTTTATCTGCAGGCAGGATCACTCCTGCTCGTGATGGCGCTGGTGGCATCCTGTTCCTCTTCCTCCTATGACCAGAGAGAAGAATCACGGAGCTTTATTGAGCAGCAGACTGCCGGGTCAGTATCCGCTGAAACCAAGTTGATGGATGAGGTGGTCCAGGATCAGGCCACTGAACTGCCCGCCAGGTTCCAAAAACCCACCTTTCTTTTGTCTGAGTCCGGCACCTTTGCCGATCAGGAAGAATTCTCCGTGCCGGTGGGCGCGGACATCTCCTCCAATCGCGGCCCGGTCACCCTGCGTGACATTCTGAAAAGATTGGCCGTCTTAAAGCGGATGAATGTGAGCTGGGCAGAGGATGTCGACCAGATGGCCCTGGTGGATGTGGATATCCGGGCTGAGGATGATTTTTATATTGCCATAGAGAATATCCTGCGCCAGCTTGATTATTTTTATGAGATTAAGGGCAACTCCATTATTGTCAAGTATCGTGACCGCAAGACCTTTCATATTGCCATGCCCTTTCTGAATCCCTCGTTCAGCGTGGGTGTGGGCGGTGATGTGCTTGGCGCCCAGGATGTCAAGCATAAGATGAAGGGGCGTATTGAGCTGGAAAACGAGGCCTCCGGCGAAGGGAGTTTTGATGTCTGGGGTAATATCGAGATAAACCTGAAAGAGATCCTGAAGATCTATACCGAAACCGAGGCGGTTGATACGGTTGCTGAGACGGTTGACCAGGAGGTATTGGAGGGGGAACCTGCTGCGGAGACGGAGAAACAAACCCGGAAACGCCGCCAGGGAGAGCTTGGCTATTATATGATTGATAGACCGGTGGGTCTGGTCACGGTCTCGGCACCCCGTTCTCTCTTAAGGAGTATTGAGAGTTATTTCGACAACCTGAAAGAGGTTCTCTATCGGCAGATTTCCATTGAGGCCAAGATCGTCGAGGTGACCTTGAAGGGGGACAGCAGGACGGGCATTGACTGGTCCAACCTCTTGGGCGGCAGTATTGAAGCGAGCCTGAATGCCCAAGTTGATTTCCAGCAGTTGAATCCTTTCTATTTTAATCCCTTTGAGGATCCCACAGATCATACCCTGCAGGCCTATCCTTTTACCCTCAGCACCAAGAGCTTTGCCTTTATTCTGGATGCCATGGAGGATCAGGGCCATGTGGAGGTGTTGGCCAACCCCCGCATCAGCGTCATGAACGGCCAGCCTGCCCTTATCAGTGTCGGCAATGATCACCGCTATATCGAATCCGTGGATTCGGCTGTCAACGATGGCGTGGTCACCCTGAGCGCCACCACCAGTTCGGTGGTCTCCGGTCTCGGCATGGCGGTGGTGGCCACAATCCTGAATAATAACGAGGTCATTCTCAACCTGACCCCGGTTACCTCTGAACTCATGGAGGAGATTCAGTACGAAGAGATCGGCAATCTCGGCGGCAAGGTCGGTCTGCCCAAGGTTTCCATCCGTGAGATGAGTTCCACCGTGCGGGTGAAGAGCGGGGAGATGCTTGTGGTGGGCGGTCTTATTGATTCCAATAAGGAATTTTCGGAAAGCAAGGTTTCCGGGCTCGGTGATATCCCGGGGATCTCTAAGCTCTTTAATCGTTCCGGCGATCAGCTGGTCAAGAAGGAGATGGTTATTCTGCTAAGGCCGGTTATTCTCAACTAGACAGATTCCTTTCTCCTTACAGAGACAAAAAAAGCCCGGATCAGGTATACCTGATCCGGGCTTTTTTTGTCTCTAGCCAGCGTCTTGATAAGGGTTAATTATCTTTGACATTCTCCGCCTTCTTTTTTTGGGCGTTTTCAAAGAGGGCCAGGAAGTTCATGGGCTCGATGAGGAAGGGGATAAAGCCGCCGTCAATGGAGACCTGGCTGATGATCTGGCGGGTGAAGGGCAGGAGCATGGTGGGGCAATCGACCCCCAGCACCATCTGGAGATGTTCCTCTGGGATATTTTTGAGCAAAAAGACAGCGGCATGCTCCAGCTCGACGATGAAGAGGGTCTGCCCCTCTTGTTTATCGTTGGAGACGGTGGCGGTGATGTTCAAGCTCACCTCCCAGTGATCGTTTTCCAGTTTCTTGTTTTTGACCGCCAGATTCACCCCGACCTTGGGCTCCGGCTGTTGGCCCAGAAAGATCTCCGGGGCATTGGGGTTTTCAAAGGAGAGGTCTTTGATATACATTTTCTGGAGCCGGAAGAGAGGGGCCTCGGCATTGTCAGGGGCAGCGTTTTTTTCAGTCATGGGGAATCCTTGGCAGTGATGTAGGAAGAGGTCTCAGCAAAAGACCTTTCTGGATTGATTGCTGGGGCACTATAGCCAGAAAGCCTTTTTGTTTCAAAGGGAAATAGCTTGTTTGGGCCTGGTGAGAATCCTTTTTAGATAATGGCCGGTAAAAGAGGCCTTCTCCTGGGCGACCTTTTCCGGCGTGCCCTGGGCAATGATGGTGCCGCCGCCTTCTCCCCCCTCCGGGCCGATATCAATGATGTGGTCGGCGGTCTTGATGACGTCGAGATTGTGTTCAATGATGACCACGCTGTTGCCGCTTTCCACCAGCCGATTGAGGACACCCAGGAGATGCTGGATATCGGCAGGGTGGAGACCGGTGGTGGGTTCGTCCAGGATGTAGAGGGTGCGGCCGGTGGCCCGTTTGCGCAGTTCGCGGGCCAGTTTGATCCGCTGGGCCTCGCCGCCCGAGAGGGTGACTGAGGATTGGCCCAGGGAGATATAGGGCAGCCCGACATCGGCCACCGTGGCCAGCCGGTTTTTAATGGGCGGCACATGCTTGAAGAAATCAAGGGCCTCTTCCACGGTCATGGCCAGAATCTCGGCGATATTTTTATCCTTGTATCTGATTTCCAGGGTCTCCCGGTTGTAGCGGCTGCCGTGGCAGGTATCACAGGTGACGTAGATATCGGGCAGAAAATGCATGGCGATCTTGATGACGCCCTCCCCTTCACACGCCTCGCAGCGCCCCCCCTTAATATTAAAGCTGAACCGCCCTGGTTTATAGCCTCTGGTCCGGGCCTCGGGCAGCCGGCAAAAAAGTTCTCGGATCGGGGTCAGGATGCCGGTATAGGTGGCCGGATTGGAGCGGGGGGTGCGGCCGATGGCACTCTGGTCAATATCGATAACCGCGTCAATATGCTCCATGCCGGCCAGGGAGGCATAGGCGCTGCTCCTCCTGCCTTTGTGCTGCAGATGGTTGAGTACCCCTTTGTAGAGGGATTCCACCACCAGGGAGCTTTTGCCGGAGCCGGAGACCCCGGTGACGCAGGTCATGAGGCCCAGGGGAAATTTGGCGGTGATGGCCTGCAGATTATTGGCGCAGGCCCCCTTGACAATGAGCCACCCTTTTTTAGCGGTGGGCCGGCGGCGCCGGACCGGGATGGCGATTTCCAGGCGGCCGGAGAGGTAGCCGCCGGTGACAGAGGTCGGGTGGTTGATCAGACCCTCCACCGGGCCGTTATAGACCAGGTGGCCGCCATGGACCCCGGCCCCGGGACCGATATCCAGGACATGGTCAGCGGCCAGGATGGTGTCGGTATCATGCTCAACAACGATGACGGTATTGCCCAGGTCGCGCAGGGTGGTCAAGGTCTTGATCAGCCGGTCATTGTCCCGCTGGTGCAGGCCGATGCTCGGTTCATCCAGGATATAGAGAACCCCCACCAGCCGGGAGCCGATCTGGGAGGCCAGACGTATACGCTGGGCCTCGCCGCCGGAGAGGGTGCCGGCGGTGCGGGCCAGGGTGAGATAGCCGAGGCCCACATCGCGCAGGAACCGGACCCGCTCCATGATTTCCTTGATAACCCGTTCGGAAATAAGGCGCTCCTGGCTGCTGAAGTGCAGTTCTTGCAGGGTCTGATGAAGACGGTCGATGGACAGGGCCGTTACCTCGGCAATGGTCCAGCCATCAATTTTCACGGCCAGGGCCTCGGGTTTGAGTCGGGAGCCATGACAACGGGGACAGGGCTGCTCGTTCATATATTGGCCCAACTCATCGCGCATGGCAGCAGAAGTGGTTTCATGGAAGCGGCGGCCAAGGTTGGGGATGAGCCCTTCAAAGGGGGACTCTGAGGTCATGGAGCGTCTGTAGCGCACATAGTGGAAAAAAACGGGCTCGCGCCCGGTGCCGAAGAGGATGACCTCCTGGGCCTTTGGGGGCAGCTTTTTGAAGGGGGTGTCCAGGCTGAAGCCGTAATGGGCGGCCAGGGCGGCCAGAAGCTGGCTGGAATAGCTGTGGGCCTGGCGCCGCCCCCAGGGGGCCAGGGCCCCCTGGTTGATGGTCAGGGAGGGATCTGGAACCACCAGGTCAGGGTCAAGAAAATGTTTTATGCCCAGGCCGCCGCATTCCGGGCAGGCCCCTTTGGGATTGTTGAAGGAAAAGAGCTGGGGCGACAGCTCCTGCAGGCTGGTGCCGCACTCGATGCAGGCCGCCCGTTCACTGAGGAGTCTTTCTTCGCCGCTGGCCGGGAAATGGACGAGTAAAAAACCCTGGGCCAGATGCACGGCAGTGCTCACCGAGTCTGCCAGCCGGCGCCGGGAAGAGTCCTTGATCACCAGGCGGTCCACCACCACTTCAATGGTATGGCGTTTGGTCTTGGCCAGGGTGATGGGATTGTCCAGGGAGAGGATCTCGCCGTCCACCCGCACCCGGACATAGCCCTCCTTGCGCAGGCGGCTGAAGAGTTCAACATACTCCCCCTTGCGGTTGTCAATGAGGGGGGCGAGGATAAGGATCTTGGTCCCCTCGCTCAGGGCCATGAGGCTGCTCACCATATTCTCCAGGGACTGGGGCGCAATGGGCTGGCCGCAATCCGGGCAATGCTGATGGCCCACCCGGGCAAAGAGCAGACGGAAATGGTCATAGATCTCCGTGATGGTGCCCACGGTGGAGCGGGGATTCTTGCTGGTGGTGCGCTGTTCTATGGACACAGCCGGGCTCAGCCCTTCCAGTGAGTCCACCTCCGGCTTGTCCATCTGGCCCAGAAACTGGCGGGCATAGGTGGAGAGGGATTCCACGTAGCGGCGCTGGCCCTCGGCATAGAGGGTGTCAAAGGCCAGTGATGATTTGCCGGAACCGCTCAGGCCGGTAAAGACCACCAGTTTGTTGCGGGGCAGGTCCACATCGATATTTTTCAGATTATGCATCCGGGCGCCCCGGATGCGGATGGTATCAGGTTCCATGGTCTCTTTATAACTCAGTAGTGAGGAGGCGGTACTCAGCTATCAGCAGAGCTCCATTCAGGTCCAGCGCCCCTGTCTCCTCTATTTTAAATCCTTTCTACGTCTTCACAAGACGGGCCACAAAAAAACCATCCAGGCCGTCTGTGGGCAGGGTCCGCAGGAAGCCCTGCCTGGTGACCAGCTCCTGGGCCGGTCCGCAAAACCGGGGCGGCAGAACGCTAAAGTCGGGATGGGTCTGGAGAAAGGCCGCAATCACCGCCTCGTTTTCAATGGTGGAGAGGGAGCAGGTGCAGTAGACAAGCACCCCCTCCGCGTCCACCAATGGGGCGGCGGCAAGGAGGATTTCCAGCTGGGTTGCGGCCAGCCGGGCCAGCTCTTTTTCGCGGCGATTCCAGCGGATGTCGGGCTGGCGGCCGATAACGCCAAGGCCGGAGCAGGGCGCATCCACCAGCACACCCCCGAACCGCTCATCATGATCACGGGCGAAATCCTGCAGGGTGGCGGTATGCAGGGAGACGGGACGGCAACGACAGCGCTCCAGATTAGCCCGTAACAGGGTGAGGCGGCCGGCATGGGGGTCAACAGCGGTGAGGGAGGCAGCGGCGGGCAGGATCTGGTCCAGCAGGATACTCTTGCCCCCCAGACCGGCACAGCCATCCAGATAGGCGCCGCCGGGTAAACCCTCAAAAAAAGGGGCAATGAGCTGGGCTGCCTCGTCCTGGACATGAAAGCCGCCCTCCTGGTAGCCGGGCAGGGAATCGATCCGGCCGTGGAAGTCGTGTATGACAACGGCCTGGTCACCATATCTGCCGGCCTGACCGCTTATGCCCCTCTCCTTGAGCTGGTCAAGAAAAGCAGCCCTGCTCTGCCGGTGGGGGTTTATGCGCAGGCTCAGGGGCGGCTGGTCGTTGTTGGCCAGGCAGAGGGCGCGGGTTTGTTCCACCCCGAACTGGCCCTCCCAGAGGGCCACAAGCCAGCCCGGATGGTTGAGTTTTTTTTCAGGCGGCAGAGTGGCCAGGCAATGGCGGACCCCTTCCATGTCCCTGACCATGGCCCGTAAGACGCCATTAACAAATCCCTTCAGCCATTTGGGCTGGCGGCCCAGGCCCTGGACGGTCTCATTGACCACGGCCGAGGGGGGGATGCGGTCCATAAAGAGCAGTTGGGCCAGGCCGCAGCGCAGGGCCTGTAAAACCAGGGGCCTGAGCTTGGGGAGTGCGGTCTTGGAATAATTTTGCAGGACGGCGTCCAGTTCCTGGCGGTGGCGCAGGACCCCGTAGATCAGGGCCATGGCCAGCTGCCGGTCCCGGTCGTCAGGCAGGGGGTGCTGACCCAGAAGGGCGGCAAGGACCTGATCAACAGGCTCCCTGGACTGCTCCTGGACCACAAGGCAGTGGATGGCTAAAGCGCGGCTGTTCATGAGAGAAGTCCTATGGCACTGCAGAAACGGCCGGTGTGACGGCGGCGGCGGAAGGAAAACCAGTCGCGGTTGCAGCGGCTGCAGAGAGCGGCGGTCTCGATATGGTCAGGGTGAATACCGCCTTCCCGGAGCTGCATGGCGCTGATGGCCGGAAAATCAAAATGGTTGGTAGCCACTTCAAAGGGGTGAAAGATTGGCGGCAGCTCTTTTTTATAATGACGGAACTCGGCGCAGCAGGGGCCCAGGGCCGGGCTGATGGCCGCCCTGATCTGGGCGGGATCAGAGTGGAAGGTCTCTATCAGGCGCTGGAGGGTAACGGCGATGATATTTGCCACACTGCCCTTCCAGCCGCAATGGATGTTGGCAACCACCTTTTTGAAGGGGTCATGCAGTAAAACAGCCTGACAGTCGGCCTGCTGGATGAGCAGGGCCACCCCGGGCCGGTCGCTGATCAGGGCGTCGTAGCCTTCAAGCTCCTGGTCGCTCTCTGTGGCGCCTACCACCGCCACTGCCGTGCCATGCACCTGCCTGGCGGAGATGAGGGTCCGGCAGCCCAGGGCCTTTTTCACCAAACCGCGGTTGTGGCGGACATGGGCCGGCGCATCACCCACCTGGAAACTGATATTGAGGGAATCATAGGGCGGGGCGCTGATGCCGCCATGGCGGTTGAAACAGCCATGCACCAGGTGCGGCTCACCTGCAAAGAGGGCAAAGGTATGGGCGGCGCAGAGAGGCATGGTGTTTTAGGCGCCCAACATGCCGAAAATAAGGCGTTGGATAAAGTTGATTAATTTGCCGAAGACGCCGGTAAAGGCCAGGATCATGATCAGGATGAAACCGGCCCCGTCCAGGCGGGCCAGTTGCTGGGCATATCTGGGGGGGAGAAGGCCCATCAGCACCTTGCTGCCGTCTAAGGGCGGGATGGGGATCATGTTGAAGATGGCCAAAATGAAATTAATCCAGCAGCTCAGATAAAACATGGCCATCAGGGGCTCAGCCACAAAGACCGGGATGGCCGGGCCCAGGGAGACCAGGACGATCAAGACCAGGAGACTGACCACCATGGTGGCCAGATTGGCCATGGGGCCGGCCAGCGAGACCAGCATCATGTCCCGGTGGGGATTTCTGAAGTTGCGGGGATCAACGGGTACGGGCTTGGCCCAGCCGAAATGGATGAGAAAGATGGCCAGGGTGCCCAGGGGATCAAGATGTTTTAAGGGGTTCATGGTGAGCCTGCCCTGCATGCGGGCGGTCTGGTCGCCGCAGCGCGAGGCCACATAACCATGGGAAAACTCATGGATGGTGAGGGCAAAGAGAAAAACAGGAATCTGGATAATGAGATCCTGGAAATTGATGTCAAACATAATTTTATTTCAGGGCTGAAGGATTAAAGGGGACAAATCTACCTGCTCTGGCCAGGAAGGGGAAACTCTTTTTTCAGGAGAGCGATTTCATCGGCGCGGCTGGTGCAGACGCCGTCCAGGGTGGCCAGGAGCAGCCGGTGCAGCATGGCCTGAAAACGGGGACCCGGCAGGTAGCCCAGAGCAATCAGGTCATCACCCTGCAGATGGCTGCGGCTATGACACAGCTTGGTGACATAAGAAGAGATGGCCATGCGCCCTTTTTTGTTCCGGCAACTTGCCATGGCAAAGAGAAGACCTTCATGGCGCATCTCCTTGAGGGCCTCGTAGATCTGGCTGGGTCGGAGAGGGTCTGTCTTGTTCAAAAAGGTCACCGCCCGTTTGGCCGCCACCCGTTGGGTGAGGATCATCTGGCTGTACCGGGTGGGAATCTCAAGCCTTTTGCACATCTCAGCCACATCCTGGGTTTTCAGGCAGGCGGTGAGGCCCAGGAAATAGACAATCCACAGCTCCGGGCTGGTGTCGAGATAGAGCCTTTGATACCAGGCCGCGGCATGCTCGCTTTCCCGGAGGATTTTTTTAACCCGGGTGGTCATCTTCAGAGCGGGATGGAGAAAGGGCAGGAGCCTGAAGTCGTCGAGACGGTGGATGGCGGGCAGGGGCTCCTTTTCAGCCAGGATCATGCGCAGTTCCTGGAAAAAGCGCTGGCCCATGTTGGCGCCGAAAAGAGCCAGCCGCACCGAGTTCTTGATCTGTTTTTCCGTGTGCTTGCCCAGCTTGAAACCCATCCGCTGTTCAAAACGGATGGCCCGGAAAATCCGGGAGGGGTCCTCCACAAAGCTCAGATTGTGGAGGATGCGGATCATCCGGTCCTTGAGGTCGTTCTGGGAGTTGAAAAAATCAACCAGCAGGCCGAACCGGTCCGGATTGAGATGGATGGCCATGGCATTGATGGTGAAATCGCGACGGTAGAGATCAAGCTTGATGGAACTCGACTCCACCGTGGGCATGGCGGCCGGATATTCGTAATATTCGAGACGGGCGGTGGCGATATCGATCTTCACGCCGTCCGGCAGCAGCACCACCGCGGTATTGAATTTTTCATGGGTGCAGACCTTGCCCTGGAGATGGGCGGCAAGCCTCTTGGCAAAATCAATACCCTCACCTTCAATGACGATATCCAGATCCAGGTTCTCCTGGCCCAGCAGGAGGTCGCGGACAAAGCCCCCCACCACATAGGCCGTGGCCCGGCAGTTGTGGGCCACTTCGCCGATGGTCTGCAGAAGCTGATACACCTCGCGGTTCAGGTTGTGGCGCAGCTGGTTGGCCAGGTTGCGATGCCGTTCCACGGAGGGCAGGTTCTGGCTGCTTTTGAGGTCCGGCAGAAAGGCGGGGTCGCCGGCCAGCAGGTTGAAGAGATCGGTGCGGGTGATAATGCCCACCAGCTCCCCTTTTTCCACCACCGGGATGGTGCGCTGGCGGTTGCTGATGATCAGGCGCTGGATCTCCAGGAGGTTGGCCTCCGGGCCCACCACCTCAAATTCGGAGGTCATATAGCTTGCCACCGGCTCTGCGCCGAGATCGTGGTAAATGGCCTTGGCCGCCTCTCTCCTGCTCAACAGACCGAGGATCTCCCCCTCTTTTACCACCGGGAGTACCGTGATATTGTAGCGGACAAGGGTTTTGTTGGCCTCAATGATGGAGAGGGTGGGCTCCACGGAAATAACCGGCGAGCTCATCAATTCGCCGGCCATGGAGGGCGGCCGCACCGTGCTGTGCAGGATCCCCAGCAGCTTTTCCTCCACCTGGATGAGGGACTGGTCCTTGAGGGAGGCGGCCGCGGCAGAGGCATGGCCGCCGCCGCCAAAGGCCATGGTGATCCGCCCCACATTGACCTCAGGTATGCGGCTGCGCCCGATAATATAGACCCGGTCATCCATGGCGGCCAGGGCAAAGAGGGCAGGCAGGTTTTCCATGGTCATGAAGCGCCGGACCAGGAGGGCAAACTCATCGTGATAGGCGGGGAGGATGATGCGGGCCACGGTGATGGGGATCGTATTGATGGTATAGGTGGTGGCGGATTTGATCAGCTCATGGAGGAGGATCACCTCGTCGCTGCTCAATTCCTGGTTGATATAGTGGCTCACCGTGTCAATATCGGCACCTTGCTCCAGCAGCCAGGCCATGGCTATGAGATCAGCCGGGGTGGTGGAGGTAAAGATGAAATTGCCGGTATCCTCGTAAATGGCCATGGCCAGAAGAGTGGCTTCCTGCCTGGTGATGCTGATCTCTTGCTCTTGGAAGAGCTGGACAAAGAGGGTGGCGGTGGAGCCCACCTGGCGTACTTCCTCTTTGCTGCCCCGTATGGTATCCGGGCTGTCAGGATGGTGGTCAAAGAGGTGGAGGGTGACAGCCGGCTTTTCCAGACAGCGCTGAAAAGGGCCGATGCGGGAGGCCTGGCGGGTATCCACCACAATGAGCCGGTCAATGGCCTCGATATCAATGGAGCGCAGACGGCTGAACTCAAAGGTGAGGCCTGATTCGTTGAGAAAGCGGCGGAGATTACGTTCCTGGGAGCCGGGAAAAACCAGCTTGGCGTCCGGATAGAGCTTGCGGGCCGCCAGCATGGAGGCCATGCAGTCAAAGTCGGCGTTGAGATGGGAGGTGATGACGTCCATAAGGGGCTAGAGAAGTTAGAGAAACTAAAGGAGGTAGAAAAGAGATAGAGAAGGTCGGGAACGGGTTTCTTTACATTCTTTACCTTCTCTAATTAAGAATAGCATATTCCCCCATCCCGGCATCCCTTTCTTTTTCAGCCGCGGGGGTGAAATTTCTGGTGAATGGCCTTGAGGCGGTCGCTCTCCACATGGGTATAGATCTGGGTGGTGGCAATATCGGTATGGCC
>JAVLBA010000027.1:0-33130 GCA_031581485.1 Desulfurivibrionaceae bacterium | reverse complement strand
GACTTTCCAGGACCTCAGAGGGGGTGACTGGCCGCCTGAAGACATATTCACCTGCCTTGAGCTTCGTGGATACCCCGCGCCAACTGGCCAGCAAACCAAAACGGCGATCCTTCTCCACCACCCCCCCCTCCACCAAGGCGTTATAGACCCCTTCAAACCCCTGGCCCCGGGGAATAACAACCCGTACCTCATCGCTCCCTGCCGGGCCGGGGCCGGCAAACATGGCATAGGAGTAAAACCAGTAGAAGGGACCCAAGACAATCATGGCGGGGATGATTATCCACCCCATGATTGTCGCCCCTTTGCCCAGGGCGGTCGCCAACGCATTGCAGGCCATGGGTTTCCTTATTTAAAGACCTTGCTGAAGACCTGGCGGATATTCTTTACCGGCACAAAATCGATCTTCTTGCGCAGGACTTCCGGAATCTCCACCAGGTCCATCTTGTTCTGATCAGGGATGATCACTGTCTTGATATCGGCCCGCAGGGCTGCAAGGGCCTTTTCCTTCAGGCCGCCAATGGGCAGAACGCGGCCCCGCAGGGTGATCTCGCCGGTCATGGCCAGATCCTTGGGCACCTTCTTGCCGCACATAGCCGAATAGAGGGCCACAGCCATGGTGATCCCTGCCGAAGGCCCGTCTTTGGGAATGGCGCCGGCCGGCACATGAAGATGGATATCCTTATTGTCGAAATAGTCCTCAGGAAACTTAAGCTTCTTGAGCATGGATCGGCAGACAGTGAGGGCGGCGTGGGCAGACTCCTTCATGACGTCACCCAGTTGACCGGTGAGCTGCAGTTTGCCCTTGCCGGGCAGCAGGGAGACCTCAATATAGAGGATCTCGCCCCCCACCTCGGTCCAGGCCAGACCCGTGGCCAGACCCGGCAGATTGATATTGTCTTTATCCGCCTCCGGCACCACCTTGGGAGGGCCAAGATATTTGGCCAGGGTGCGATGGGAGATGACATAGGGGCCCTTGCCCCCTTCCGCCACCTTGCGGGCCACCTTGCGGCAGACCTTGCCGATCTCCCGCTCCAGATTACGCAGTCCCGCCTCGCGGGTATAATGACTGATGATTTCCATCAGGGTGTCGTCATCAATGGAGATATGATTGGCCCGGATACCATTTTCCTTGATCTGGCGGGGCACCAGATAGCGTTTGGCAATCTCCAGCTTCTCCTCATGGGTATAGCCGGAAAGGGTGATCACCTCCATGCGGTCCAGAAGCGGCCGGGGGATGGTGTCCGTTATATTGGCGGTGGTGACAAACATCACCTTGGAGAGATCACAGGGTATATTAAGGTAATGATCGGAAAACTCGAAATTCTGCTCCGGATCAAGGACCTCAAGCAGGGCGGAGGAGGGATCACCCCGATAGTCCGCCCCCACCTTATCGATTTCATCAAGCATGAAGATGGGGTTATTTGACCCCACGGTCTTCAGGCCCTGGATAATACGGCCCGGCATGGCGCCGATATAGGTGCGGCGATGGCCGCGGATTTCCGCCTCATCACGCATGCCGCCCAGGGAAAAGCGGGTAAACTTGCGGCCCATGGCTCGGGCAATGGACTTGCCCAGGGAGGTCTTGCCCACACCCGGAGGGCCGACAAAACAGAGGATAGGCCCCTTGGTGGACTTGTTGAGCTTGCGGACGGCCAGATACTCGAGGATACGTTCCTTGACCTTCTCCAGACCGTAATGATCTTCATCAAGGACCTGCTGGGCCACTTTCAGGTCCAGCAGGTCCCTGGTGGATTTGCGCCAGGGCACATCCAGGAGCCAGTCGAGATAGGTCCTGATGGTGGAGGCCTCAGAGGCGTCCGGATGCATCATCTCCAGGCGCTTCAGCTGTTTTTCCCCCTCTTTTCTGACTATGGAGGGCAACCGTTCCTTCTTAAAGCGGGCCTGCAGCTCTTCGATCTCCTGGGATTTTTCATCATATTCCCCGAGCTCCTTGCGCATGGCCTGGATCTGTTCCCGGAGATAATATTCCCGCTGGCTCCGCCCCATCTCCTCCTTGGCCTCAGACTGGATCTTGGCCTGCATGGTGGAGACTTCAAGCTCCTTATTGAGAAACTCGAGGACCTTATGGAGACGTTCCACCGGATCATAGATCTCCAGAACGGCCTGCGACTCATGGGTCTTGAGACGCAGATTGGAGACCACCAGATCAGCGAGGCGGCCCGGCTCTTCAATGCCGTTTAAAATGGCCAGCAGCTCTGAAGACATCACTCCCTTCAGGGAAAGAATCTTTTCCGTCTGCTCCCTGACATTGCGCATCAGGGCCTCCACCTCAACGGTCATGATCACCTCTTCAGGGCTCTCAATGACATCAATATCAGCCACAAAAAAGGGCTCCGTCTGGGTGAACTGCTTGATTTCCGCCTTTTGAATGGCCTGGACCAGCACCTTGAGGCGACCGTCAGGGAGCTTCAGGGTCCGCATGATCATGCAGACCATGCCCACCCGGTAAACGTCCTCGGCCGCGGGCTCATCAATGGCAGAATCCTTCTGGGTGACCAGCAGCAGGAGCTTGTCCTTGGTCAGGGCATCCTGTACAGCCTCCACTGAGGCGGTACGCCCCACAAAGAGAGGGATAATCATATAATTAAAAACAACTATATCGCGAACCGCCATCACGGGCAGCTGCTCAGGGATATCCGGCTCGTCAATATCAGCCAAATCACCTATTCCAGCAGTAAGAGGATCATTAATATCCACAAAAACCTCCAAATAAAATGAATGCCTTCGTCAAGAAGGCAGAGAGTGCCGCAAGGTAATCCCCGGCCAGGAGAATGGATCCGTGGCCAGGGGTGTCGCGCCCCGAACGGGCGGGAGTCAAAGTTGTTTAAACGTAAACACTGGAGCAGACGAAGTCAAGGGAGACGAGCACGGATCAGCAAGTGGCGGCGCTTTCCTGCTAACAAGGTGTTTTTTCCAGCAAAACAGCCATAAATTTCTTGAACAAAGATGGATTTTACACCATGATATGATTCTATTTTTTGCAGTTAGGCAGTTATCTTCCCCAAAACTCCCAACCCACCAATCCTCCCCATGCTCACCTCTGCCTCTTTTTTTGACCTTAGCGACCCTACCTTTACCGGGCTCTTTGTGGACACAGAGCATGTCTGGGATGGGCTCAACCGCCTCAAATCATACATGATCGCTGCAAGCTACCCTGATTTCAGCCATATCTTCCCTAAAAACGGCGAACCTTTAGCCAAGACCCTTGTCTTACACAAGGCAGATGTCTACAGCGGTGATGAGGTGGATATCCTCTTTGGCGATGCCCCCAAGGGCTTACTCAAGGTGAGCCGCCACGGCCGGCACCTTGAAGGCGCCAGCGTGATCATGGCCGGGGTCTCTTTGCTGGGCAACCAGATACAGATAGGCAAGGGGGTGCTCATGGAGCCAGGCGCCATGATCTCATCGCCGACCATTATTGATGATCAGACCGTGATCCGGCAGGGCGCCTATATCCGGGGCTACTGTCTGTTTGGTAAACGCTGCGTGGTGGGTCATGTGACAGAGGTGAAACATTCCATTTTTTTGAATGATGCCAAGGCCGGCCATTTCGCCTACCTGGGCGACTCCATTCTGGGCAACCATGTCAATCTGGGGGCAGGCACCAAGCTTGCCAACCTCCGCTTCACGAGCGGTACAGTCCAGGTAAAGACCCCGGATGGCTTCCTCGATTCAGGTCTGCGTAAATTGGGTGCCATCCTGGGCGATCATGTGCAGACCGGCTGCAACTCGGTGACCAATCCCGGCACCCTGCTTGGCCCCCGCTCCCTGGTCCTGCCGAACATCACCGTGCCGTCAGGGCTGCACAAGGCCTGCTCCATCATCCGGCGCTGATTTTTCATACCCCTGTCGATCACAGCAGATCCACAGGTGAGAACGTTTTTCCCTTATGATTGATGCTCTCATCACAAGAACTTGTTATCCCTATACTTTACAGGAGCAAAGTGCATGCAGAAAAAAATGATCCTTCCCCTTCTCTGTGGCCTCTTATTTTTAGCCGCCAATTTGAGCATGGCCGCGGACAGTGCCAAGGTCCTGGTTACTGCCGGGGCAGAAACCCTGACCCAGACCGAATTTGAGCGGATGCTGGTGGGTATGCCCCCGGAACTCAAAGCCATGATGGATGACCAGCCTGAACTGCAGCAGAGCATGCTCAGTCGCTGGGCTGATTTCTCCATCCTGGCCCAGGAGGCCAAGGCCCAGGGAATCGACCAGGACGCCGCCGTTCAAGGCAAACTCAAGGATATGACCAGCCGCATTCTGGTTGAAGAGTTCATTATCCGCAATACCGGCCAGGCAGAGGTGACGGAGAAGGCCATCCAGGCCTATTACGACACGCACAAGAATGAATATGCCCATGAGGAGATGGTCAAGGCCCAGCATATTCTGATCAAGGTGAGCGATGCCGCAGACGAGGAGCAGGTGGCTGCTGCCAAGGGAAAAATAATGGCCATCAAGGCCGGCCTTGAGCGGGGAGACTCCTTTGCGGCTCAGGCCCAGAAGCTCTCAGATGACCCGGGTTCCAAGATGAATGGCGGCGATCTCGGTTTTTTCGCCCGGGGCAGCATGGTCCCGGAATTTGAGGCGGCCGCCTTCAGCACCAAGAAAGGCGAAATCAGTGCCCCTGTCCAGACCCAGTTCGGCTGGCATCTGATCAAGGTCACCGACACCAAGGCCGCGGGCCACGCCCCCCTGGCTGAGGTCCGTGACGAAATCAAGACCAAAGTGCAGGAAGAAAACCACCAGGCAGAGGTGGAAAACCTCCTGGCCGACCTGAAAAAGAAGTTTCCGGTGACCATCCACTAATCAGCCCGAGGGGCTCGCGATGGCCGCCCTCTTCTGGCCACAATAAAAAAACCGCAGATCTTTTAAAAAGATCTGCGGTTTTTTTATACCTGCTTGACCACCCTGATGATCAGCCGGCAGCCGGCGCTAAATAATTATACACCCCGGCAAAGATTTCGATTATGATGGCAAACCATAAATAAAAGCGTAAAATACGGTCCCAGGCCAGCTTCTCACCGAGAATTTTCTGCATGACCGTCACCATGACAATAGTCAGGGCCACGGCAAAAGGCGCCAGGGTCAGAAAGCTCTTGGCCGTGTGATAGAGGGTCATGCCCAGATCGCCTGGGATATAACGGACCGCGCAGAGAAGATAAAAAAGCACCAGCCCGGTCAAGGATATTTTCTCTTTGATTGGCATTTCTGTCATAAATTATTGTATTCCTTAGAGGACATTGGCGGCAACACTCCCTTTGCTTACGTCCTTTACCATTTTTGCCTTCATTTCTGTAGAAAAATATCATGACTTCTCTTACTGCCTACCATTTTCCCGAAACCAATATCAGCCCCCAGGATGTTGCCTGTCAGCTTCTTTTCTTCTCCCAGATCTTCTCTCTTGCCCCCCTTGAAGATGACCAGGGGAGCGAAGATGAACGCTGCCCGACCTACACCCCCGCCCCCCTAGGCGATGACCTCCAGCGCTTCCGGCAGCTGCTGGCTGAACTCAAGGGCGATGAGGGCGCCTTCTACCAGGGCCATCTCTCCAGGCTGGCCCTGGAGCATCTGGAGCAGCGCGCCCCTGAAACGGTCCGCGATATCATCAGCGGCCTGCAGCGGCCGGGGAGCCCGCCGGCTGCTGAGCCGGAAATTGCCAAAAACAGAGAAGAACTATGGCAGGCCAGGCTCCTGCTCAAGCTGGCGGAAATGCAGACCAGGGAGGAACAAGAGCTTGCCGAAGGGCTGAGCAGACTGGAGGAACGGCAGGGCGAACTTCTCCAGGAACTCAAAGGCGAGGAGTTTGAGGATCTGCTGCAGACCTTGCATGTCCCCCGCCCCCCCGCTGCTCTGCGGCAGGAGCCTCTGGTCAAGGCGTGGGGACGTCTGCTCCTGGCTGGTGAGCGCCGGCCCTGGTTTTTAAACTGCTTTTCCCTTGAGGCAGCGGAACCCTTTTTTGAGACCAATGAAAAACTGAGCGGCCAGCGGCCGGTGCGCCTGCTGCGCCTGGCCCTGCCGCACTGCAGCCACGACCTGGAAAACTATGAGGAGAAGCGGCAGCTGTGGCTGGCCGATCAGGATGTCTGCCGCCAAAAAATCAGCGCCAGCCTCCACGACATTGCCGCCCATGGGCTGGGCCCAAACAGCCTGGCCGACCTCACCCGGCTGGCCGCCCTCTGGACCACCTCCGCGGCCCAGGAGATCTGGCCGCCGCCTGCGAGCGGTTGCCTGCAAAAAAGCGGCGCCCCCCACCTGGAGGTCTACCTTCTCAACCACCCCATCGCTGAGCTGGTGGCCAGCCTCTGCGCCCGGGAATACGCCCCTGATCCCAGCGAACCTTGGCGCCACGGCCTGCTGGCCGTACTCTCCTGCCGATCCGCCACATGCAAGTGACCACTCCAGAGCTCAGCTTCGACCTGGGCACGGAAACGCGGCAGATATTCAGTCCGGGCGGCCTCCTCTCAAAAAGGCTACGCCATTATGATCCGCGGCCGGGCCAGCTCCACATGGCCCAGGCCATTGCCGATATCCTCCATGAGGATGACCCCTGGGGCCACAACCCCACCATGGGGCGCAAACTGGCCATTGAGGCGGAAACCGGCATCGGCAAGACCCTGGCCTACCTCATTCCGGCGGCCTTAAGCGGTCAGAAGATCGTGGTCTCCACCGGCACCATCAATCTGCAGGAACAGATTCTCCATAAAGAGATCCCCTTTATCAGAGAGCATATTGATCCAGCCCTGACGGCCCTCTGCGTCAAGGGCAGGCAGAATTATCTCTGTCTCTACCGCTATCAGCAGTTCATTGCCTCCCCCCAGACCCCCCTCTTTGAAAACAGCCGGCTGACCGCCCTGCAGGAGTGGCTGGACACCACCACCACCGGCGACCGGGCCGAGCTCGACTGGCTGCCGGACCAAAGCCCGCTGTGGCGTGAAATAAGCGCCACCACCAGCCAGTGCCTGGGCACCAGCTGCCCGGACTACACCGCCTGTTTCATCACCCGGCTCCGCAAGGAGGCGGGCAAGGCCCGGCTCCTCATTGTCAACCACCACCTCTTTTTCTCCGACCTGGCCTTGCGCAGACACGGTTTTGCCGAGGTCCTGCCCCGCTACGAATCGGTGATCTTTGACGAGGCCCATCACATTGAAAATATCGCCACCCGCTATTTCGGCATCAGCCTCAGCCATTTTCAATTTATGGACCTGGCCCGCGACATTGAAAAGGCCCATGCCGCTTCTGTGGGCGACAAAGAGCAGGAAAAGGCCCTGACCCTGGCCCAGAGCCTGAGCCAACAGGCCCTCCGCCTAAGCACCCTCTTTCCCCTGGAAAAGGGGCGCTTCCCCCTCACGGACTTCACCGCCGACAATGACGAATGGTACAGGGAAAGCGCCTTACTGGCCAGCCGCCTTGTGGCCCTGGCCAACCAACTGGAAACCGTGGGCCTTCGTTATGAGAGCTGGAACGGCTTTCTGCGCCGCACCTCGGAGGCCAGCCTGGCCCTGGAACATTTCACTGCTCCGCCAGACCCGTCCTATGTCTACTGGTATGAACGAAGAGACAAGAGCGTCGCCCTCACCGCCTCTCCCATCGACATTGCCCACGATCTCCACAGATCCTTCTACAATACGGTCAAATCGACGATTTTCACCTCGGCAACCCTGACCACCGGCGCCAATTTTTCCTATTTTTTCGGACGGCTGGGCTTGGACGACAGCACCAAGACCCTGCAGCTACCCACCCCCTTTGACTACAAGAACCGGACCCGCCTCTATATCCCGCCGCGCGGCTTTCCCCTCCCCAGTGAACCCGGCTTTTTCAGGGCGGTACAGGAAGAGATCTACGAGCTGCTCATGGCCTCTGGGGGCCGGGCCCTGGTGCTCTTCACCAGTATCCGGGCCATGGACCATATGCACAGCTATCTCAGCGACCGCCTGCCCTTTCCCATCTTTGTCCAAGGCGAGGCCCCCAAGCAGAAATTGCTGGACAGTTTCCGGGAGGACACCCATTCCGTGCTGCTGGCCGTGGCCTCCTTCTGGGAGGGAGTGGATGTGCCGGGTAACACCTTGAGCGCCGTTATCATCGACAAACTTCCATTTGAAGTTCCCTCTGATCCTGTTATCATGGCCCGGGCGGACAAGATAACAGAGGCAGGCGGCAATCCCTTCTTTGACTTTCAGGTGCCCCGCGCCATCCTCACCCTGCGCCAGGGCCTGGGCAGGCTGATGCGCTCACCATCTGACCAGGGCCTGCTGGCCATCCTGGATGCCCGTCTCTATGCAAAATCCTATGGCCGGATCTTTTTAAAAAGCACCCCGCCCAGCCCTGTCATTCGCAGCCTCGATGAGGTGCGTGCCTTCTTCAACAAGGAGTAATGTTGTGGACATAGAAGAGCTTCTTTCCCGCCTGCAGCCCGAGGTGAAACAGATCAACCAGGCCATGGCCGCGGAATTTACCAGCATCAAGAGCTCCCGCCTGGCCCAGGTGCTAGAGCACGGAATTTTCAACGGCGGCAAGCGCTTCCGACCCCTGCTCACGGTGCTGACGGCCCGGCTGGTGACCTTCACCCGCATGCCGGAGGGCATTGCCGAGGAAGAGGAACTCTCCCCGCCGTCTGATCTCTACCGCCTGGCCATGGTCTTCGAGTTTCTCCACGCAGCCAGCCTGCTCCACGACGATGTCCTTGACCATGCCGAGACCAGAAGGGGGAAAAAGACCGCCAATCAGATCTGGGATGCCTCCACCGCTATCCTGGCCGGCGATTATCTCCACACCCGGGCCATGACCCTGGCCGGTCTGGTGGGTGGTGAGAAAAGCCTGGTCCTGATCGGCACGGCCACCAGCGCCATGATCGACGCTGAATTTCGCCAGGCCCAGGCGGTGGCCGAAACCAACCTGTCTGAGGAAAATTATTTTGCCGTGCTGCGCGGCAAGACCGGCGCCCTCATCGGCGCAGCCTGCGAGGTGGGGGCCCTCTTTGCCGGGGCAGACAAGGAGCAGCGGGCAGCCATGCGCACCTTTGGCGATGCCCTGGGCCTGGCCTTTCAGGTGGTGGATGATCTTCTTGATTATCTTGGCGATGCCGCCAAGACGGGCAAGGCCATTGGTAATGATTTTGTGGAGGGCAAGATGACCCTGCCCCTTATTTATGCCCTGGCCGAGAGCGGGGCTGCTAAGCGCCAGATCCTCGTTGACCTGCTGGCCGGCGATGCCGCAGAGCGCCAGGCCCGCATCCAGGAGGTTACCGCCATCATTGAGGAGACAGGGGGTTTTGCCTATGCCAGGCAAGGTGCGGAGACCCTTATCACCGCCGCCCTTGAATCTCTGCAGACCTTTAAGGAGTGCGATTCAAGGGATACCCTGCAGGGCCTGGCCCACTATGTGCTGAGTCGCAACAAATAATGGCGAAAAAGGCAGTGCAGAAAAAGAAGCCGGCCGCCAGAGGGGTGAAAAAATCAAAGAGCCGTTTTCTCTGGCCCCTTTTCCTGGTCATGATGGTCGGCGCCACCCTGGCGGCCACGGCCTATTTCATCTTTCTCACCCCGGGTACGGGCCGGCTTAGCCAGGACGCTCTGCCCGGGCTCACGGCCGGCAGCAAGAGCCCGCCCATCAAACCGCAGATTGCCTATGAGGAGACAGCACTGCCTGAGCCGGCAGAGGACGTTCTCCAACCAGAGGCAGCAGAGGTTGTGGCCAGCGGCAGGCCCCGCCTGGCCCTGCTCATTGATGACATGGGCAACCGCCACCAGCTGGGCCGGCAGCTCATCGAGCTTGACCTCAATCTCTCCTTTGCCATCCTGCCCTTTACGCCCCATGGCCACAGCCTCATGGAGATGGCCCGCTCCCGCCAGCGGGAAATCCTCCTCCACCTGCCCATGGAAGCCACTCTGGCCAAATGGGATCCGGGGCCGGGGGCCCTCACCACTTCCATGTCAGCAGGGGCCATCAAGGCCCAGGTCCGCAAGGACCTGGAAGATATTCCCTATGCCGTGGGGGTCAACAACCATATGGGCTCCAAATTCACCAGCAACAAAGAGGCCATGCGGGCCGCCCTGGCCCCCCTTAAGGCCCGCAACCTCTTCTTTGTGGACAGCATCACCATTGCCGGTTCCGTGGCCTATGACGAGGCCCGGGCCATGGCCATGAAAACCGGGCGCCGCGATATCTTCATTGACAATGAACAGGATGAGGCCAAAATCAAGGCCCAACTGGTCCGCCTGGTCCAGATTGCCCGGAAACATGGCTCAGCCATTGGTATCGGCCATCCCCACCCGGCCACCATTGCCACCCTGCAAAAAGATGGGGCCTGGCTCCGTGAGCAGGTCGACCTGGTGGGGATCAGCACCCTCATGGAGTAGGAGAACCATGCTCATCACCCTGACCACTGATTTCGGCCTTGATGACCCCTTTGTGGCCATGATGAAGGGGGTGATTCTCGGCCGCTCTCCCCAGAGCCGCCTGGTGGACATCTGCCACACCATCCCGCCCCAGGATGTGGAGGCCGCCAGCCTGGTTCTGGAGATGGCAGCCCCTTCTTTTCCCAGTGCCACCATCCATGTGGCCGTGGTGGATCCCGGGGTCGGCACCAGCCGCCGGATCATCTGTCTGGCGGCACATGACCAGCTCTTTCTGGCCCCTGACAACGGCCTGCTCACCCCCTTTTTCTCAGAGAGGGGCCGCGCCTTTGAGCTCAGCAACGAGGAGCTCTTTTTGCAGCCGGTCTCAGCAACCTTTCACGGCCGCGACATCTTGGCGCCGGTGGCAGCGGCCTTGGCCAGGGGCCTTGATCCTCAAGAGCTGGGGCCGGCCGTGCCGGTGCGTGGGCTGGTCCGTCTGCACCTGCCCAGGCCCATCAGGGAAAAGGGCCAACTCCGGGGTCAATGCCTCCGGACCGACCATTTCGGCAATATGGCCACCAATATCAGCAAAAAAGAGCTGGCCTCCTTTCTGGGCCCAGACCAGATCCCGGTAATCCGCCTGGCCGGCACCACCATCATGGGTCTCAGCCCCAGCTATGGTCAAAAACAGGCAGGGGCTCTTGCCCTTCTCAACAGCAGCGATCATCTTGAAATCAGCGTCTCCCACGGCAATGCCAGCCGGGAGCTGGCCCTCTGCCCCGGCACCCCGGTCATTGTCACCCAGAAAGGGTGATTACCCGCACGGAGAGGGGCAAACAGAGCGTTTGCTTCTCCTCCCTGGAGGAGACCAGAGTTTGATCCGGGGCAGATAATAAACCAAACAGTTTGACGCCCTGTGACAATATGTCATACACTGGCGTGGCATGGGCAGGACCAACCCTTCTTTTCTGCCCCTGACCCGGGCGGGGCCTCCATTCCCTGCTGTCAGACCCCAAAGGACAGTACTGTGGCAAAAGATTGTTATGGAACAAGGCTGATTCCTGGCCTGCATCTCCACTTGACGGGAGAGACCAGCTTATTCAGCTTTTAATTAAATTGCATAAAAACGATTGAAAAATTCAAGGAAGGGGCTATGATCCTCCTTTTATGAAAGGATAAAATATTCTCCCGCAGCACGCTGTTGTTAACCATAAAAAATCAAATACCTAAGGTATCATTTTGGAAAACGATCAGATTGCCTCCATTGCCGGCATGTTGAAAACCATGGCGCACCCCATTCGGCTCAAGATCCTTTGCCTTCTCCAGGACAGGGAAATGACTGTCGGCGATATCCGGAAAGAGGTCAAGACCACCAACGCCAATGTCTCCCAACACCTTTCCATCCTGCGCAACCAGGGCATTATCGACTACCGGAAAGATGCCAATTTTATCTACAATCGGATCAATGATACCCGCGTCCTGGAGTTGATGCAGATCATGCATAAACTCTACTGTGAGGAGAGCGTTCCCGCCTGAAAGAGTACAAGAGAGCGGCCTTGTCATGCCCAAAAGGCCCTGTTGACAACCGCCATACCGCCTCCCCTTCCGGGACGCGCGTCCCCGAGCTTGCCCCTCCCCCTACTTGCCGGCCCAGCCGATTCCAGGAATAGCACTCATGAAACATGGCAGCAGACTCGTCCAGACCTCCATATTGAGACCCAAACTGATCACCACCCTCATGGTGCTCTTTACCCTGGCCCTGGCCGCCTTCATCCCCCAGGTCCATGTTGATACTGATCCGGAAAACATGCTCGCCGAGGATGAGGCGGTCCGGCTCTTTCACACCAATACCAAAAAGGAATTTGCCCTCCACGACCTCGTTATTGTCGGGGTGGTCAATGAAAAGCATGAGCACGGCGTCTTCAACCCCGAGACCCTGGGCCATGTCTTTGAACTCACGGAATTTGCCGCCACCCTCTCTGACCCGGACAACCCAGAGTACAAGGTGGTGTCCCGGGATATCATCGCCCCTTCCACGGTTGATGCCATTACCCAGGCCGGCCCGGGGCAGGTGAGCTTTGACTGGCTCATGGCCGCACCGCCCACCAGCCAGGAAGAGGCCCTGCGGGTCCGCGATCTGGCCATGGACAACCCCCTTCTCAAGGGCACCCTGGTGGCTGAAGACGGTAAGGCCGTGGGTATCTATCTGCCCATCACCTCAAAAAAATTCGCCCATACCCTGAGCCAGCAGCTTGAAGAAAAAATAGCCACCTTCGGCAGCGGCAGCGACAAATTCTTCATCACCGGCCTGCCCGTGGCAGAAGACACCTTCGGCAAAGAGATGTTCGTGCAGATGGCCATCTCCGCCCCCCTGGCCATGCTGGTCATCTTCCTGCTCATGCTCTATTTTTTCCGGCAGTTCCGCCTCATCATCTCACCCATGATCGTGGCCATGGTGACGGTGATTTCCACCATGGGCCTGCTCATCGGCACGGGCCATACCCTGCACATCATGAGCTCCATGATCCCCATCTTTCTCATGCCCATTGCCGTGGTGGATTCCATCCATATCATGAGCGAATTCTTTGATGAATATAAAAAGATAGGGGAGCGGCGCAAGACCCTGGAGCATGTGATGAGCCAACTCTTCACCCCCATGCTCTTCACCTCGCTCACCTCGGCGGCCGGTTTTGCCTCCCTCGCCTTCGCCCCCATTCCGCCGGTGCAGGCCTTTGGTATCTTTGTGGCCATCGGCATCATGATCGCCTGGTTCACCACCATCATTTTCATCCCGGCCTATATCATGCTGATGCCGGAGTCGAGCCTACGCAACTTCGGTGTCAAAGGGGAGAGCGACCTTGCCGTCAACAATACGCCTCTGGCCCGCGCCCTGCGCCCCTTAGGTACTTTTGTCCACCGCTGGCCCAAGATCATCATCAGCGTCTGCCTGCTGCTCACCCTGGTGGCCTTGTACGGAATCAGCAAGATCCAGGTGAACGACAACCCGGTGAACTGGTTCACCAAGAACCACCAGATCCGGGTGGCCGACCGGGTGCTCAACAGCCATTTCAGCGGCACCTATGAGGCCTACCTGATCCTGGAATCAAAACTGGCACCGCTTTCGCCGGCCCAGGCCCAACAGGAGCTGGCCATCCTCTTCAGGGAGCAGGCCCTGGATGCCACCAGCAAGGCCGTGGTGGCCAAGGCCCTGGCCATTTTGACCAGAACGGCCCAACTGGGCTCCACCGAGGCCATGCTCACCCTTCTGGAGGCAGACCTGATGGAGAGCCAGGCCGTGGCCGATGACCCCTCCTATGAGGTGTGGGCCGATCTCCTTGCCCAGATCGACATTCTACGCAACCGCAGCCAGATTTTCAAAAGGCCCGACGTCCTCCGCTATATCGAAGGGCTCCAGATACACCTCCTCAACAGCGGCCTGGTGGGCAAGAGCAGCTCCCTAGCCGATCTGACCAAAAAGATCCACAAGGAGCTCTTTGAATCAGACCCGGACCATTACACCATCCCCGACAGCGTCGGCGGGGTGGCCCAGTCTCTCATCTCCTTTCAAAACAGCCATAAGCCAGACGACCTCTATCACCTGGTCACCCCGGACTACCAGAAGGCAAATATCTGGGTCCAGCTCCAAAACGGCGACAACAAGGCCATGGAGGCCGTGGTCAAAGAGGTGAGAATCTACATGATCGGGCACCCGCCACCGGTGCAGATCAGCCATCAATGGGCCGGACTCACCTACCTTAATGTGGTCTGGCAGGACAAAATGGTTTCCGGCATGCGCGATGCCTTCCTGTCGAGCTTTATCATCGTCTTTGTCATGATGACGCTTCTCTTCCGCTCACCCACCTGGGGCCTGCTGGCCATGGTGCCGCTGACCATGACCATTGCCTGGATCTACGGCATTATCGGCTTTGTCGGCAAGGAGTATGACATGCCGGTGGCAGTGCTGTCGTCGCTCACCCTGGGTCTGGCCGTGGATTTCGCCATCCATTTCCTGCAACGGGCCCGCACCACCTTTACCAGAACCGGTTCCTGGCGCACGACCATCAGCGCCATGTTCGAGGAACCGGGCCGGGCCATCAGCCGCAACGTCATCGTCATTGCCTTGGGCTTTACCCCCCTGCTACTGGCGCCGCTGGTCCCCTATAAGACGGTGGGCATCTTCCTGGCCTCCATCATGGCCATCTCCGGCCTGGCAACCATGGTTATCCTGCCCGCCCTGATCACCACCATGCAGGGCTGGCTCTTTGGCAAGACCAACTCATAAACACCGTGATTTACGGAGGCTACTCCCATGCGCACCAAGAACCTCTTTCCTCTCCTGCTCCTGGCCGCCCTGCTGGCCGGCCCTGCCATGGCGGCTCCGGACATTGATGACATCATCAGCCAGGCCAACAATGTCGCCTATTACAGCGGCGATGACGGCCGCGCTGATGTGGCCATGACCATCCTTGACAATCAGGGCCGCACCAGGGAGCGCCTCTTCACCATCCTCCGCAAGGATATTGAGGAGGGCGGCGACCAGCTCTACTTCGTCTATTTCAAACGGCCCAGTGATGTCCGCAAAACCACCTTCCTGGTCCATAAGTATATGGAGCGGGATGATGATCGCTGGATGTATCTGCCGGGTCTCGACCTGGTGAAGCGTATTGCCGCTTCTGATCAGCGCACCAGTTTCATGGGCTCCCATTTTTTCCATGAGGATCTCTCCGGCCGCCACCTGGATGCCGACCACCATGAGCTGCTTGAGGAGAACGACACCTTCTATGTCATCAAGAACATCCCCAAGGAGCCGGCCAGCGTCGAGTTTGCCTCCTACACCGTCTGGATCGACAAGAAAAACTTCCTGCCCATGAAGGCGGAGTACCTTGACAAAAGCGGCGCCCTCTACCGCACCATGGAGGTGCTGGAGGTGGCGACCGTTGCAGGCTACCCCACGGTGCTCAAATCACGAATCAGCGACCTGGAGGCAGGGGGCAGCACCGTGACCCGGTTCAGCAATATCAAATATAACCTGGGTCTGGACGAGAATCTCTTTTCCGAGCGGTATCTGCGGCGTCCCCCCAGAGAGGCCCGCCAGTAACCATGATGATGCCCCTGCGCCTGAACCTGCTCCTTCTCCCCTGCCTGCTGCTCCTCCTGGCCCTGCCGGCTCAGGGGGCCATGGACCAGCTCAGGGAACGCCTCTATGCGGACTACGGCCTTGACCTCACCGGCTTCGTGGAGACCCGGGCCGGCCTGCGCACCCAGAACGACGACTATGCGGACGATCTCACCCTGGCCGAGGCCCGGCTGCAACTCCATCTGAGCAAGGATGTGGGCTGGGGCATCTTCAAGGCCAAGGGCGATCTGCTGGCTGACGGGGTGGTTGACCGGGTCACCGGCCGGATGCGGGATCTCAACCTGCTCTTCTTTCCTGCCCGCAATATAGACATGAAGGTCGGCCGCCAGGTCTTGACCTGGGGCACCGGCGACCTCCTCTTTATCAACGATTTTTTTGCCAAGGACTGGCAATCCTTTTTCATCGGCCGCGATGACGAATATCTGAAGGCGCCGAGCAATGCCCTCAAGTCCAGCATATTTTTTGATCTGATCAACATCGACCTGGTCTATATCCCGGTATTTGAGGGTTCCGCCCACATCAGCGGCGAACGGCTCTCCTACTGGAACGGGGTCCTGGGCCGGACCGCCGGCAACGACTATATCTTTGACCTGGAAGAACGAAGCAGCGCCGGAAGGGACAGCGAATATGCCGTGCGCCTCTCCCGCCGCATCTCCTCCATGGAGGTGGCCCTTTATGGATATAACGGCTTCTGGCAGACCCCGGAGGGCATGGTGGTGCCTGCCATGCAGCTGCGCTATCCGCGCCTCCAGATCTATGGGGCCTCCCTGCGCAACCCCATCTGGGGCGGCATCGGCAATATCGAAACCGGCTACTACCACTCCAGTCAGGCCGACCATGGCCGCGACCCCCTGACCAGAAACAGCGAATACCGTCTGCTCCTGGGCTTTGAACGGGAGATCGGCCACAACTTCACCGCTGCCGGCCAGGCATACCTGGAATGGATGATGGATTATAAGGAGTATAAAGAAACCCTCAGCCCGGGAACCCCGGCCAAGGATGAGTATCGCCAGGTGGTCACCCTGCGCCTCACTAAATTAATGATGAACCAGAACCTGATCCTCTCCCTCTTCACCTACTACTCGCCCACGGATAAGGATGGCCATATCAGACCCAAGGTTCAGTACAAACTCACTGACCAGTGGCTCCTGGAAGGCGGCGGCAACATCTTCTTCGGCGCCGACAACCACACCTTCTTCGGCCAGTTTGCAGACAACACCAATGTCTATGGGGGGGTGCGCTGGAGTTTTTAGAGCCTCTGGAGACGGAGATACCCAAAAAGCTCTCGGTGACGCCGGCGTCCAAACACTAAAGAAGCTCATCGAACCGTAGAGGCTCTTATACCCGAAGGGTGTTAGAGGGATTTCCTCTGGAGGCGAAAACACCAACCAAAGCCCTCCCCAGCGCCGGCGGCCAAACACCCCAAGAAGCTCATCGAACCGCAGAGGCTTCTATAAAGAACCCCAACACATTCAGGCTGCAGAAAAATTATCCCCGCAAAAAAGATACCCCCTCTCTTTTGTGATAAGATAAAATAAAATCTTTCCCCCTTCAACCAGGCCCAATTTGCCTTGCCAGAAACGCCGGCAAGGTTCATCGCCATTATTCAACAAAGGAGACTACCATGATTATTAATGACTGGGTCCGTGCCGTTGCCGGCTTTTTCATCCTCATTTCCCTGGCCCTGGGAGTTGAGGCCAGCCCCCTTTTCGTCCATAAATATTGGCTCTTTTTCACCGCCTTTGTGGGCGCCAACCTCCTGCAATCAGGATTCAGCAAGTTCTGTCCCTTGGCTAAGATCCTGAAGGCCCTGGGAGTGCCGGAGAGCTGAAAAGGCTCTTGAGGGGGAAAGCACCCCATTGGTGACCAGCCGCGGATTTCAGACGTTGGGCCCCGCAGGACAGGCGAATGAATGAGGTAGCCACGCCATGAGAGTACAGGTTTTCAAAACATGGGACCGCGTTCGTTCCAGTTTCTGGTTTCTCCCGGCACTCATGGCCGGCGGAGCGATGGTGCTGGCCTTCGCAACCATCGCCCTGGACAAGCCGGCGACGGACTGGTTGACGCTTAACTGGGGTTGGAGTTTCACCGGCGGCGCGACAGGGGCGAGTTCGTTGCTGGGGGCCATTGCCGGATCCATGATCACCATCGCCGGGGTGGTCTTCTCCATGACCCTGGTCGCCCTGTCGCTTGCCTCGTCACAGCTCGGGCCCCGTCTGCTACGCAGTTTCATGCGCGACACCACGACCCAAATGGTGCTCGGTACGTTCGTCGCTACCTTCCTGTACTGCCTGCTCGTCCTCCGCACCATCCGCCATCCTGAAGAGATCGTCTTCGTCCCCCACCTGTCTGTCAGCCTCGGCGTACTGCTCGCAGTGGTGAGCGTGGGGGTGTTGATCTACTTCATCCATCACATGTCCGTTTCTATCCAGGCCAACGAGATCGTGGCGCGGGTCGGCAAGGAGTTGATTGAGGGAATAGAGCGGCTGTTTCCGGGAAACATCGGCCGGGGAGCGCCACAGATTCCGGCGGAGCCACCTGCCGCAGATTTCCTCGACACCTTCGATCAGGAGGCGCGTCCGATTGGGGCTGCCGGGTACGGCTACCTACAATTCGTCGATGGAGACGCTTTGATGGCGCTAGCCATGCAGGAAGATGTCATTATTCGACTGGAGCGACGACCGGGCCATTATGTCGTTGCCGCCCGCCCGCTGGCGCTGGTCTGGCCAGAAGAGAGGGTTACCGATCAGCTGGTGCAACAGATCAATTTGGCGTTCGCCCTGGGTAACCAGAGAACGCCCGGTCAGGACATTGAGTTCGCAGTCAACCAGCTTGTGGAAATCGCCATACGAGCCCTTTCCACCGGGGTGAATGACCCGTTCACGGCTATGACGTGTGTGGACCACTTGGGGTCGGCACTGTGCCGCCTGGCTCAACGAGACATGCCGTCGCCTTATCGCCATGACAGTGAGGATCAGCTTCGGCTCATTACGCCTGTCTTCACGTTCCCGGATGTCACGGACGCGGCGTTCAACCAGATCCGGCAATATGGCCGTTCCAGCACTGCGGTGACCATCCGTCTCCTTGAATCGATTGCCGAGCTCGCGGGATCCGTACATCGAGCAGAGGACCGCGCTGCGCTGTTACGGCACGCCAGGATGATCTCCCGCGGGGCACGCGACGGGTTGCCGGAAGACGAGGACCGCCAAGAGGTGGAAGAACGCTTTCAATCCGCGAACAAATTGTTGAGCGCGTCGCCAGATTCTAGCCTATGAAATAGGCAGGTACCCAGCCAAGCGGTCGGCACAAACACAACCATATTCGGCAAGGTAAGCATTGCAGACAGAGTAATCCCAAGAAAATAACAGGGTCAGATGAAAATCTGAATCACCTGCAGGAGAACTCGACAAGTATTAACCTTCTCAAGGTGGAAAAAATGGTTTTCCCATCACAAGGGAGAATACTATCTCTTGACAAGGGCCTTTTAATGGAACCAAAATAATGCTGGTGGTGTTGTCATAATAAAGAGAGCACGGCCCTTTCGTGCCTCCCGGCAACTTCTTTACCGCCATAATTATCTTTTATTGTCGTTGACCAACCTCAGCCTCATCTCTGTGCATTGCAGGGATGAGAAGATCAAGGGGTCTCCAACACATGGCATCCCGGTTCACGGACAACAAATACTTTTCCTTGCGGCCCAAACAAGAGATCTCGACTTTCAGCACTGCCATAGACACTTCAAAAACCGAGCTGCCCCATCAAAAATTTGGTCCTTTTCGCTCCGGGCTGGTCCTGCTCTTTTTCGCCTTTGGCTTGTGGTATTTGACTTGGCGGGCCACCACCCTGTCAACGGCTGCACCTGTTTTTTCCTGTGCGATTTATCTTGCCGAGATCTATGGTTTTTTTTCGGCAGCCCTGCATGTATTCATGACCTCGCATCTCACGAAGCGTCACCCCGTGCCGCCGCCCCCGGGGCTGACGGTGGATGTCTTTATTCCCACCTATAATGAACCGGTTGACCTTGTCCGCAAGACGTTACTAGCGGCAAAGCACATGGACTATCCCCACGAAACATGGCTACTGGATGACGGCAATCGCCAGGAAATGGCGTATCTGGCAAAACGACTCAATGTCCGTTATATTGCCCGGCCGGCAAACACCCATGCCAAAGCCGGCAATCTTAACAATGCCCTCAAGCAGGCCACTGGCGATTTTATCGCAATTTTTGATGCCGACCATGCCCCTCAGAAACACTTCCTGACCAATACCCTGGGATTCTTTACCAATCCCCGGGTGGCCTTCGTGCAGACACCGCAGGACTTTTTCAACCTGGACTCCTACCAGCATCGCTGGCAGAAAAACAATAAAACAATCTGGGCCGAACAATCCCTGTTTTTCAAGGTGATCCAGCGTGGCAAGGACTATTGGAACGCATCTTTTTTCTGCGGCAGTTGTGCGGTGGTGAGACGCAGCGCCCTTGAGACAGTGGGCGGATTTCCCACTGAGACCATCACTGAAGACCTGCACGCCTCGATCAAATTTCACAAGGCCGGTTTCCGCTCCGTTTACTTTTCGGAATCACTGGCCTACGGTATTGCGCCGGCCACGGTTGCCCCCTTTCTGCATCAGCGTATCCGCTGGGGCCAGGGCGCCATGCAGGTCCTGAGAAGGGAGAACATTTTCTTCACCCGGAAACTGACCATCGCCCAGAAACTCAACTACCTGGCCTCAATTCTGACCTATTTTGACGGCTGGCAGAAAGGCCTGTTCTATGTCGCCCCGGTGATTGTGCTGGCCACCGGAATTCTGCCAATTGAGACATCATGGCAGGCATTCCTCATCCATTTTCTGCCCTATTATCTCCTCAGCCTGTGGATGTTCGAAGAAATCGGTCGGGGCCATGGCGGCATACTCTACATTGAGCAGTACAACTTTGCTCGTTTTGCGGCCTTTGCCTGGGCAACCCTTGGTTTTTTTGCAGACAAACTGCACTTCAACGTAACCCCAAAAGTCCGCGACAATGGCAGCAGCTCAATGCGCCTGTTCTGGCCCCAGTATGTCATTTTGATTTTAAATGCCGGCGCCATCCCCCTTGCCCTGCTCATCTCTTCGCAATCAGCCCATTATCTGCCGCTGCCGGCCCTGCTCTTTAATATTTTCTGGGCCGCAGTGAACCTCACCTTGGCCATTGCCATTGTCTTGTACACACGCAAGACCAATACCTTCCTGAGGGAGGAATACAGATTTCCCATCCCCCTCCCCGTCCGGCTTCGTGAAAGCAATCATAGCGCCATGGCTACCATTGACAATATCTCGGCAGCCGGCTGCCGCATCTACGGCCTCCTTCCCGGCCCGGCGGAAAAAGGCGGCATCATAGCAGGCGAAATCTCTTTGCCGTCAGGCCCTCTGGCATTCCAAGCCATAGTCACCTCCGAAGACAGGGTCTCGTCGGGAAGTGACATCTATGTCAAGGCGATTGGCTGCCGCTTTATCTGGAACGACCAGAGGAGTCAGGACAAACTGGAACTCTTCCTCTATGGCACAGACCTGCAATGGCGTCTTCTGGAAATAGTGGAGAAAAATCGCACCCCCATACAGTGGGCATCACCACGCAGAAGCGACCAGAACCTTAACGAGCAATGGGCGACTTTTTCTTACAGGTCCGGTGAAGACGAGGCCCTGGCCTTGGGGCTGATCTCCATGTTCACCGATCAGCAGCTGCCGCGCAAAATCATCACCTTTGCTTCCCTGCCAGCCGACAGCCAGTTGGTCGCCAACATTATCACTCGCACCAGTTTCTTTGACCTGCAACTTACCATCGGCAAAGGCATGGTGCTGGAGAATACCGCCGGAACCATGTTTTTTTATCCCATTGACCATTGTCTCACCCTGCCGTCCCATCACTCAGATATGGAAATTGAACAAAAAGCCATACTCCGCTCCCAGCCTGCATTACTGTGCATCCTGATTTTTATCGCCATGAGCACACCGCTGAACTCCCGTGCCGAGCCGGGGCCCACGACCCAAATCCTCAGCGGCCTTGAAGTCACCCCCGATGCCTCCTATCTCTACGCCGGCATGATAACGCCCCTGCCTGGCAGTGCGCTTGGCAATGGCTTTATCGGCCGCCTCTGGTTTGACTGGTCAACATACAGATATAAAAAAAACAATATCATCTATGATGCCCGTGGGCCGGGCGCCGAAACAGCCCTAGGTTACCAAAAGGCCGGGCGTGATTATTTCTGGGCAGCCTATGGCGGCGCCACCTATCGCCACACCAACCTGTCGCCCCATGATCCCGAAAGCAAGGTCCAAGGCGACAAATTAGGCGCCAAAGTGCAGCTTGAGGGGGAAAAAACCATACACCATTTCTGGAAACTCTCCGGCATTACCAGCTACATCTTTGCCCATGATTCCGACTGGTCACGGATCCGTTTCGCCCGCGTTCTTGGTTCCGGCCACCATCTGGGAGTCGAGGCGATCACTCAAGGCGACGATGACTACCGGCTCCATCAGTTCGGGGTCTTCATGGCCGGCATCAAGGTCAGCGATGAGATCAAAGGTGGTATTAAAACAGGGGTCCGCAAGATAGAAGGACTCAGCGCCGACCCCTACATGGGAGTTGAATTTGAATATCGATTCTAGCAGGGTCTTCGCTGCATCCCGTCATGAGTATGGAGAAAGTGATCTTCTGTCTCAAAAGGGGAATTCTATTATTTTCAGCGGCGGGAGCTTAGAATGCTAGTAATCCCCATGGCCCGGCAGATGCCCCCTTGTCCCAGGGGGTATTTTCTGGTGGGCTCCTTCCTTGTAAAGTACTCTATGAGAAAAAATATTTTGCAAGGGTTTGGCGGGCAGGGACGCAGATTCCAGTGATTTCGGCAATCCATTCCGTTGGGAGGACAGATAGCACTCCGCTCAGAAGACAGCTCCTGGGCCGGGGATTAACCAACAAGAGTCAAAAGTGGATTTGATCGCTTTTCGAACCAAAGAAACCAGAAAACATACCCTAGCCCCAACACATGAACAACCTCAGAAAATAGCGTCCTTAAAAAGTATAGCCAGCCATCAGCGAAACGGCGTGCTGGGTCGATTCAAGCTCTTCCCAGACGCTATGATCAGGATCCAATCCTTCGTAAAAGAGGGCCTTCATCCAACCATCCACCTCAATTTTTTTATAGCCATACTCCAAACCGACAAACCAGTTGCGGTTAATCTGACAACGCGCCTCCATATCCACCATCCAGGATTCGCCATCCAGATCGCCGCGATTTACCTTACCGCGCAAGAGATGCTGATCCTCATCTTCGGCATGGACAATGGGGGAATAGGCGGCAGTGGCAATAACAGTGAAGCGCTTGGCAAAGGTAGCCGAGCCACCGAGCTGAACATACGGTATGCGATAATAGACATCATATTTCAGGGAGGGTGTCTGGCCGTCCCATACGAAATAATAACCGGACAGACCGGAGGGAGAGTACTGGGTCTTCAGGGCCGTCTCATACTTATACTTCTGATAGAGATAGCCTATGCCGGCATCCAGAGACCAGCTTCTGCCCATCACATACTTGAATTTGACATTGACGTCATACTCATAGGCATCAAACTCCGTGACATTACTCTCTGAATACACGTCGAGACGATCAGGATTGTCGGCAGTGAGCCAGTCCCTGTCCTCCATATCATCGCCGGAATGATCCAGGTCAGTTTTAAAGCCGAGGGAGAGCATCCACCTCTTTTTGAACTCCAAATTATAGTGGGCCGCAAACATCACGACATCCAGAGGAAATTTCAGCTCACTAAAGGGAAAGTACCCATCGTAATATGTGCGTGTGGCATAGTCATAGAAGGGAAAACCGATCTGGTAGGTGTTATCGCCAGACCACTTCTCCACCCCCATCTTCAACTCACCCTTTATCCAGAAAAGACGCTCCTGCGGGTCAACAGCAAAGGGGTCAGACTGGCTGGTATAATACCTGGAATCGTTCTTTTCAGAGGTCGTAGTCGCCTGCCCCGTTTGCACGGAACTCAGGCTGCGGCCTTCGTCCTGCGCAACGGCGGCAGCCTTATCAGCGGCGCTGCCCAGGCCGGCACAGGATACTAAGATTAAAAAAACAGCTGGCGGCAGATATATTTTCTTCATCTGTTCTCTCCGTTTCGTTCATGACAGTGACTCTACACACGGACCTGACACGGAGTCGAATTAACTTATCTAGTTGAATTAACCAGACAAATATCAAAATACAGAAAATAATAGGGTAAAATAATAATAGCAGAATAATAGGCGCAGCGTAAAATCAAATCACACTGCCGATTTGCGCCAACCAAGCGGCCTCCACCTCTTCTTGGGCCTCAGCCGGCGGCCGGTGAGCCGTTCTATCTGCTCCTTAAACAGAGCATTGGACACAATCTCAATTTACTTGCAGGCCCAAGGGCTTTCTTTAGATAAAGTGTCTAAATACTTCTGAGCTTCTACATTCCCCTGCTTGGCTGCTTTCAGCCACCAGTTGTATGCCTCGATTTTGTTCATTTTGACTCCGTCGCCATCAAAATACATCCCTCCAAGCATCGATTGAGTATCTGCATACCCCTGTTCTGCAGCCTTCATGAACCATTCAAATGCTTTCTTCTTATCTTGAGCTACACCATCGCCTCTGAAATGCATACGTCCAAGCATCCCTTGAGCAACTGCATACCCCTGTTCTGCAGCCTTTGTGAACCATTCAAATGCTTTCTTCTTGTCCTGATCTACACCATCGCCCCTGATATACATACGTCCAAGCATCCCTTGAGCAACTGCATCTCCCTGTTCGGATGCCTTCGTGAACCATTCAAAGGCTTTCTTCTTGTCCTGATCTTCACCTTCGCCATAGTAATACATAGCTCCAAGCATCCCTTGAGCATCTGCATATTCCTGTTCGGCTGCCTTGCTGTACCATTCAAATGCTTTCTCCTTATCTTGATCTACACCGTCACCACGGACATACATATGACCAAGCCTCCATTGAGCACCTGCAACTCCCTGTTCGGCTTCCTTTAGAACCTCATCTTTTGTATCACCGACATCGGCAAAAGCCTGCACCACAGGTTTCAAACACAGGAAGGAAGCGACAATAGACCGCGCAATATTTTTTTTCACGTTTTACCATCCTCTCTTTTTATTTTGAGACATGTGAGACTCCACTTAAACGACACCCCTCCCTGTGTCAGGAAAGATGTGGGCATGACCTGGGTACTTAGAATACAGTGTTACCCATCTCCCCGGTCGCCACACTAATACTTCTTCCAAAAATGGAAGCTCAGGAAGACAATAGGTCTTTATTTTATTGAAAATATAAAAATAACCTTGATTGTGAGTGTCCATGTATAAATAATAGTTTTCATCCTCATATGTTGCAAAAATAATCCATTCATCCGTTAACCTGGTCTGTACCTTTCTTTTTTGAGAAGACTCAATAATAACTTTGTTGGAAATTTTAGTTAAAAATTCATATGGTTTTCACCATCAAGAGGCTTGAAATCTACGTCATTCGTAACACCTGTAATAATTTCATGAAGCTTTTAAAAGACAGTTCATTTTTCACATTGTATGCGCTCATGACAAATCAAAACGACTATAAAAACATTTGAAAAAACCGTTCAGTAAGCCATGGCTATTAATAAATTTCATATAATCATCTACTTCGCTTTGATTTATCGGAAAGTCACCCTGTTGAGTTCTTATTAAGTACATAGTCGGGTTTTCTTGGCTAACATGATGCTAGACAGTGTGGGATAATCAATTATGAACGGAGGGGGAGGGATCTAACCGGCCCCATACTTCGTAATATTTTTTGATAATTCTTTGATAAGATTCGATTATTATATATTAAACCCCACTGGTCAATGATAAAGAGTGTCAGGATATGAATTGCAAAGCTTATGCAGCGTTCGCCGCTGAAAATTGTTTCTCTGTCAATCATGGCACATAGTATGTGTGGTTGGCCCGGCGTTTTGAGCGGTTTGTTGACGGTGATCTCGGGAGAGTAACCCCGGAATTGGTCAAGGATTTGTTGGGCGGGCTTGCTGGCAGCAAGAGCAGGCAGCTGAATCTGTACGTCTGTTCCTGGAATACGCTGCCAGGTGTGGGATGGTTTCTTCGCGTGAATGAAAGGGTAGAGCAAAATTAAATCACTCTGCTTATTTGCGCCAACCAAGGGGCCTCAGCCGGCAGCCGGTGAGGCGCTCTATCTGCTCCTTAAACAGATCATTGCCCACAGCCATACCCTTATTACTGTTTGCACGTATCTCCTCAAGCAATGAACCATCCCGATGAGTGGCAAACAAGGCTCGATAACGCTCCTGCCGCTTTTGGGGATCCGTATCCAGCGCGAGGAACTCCTGATGGGTGTCCAGAGTTCAGACTTTTTGCCAAGCGCATTCACCTGGTAGCCTGACCACCGGTATTCGGCAGGGTCCTTTACCATCTCCGCCCGCACAGGATTAAATTCGATGTACCGATAGAGCACGAGCAGATACTCTTTGGCCTCAACCAGACAGGATTTGTAGCGACCTTCCCAGAGAATACCTGTTCTTTGGTACTCATGATTGAAATAGCGAACATAACGGCGGCCCACCGCCTGCATCATCTTGCTTATCACTCCATCACGTTGTGGTGTGCATAACAGATGCATGTGGCTTGTCATCAGCACCCAGTATGGATATCGACACAATACTTTTTGGAGTACTCTTTCAGCCAACCGACATAGGCGATGTAGTCCTCCTCCGCGACAAAACACACCTGCCGGTTATTGCCACGTTGGATTATATGGACTGGAATACCATTCGGTGAAATTCTCGGAAGTCTGGCCATGGCTACCCTATCACTTAGTAGGGGAACAAGTTTAAATATACTCTGCCCCCAGTTACTCCCAATTACTCGCAATTACTCCCCAATTATTTTATGGGTGCCAACGCCAACAAAAATATCTGTTAAAAAAAAGAGGACTGTGAAAGGGTAGTGTTAGGCCAAAGTCACAGAACGACCTTGAAAAAATCCAGCCATTGTCGGGACAATTTGACTCTGGGCTTAAACATTTTTGGAGGGAGGTGATGTGCTGTATATAATAGTTAGAAGGTATGGGGGCCAACGTCACCGAAAAATATCTATTAAATAAAGGAGGATTGGTTATGCGAAAGAAGCTAGGACCAGCCGTTTTTTTAATAACGGGGCTGAGCGCCCTGATTTTTTCCAATATGGGGGGGAATCTTATCTCGCAGGCCTCTGCCAAATCCACAGCGGAGACCCCAAAAAAAGCAGCCAAGAGCCAGGCAGTGGATGCCTCGCGCACAATCAAGGCGGTACCCGGCACCCCGGATGGTGTGCTGATGATGCAGGCACAGGCGCTTTTCGGTAAACTTCCCGCGACCATGCCGGGGAGCGAGCAGGACACCCCGGCCATGATTGCGCTGGGGGAGAAGCTCTATTTCGAGGAAGCGATTTCGATCAACAAAACCCAATCCTGCAACTCTTGCCATCCCCTTGACAACAAAGGCGCAGGCGCGGACCATCTCAAGACCGGCTTGGGTGCGCTGGGAAAATCCGGTGACCGCAACGATCCGCCAACCCTGAATGCCGGTTTCCAGTTTGCCCAGTTCTGGGACGGACGCGCGGCCACACTGGAAGATCAGGCTCAGGGGCCCCCTCTCAACCCCATTGAAATGGGCATGCCCAATGGTGAAGCGGTGGCCAAACGGCTGAAAGGCATACCAGAGTATCCCGCTGATTTCAAAAAGGCCTTTCCCGGCGAGAAAGACCCCGTGACTTTCGACAACTTTGCCAAAGCGGTTGCCGCCTTTGAACGAACCCTGATCAGCCGGGGCCGCTTCGACCGGTTCATGGACGGGGACAAACAGGCCCTCACCGGCCTGGAAATGGAAGGGATGCGCACCTTCATCAATGTCGGCTGCGTGCAGTGCCACAGCGGCCCCAACCTGGGCGGGATGACCTTACAGAAAATGGGTGTGTTCCATGAGTACACCAACGACAAGGATCTTGGGCGCTTCAACGTCACCAATCTGGAAAGCGACAAATATGTCTTCAAGGTACCCATGCTGCGCAATGTCACCCTTTCCGCCCCCTATTTCCATGACGGTGAAGTGGGTAATCTGCCGGAGGCAGTGGATATGATGGGGTATTTGCAGTTGGACAGGGAACTGCAGGACGAAGAAATCAACAATATTCTCAGATTTATGACCACGCTGGCCGATGCAAAGCGCACCACCGCGCCGCCATTAGAAATAAAAGGATCTTCTGCCGCCTGGGTAGTGCCGCCGATGAAGGATATCCCCCAGGGAGAGGAAGGTGATCTCATCCGTTACGGCGCCCTGCTTGTGACCGATACGTATGCGCAGCTTGGCCCTGGTGCGAAGGATGCGAAAATGCGTTTTGCCGGAAATGGTCTGAACTGTACGAGCTGCCACCAGAATAACGGCACCAAGCAGTTCGGACTCCCCTGGATGGGGGTTAGCCAGATGTACCCCCAATACCGAGGCCGCGAAGACAAGGTAGCTGGACTTGAGCAGCGGATTAACGGTTGTTTTAAGCGCAGCATGAACGGCAAGGCGATGGCAGTCGACAGCAGGGAGATGAAGGCAATAGTCGCCTATATAGACTGGTTGTCGAAAGACATGCCCAAGGATGTTTTTGGCCTGGCAACACCCGATTTTGAAGGTCCGAACCGCAAGGCCGATGTGAAAAAAGGCGAAGAGGTGTACAACCGGTTCTGCATGTCGTGCCATGGCAAAAATGGGGATGGCTATCAGTCCATGTCGGCCGGTGGTTCGGGCAGATATGTTGCCCCGGCACTCTGGGGAGCAAACAGCTATAACAACGCCGCCGGAATGAACCGGCTGTTGACCAACGCCGCCTTTGTTCACAGCAACATGCCGCTGGGAACGGTGTGGAACCATCCGACAATCACCAATGAAGACACCTACGATGTCGCCGCCTATCTCTGTTCCAAGAAGCGGCCGCAGATGAGCGGACTGGAGAAGGACTATCCGAAACTGGAGAAAAAAGCGGTGGACTGCCCCTATCCACCCTATGCAGATAATTTTTCTCAGGAACAGCATCAGTACGGACCGTTCCAGCCAATAAAGGCAGCGCAGAAGAAGAAATAAGCAAGCCGAGAAGCAAGGGGCTAGAGGAGCCTCATGATCGATTGGATTGCATCGAGGGCGGCCAGGACGCGGGGTTCAGAGGGGGCGTGTCCTGGCTGCACCACGATTCAGCCTGCAGGCTTGGGGTCTGCCCACGATAACTAGTTAATATTTAAGGCAATAGGGGACAGACCAGAATGGCGCTAGTTTAAGGATTGTTTTTCAAAAATCAGGAATAGAACCGGGCAAGAGCCAGACAAAGGCCCGACTCCCTGTTTGATTCAAGAGAGGGGGAGGAGGCTACGGCTCAAAAAAAGCACCCGACTCGCCGAAGTTGGGTAAGGCGGGGAGACAATTTTCAAGAATCAATTTTTTCCCCTTTTTGTTCGTCCCTCTTGGCCTGGTGGACCTCGCCGCCATCCAGTCGGGCCAGCAGCGGCGCCGCCAAAGCGAGAAATTCCTCCATGTTCTCCCTTGATACCGCCGGGGCGGACGGCACCTTTATCCGGTCTGGATTAACCGGAGCGCCGTTCTTGCGCATCCGGAAGCAGAGGTGAGGCCCGGTGGCCAGGCCGGTTGATCCGACGTAACCGATGACCTGCCCCTGGCTAACCCGTTTACCCTTACCCATCCCCCTGGCAAACTTGGACATATGCAGGTAGATCGTCGAATAGCCGTTGATGTGCCGGATTTCAGCGAAGTTGCCGTTGCCACGGGTATAGCCTTTCCGGACCACGGTGCCGTCACCCACCGTCTTGATCGGGGTCCCGGTGGGGGCGACATAATCTATGGCCGGATGGGCCCTCCAGGTCTTGGTAATCGGATGAAAGCGCTTCATGGTGAAACCGGAAGAAATCCTGCTAAAGGAAAGTGGCGCTTTGAGAAATGCCGTGCGGAGGTTCTTGCCTTCCGGGTCATAATAAGCGGGATTGTTGTCGCTGCCATCCTTAAAAAGGACCGCCTGATAACTTCGCCCTCGATTGACGAACTCCGCGCTCAGGATGCGGCCATAACCGGCAGGCTCTCCCTCGCGAAAGCGCTTTTCGACCACCGCCTGGAAAGAATCTCCTTCACGGATATCAAGAATGAAGTCGATGTCCCAGGCGTAGATATCAGCCAGAGTTATAGCCAGCCCCGGCTTTTCGCCGATTTCCTCCACCGCGTTGAAGAGGCTGGAGGAAATAACCCCGCTGATCACCACCTCGTCTACCTCATAGTCAATGGGAACGCGGGAAATCTCAAATTGATCATCCTGGCGGCGGATCAACAGTTGCTCATCCTGGTCGATGTCGTAAAGAAAGCTGTCGAATTGATCGTCCAGGGTGCACAGCTGGTAGGACTGGCCGGCGCAGAGGCCGGTGAGGGCGAAGGTGTTCTTGCTCTGCCGGGCCACTTGGTAAATCTGCTGGGCGGAGAGATAGTCGCCAAGCAGTGCGGAAACAGTATCACCCTGCTTGACGGTACCGCTCATCTCCGCCCGCGCTATCAGGGGTTCCGGTTCAGGTTCCTCTTCGGCGGCAGCTGTCGGGTTCAGTGATTCGGGAGGGATCTGGGCTGGGCTTTGAGGGTCTCCGATATCGAAAAGAAAGAACCCGGCGCACAGGGCCAGGCCGAGGGCCAGTATCACCAAGGGCAGCCTGCGCTTTGCCGGATAATCTTGCCTGACAAACGAATTACGATTTGGCTTATAACCGCGGAACATAAAAAACCTATGCCGATCTCGAAAGGATCTAGCCTGCTGGGAAAAGAAAATAAGTATTTTTAACAATAGTGATGGGCCTTGTCCAGCGGCTTTTTCAAAGACTTGGGAATAACCAATGCCGAAAATGGCAGGGGCGAATGATAATCAAGAGGGGCGAATCCGGCGACCGCTATCGCGAGACGATTTATCATTTCACCATCAGCAATGTTGGTGAACCGGCGGCACAGGAGCGGCGCACGTGAAATGCGGGCTAGCCAACCAAGGGTGAAATTCTGCCGGTAGAGGTCAGGGTGAGCCGGTGCATGGCCCGGGTGCAGGCGACATAGAGCAGGTTGCGGTCTATTTCCATCGCGTAATTCTTCTCCGAGGCGTCGGGGACGATGACGCGATCGAATTCCAGCCCCTTGGCCAGATACACGGTGCAGACCACCACCCCCCGCCCGAAAGAGGCGCTTTGCGAGGTCAGCAGCGTCACCCTGGATTCCTCCTTTTGCAGAACCTCATAGAGCCGGTCCGCCTGGCTTTGCGTTTTGCAGATGATCCCCAGGGTCTGATGGCCAGAGTCGAAAAAATCGGCAATGAGCCGCCGGATGTGCTGCACCTCCTCGTTGCCGCTTTTAAAAGCCAGAACCTGTGGCTCATCGCCATGGCGCTGGATGGCCACCAGATCGGGGTCCGGCGAAATGCGTTGGGCGAATTGGGTGATTTCCCAGGTCGAGCGGTAGCTTTTGCACAGCTTGACGCAGTCCGCCTGCCGGAAAACCCGGCCGATCTGCTCCGCGGTTGAAGAACCGAAGGGGTTGACCGCTTGACTGGCATCTCCCAGGATGGTTTTTTTGCAGGGAAACAGCCTGGCGATGACGGCATACTGCACCGGCGTGTAGTCCTGCATTTCGTCGATGAGCAGATGTTTGACCCGGTGCCGCGTCTCCCCGAGCCCTTCCAGACGGAGCTTCAGATAGATCAAGGGGAAAACGTCGGCGTATTCGAGAACGCCCTTTGCCGGCTTGAACAGCTCCGGCTTTTCCTGCCAGGCAAAAAAGTCCTTATAGGCGGCGCGAAGGGTGGAACTGTGGTGCATCTTCTTGAGCGCCGCCTTCAGCTCCGCCCGTTCCCTGGCGGTCATCTCGTAGCCGTCGCTCAGCCAGATCTTGTGCTCGATGGCCGCCGCCACACTGCGCAGGCGTACGGCCGCCGGCATGGCCCGGTGTTTTCTGTACGATGCTTCGATGAACCCGGCCGCGATCGGGTAACCGCCCACCCGCACATCCTGGGGACTGAAACTCATTTTCTCGACATGGGCGGCATACCCGTCGAGTTTTTTCAGGAAATCGAGGGAGGACTTTTCCCGTATCCGGTGCTGAAAATGCTCATCGTTTTTTTCGAGCAGCCGGGCCGCCTGGTCGAAAAAGGTCTCAAAGCGGTATTTCCCTTCCAGCAGTTCAGCCGCCAGGGTTTCCATCCGTGTTTCAGCGATATTTTCCTCCCCGAGTTCGGGCAGCACGTTGGCGATGTAGTCGGCGAAAACCCGATTCGGCGAAATGATCAGGATATCACTCGAGGTCAGGGTATCCTTGTATCGATAGAGCAGAAAGGCGATGCGGTGCAGGGCGATGGAGGTCTTGCCCGAGCCGGCCACACCCTGGATGATCAGCTCGCGGGCGTCCTCGTTACGGATGATAGCATTCTGATCGCGCTGGATGGTGGCCACGATATTTTTCATCCGGTCGTCGGAGACCCGGCTCAACTCCTCCTGCAGGACATCGTCCAGGATATTCAGGCCGGTTTCCAGCATGAATTCCATGCGGCCGTCCCGGATGCGGAACTGCCGCTTCAGGGCGATTTGGCCGCCGATATCGCCGGCCGGGGATTCGTAGCGCGCCGGACCGGTCTCGTAATCGTAAAACATGGTGGCAATGGGCGCCCGCCAGTCGTAGATGAGGTTCGCTTTCCGCTCCTCGTCGAAGAAGGCGTGGATGCCGACATACACCGGCAGCGGCTTCGCCTCACCGTCGCGGATAAAATCGAAGCGGCCGAAATAGGGCGAAAGCAGCAGTTTCAGCAGACGCTCCTTCCTGGCAAGGACGTTTTCCCCGGCCACCACATGCTGCTCCACGGACTGACGGCTGGAAATCTTTTCAACATGGTCCATGTCCGCCCGGTGTTCCCATAAATAGGTCTTCTGTTCCCTGACTTTCGCAGCGTACCCGCGCAGGTCGGCGTCGATTCCAGCCACCGCGTCTTGTAGCGCCGACTGCACATATTCCAGATGTTTTCTTTCTGCCGTTTCGTTTTTGCTGTGGTTATCCATATAAAATAAAGCCAATTATGTCTCGTAGAGGTTGTCCCTTGGACCTTCGTGGACAACCACGTTTCTCAATGTTTTTCTGTATTTTTTTCAGCACCAGCTGCTTGCTTGCAAGGTCTTCCTGCTTTCCCTGGAGTGACCCGGCGACCAAATATTATGGCTATTTCTTCTGTGAACCTTGGGTTGCCAAGGGAAAAATTCCCATTGGTGGCCCGGCGGATCTGGTCAATGACACCAGGATCCATCTCCTGACGGAAAAGTTCCTGGTAGGAGGCCTGCCTTTCTTCACTGGTCCGGCCAGTGCTTAGATAGACAGGATGGGGGCTCAACAGGGCCGATGTTTCGCCTTGTCCATTGAAACCATAGCTTGACCAGCGATATGCACCCGGGTGTTCAACCATACCGGCCCGGACCGGATTCATCTCTATGTAGCGCTGGCATAATAACAGATATTTTTCCTGTTGAGTAATACAGGAGCGAAAACGCCC
>JAVLBA010000026.1:0-33199 GCA_031581485.1 Desulfurivibrionaceae bacterium | reverse complement strand
CGACAAGCTCAGGGAACGGAGTTTGACTTGCTCGTTCCCTGAGCTTGTCGAAGGGCTTTGTTAACGTGCCAGGTTAAGGTTGACACGACACTAGGGCGCTTTGCGACTAATGTTGCGTATTTTGCAAAACAGTATGCCATATAATTCACTTGACGCAACAATAAAAACGGCTAAGGTGGATGCTCTATCTGCATATATCAATGTGCCCTGGCCAGACCAAGGTCTGCGGCAGGCACACCTGGAACAATCTTTATAGGAGAAACATCATGGGACAGAATTATTTCAATACCCTGCCGCTGCGGCTGCAGCTGGAAGAACTCGGCCAGTGTCGCTTTATGGATTCTGACGAGTTTGACGGCGTTGCCGCTCTTCTGGGCAAAAAGATCGTTATCGTCGGCTGCGGTGCCCAGGGCCTGCACCAGGGACTCAACCTGCGTGACAGCGGCCTGGATGTCTCCTACACCCTGCGTCAGGCCGCCATTGACGAGAAACGGCAGAGCTGGAAGAACGCCACGGAAAACGGTTTTACCGTGGGCACCTACGAGGAGCTGATCCCCGGCGCCGACCTGGTGAGCAACCTCACTCCGGATAAACAGCACAGCAAGGTGGTGGCCGCCATTATGCCCCTCATGAAGCAGGGTGCCTGTCTTTCCTATTCCCACGGCTTTAATATCGTTGAGGAAGGTATGCAGGTCCGCAAGGATCTCACCGTGATCATGGTTGCCCCCAAGTCCCCCGGCACCGAGGTGCGTGAGGAGTATAAACGCGGTTTCGGCGTCCCCACCCTCATTGCCGTCCATCGCGAGAATGACCCCCAGGGCCACGGCTGGGATCTGGCCAAGGCCTATGCCTGCGGCACCGGCGGCGACCGGGCCGGCGTCCTGCAATCCTCGTTCATCGCTGAGGTCAAATCAGACCTCATGGGTGAGCAGACCATCCTCTGCGGTATGCTGCAGACCGGCTCCCTGCTCTGCTATGACAAGATGATGGAAAAGGGCATGGATTCCGGCTATGCCTCCAAGCTCATCCAGTACGGCTGGGAGACCATCACCGAAGCCCTCAAATACGGCGGCATTACCAACATGATGGACCGTCTCTCCAACCCCGCCAAGATCAAGGCCGTTGCACTGGCCGAGGACCTGAAGGAGATTCTCTCTCCCCTCTTTGAGAAACACATGGACGACATCATGAGCGGTGACTTCTCCGCCACCATGATGAAGGATTGGGCCAACGACGACGCCAATCTCCTGAAGTGGCGGGCCGAGACCGGTGAGTCCGCCTTTGAAAAGGCCGTTTCCGGCACCATGGCTATTGACGAGCAGGAATATTTTGACAACGCCATCCTGATGGTGGCCATGATCAAGGCCGGGGTGGAACTGGCCTTTGATACCATGGTTTCCGCCGGTATCAAGGAAGAGTCCGCCTATTACGAATCCCTGCACGAGGTGCCCCTCATCGCCAATACCATTGCCCGCAAGAAACTCTATGAGATGAATGTGGTTATCTCCGATACCGCCGAGTATGGCTGTTATCTCTTTAATCACGCCGCCTTGCCCATGCTGCAGGAGTTCATGAAGTCCGTGGACACCGATGTGATCGGCAAGGGGCTCACCCTCAAGAACAACGGGGTGGACAATGTCGAATTGATCGAGGCCAATGAGATGGTTCGCTATACCGGCGTCGAGGCCATCGGTGAAGAACTCCGGTCCTATATGGGTGCCATGCAGCGCATTATCTAATCACCTCTTTCTGCAGCACCACAACAAAAGCCGGCCAGGGAAACCCTGGCCGGCTTTTGTTGTTTTATTGTAAGATGCTGAAATAATGGTGATAAACTATCTCCACTGCGCAGCTTTACAATTTATGGAAAGATCATCGACAAAGGGGATGCGTAGAAGGGGGCAATGGTCTCCAGGAGGGTCGATATGCTCAGAGGTTTGGTGAGATAGCCGTTCATGCCTGCCTGCTCGCAATCTGCCTGGGACGCCTTGGTGCCGTAGGCAGTAATGGCGATGATCGGTGTTTTGGGCCGCCCCTCTTCCTGTTGGCGGATGAACCGTGTGGCATCCAGGCCATTCATTTCCGGCATTTGAATATCCATGAGAATGGCAAAAAAATCATTGGCCAACCAGTGCTGGATCGCCTCTCTGCCATTAATGGCCTGAATGGGGGTGAGGTTATGCATCTTGAGAAGGTCGACCAGAAAAAGCCTGTTCAGCGGCTCGTCATCAACTATCAAGATTTTATTATTTTTACAAACAGCCAATGACTCCTCCTGACAGAATAGGTGAATTTTGTTTGTCAGGGGATAAGCTAATAGAGTTTGTTAGAAAGGGCGATCTTTTTTTCCAAGGCAGTAAAAATAATCTAATTAATCTTGATACTTAAAACTGGATCTCATTGTTGTCGAGCAGCACGGGATACTCCGCGTAGGTGGGAATGGTGAGGCGAAAGAGCGAGCCCTCTCCCAGGGTGGATTCTATTTCCAGGTGGAACCCGAGCTCCTGGATCAGGCTCTTTGATACCGAGAGACCCAGGCCGGTGCCTTCGCCTCTTGGTTTGGTGGTGAAAAAAGGATCTGTGCAATGTTGCCGGGTTTCTTCTGACATGCCGATACCATTGTCCTCCACCTCAAGAATGAGCACGGCGGTGAGCCCTTCCTGTGACGCTGGTGCCTTTATTTTCCTTTTGATCTCTTCGTTGAGCTCTTCTTTATAGAGCCGGACCCACACCTGCATGGGGAATTTTTTGATCTCAGCGGCTTTCTGCATCACTGCATAGCGGGCATTGGCCAGGAGAGTGACCAGGATCTGTTCCGCCTTCTGATTGTCGGTGGAGATGGAGGGCACGCCCTCACTGGTTTCCTCGTGGAGTTGAATCAGATGCGCCCTGAATTGTTCGCGGAAAAAGGTGAGGGCGCTGTTGATAGTCCAGTAGAGGTTGATGTCGCTTATCTTTTCTCTGGACAGGGTGGAAAAGAGCCGCATATCTTCCAGGAGACGCATCACCTTGACCACTTGGCCGGAGATCTCTTTGGCGGTTTGGTTGTAGGGGGAGTCTGGTTGGGTTTTGCAGAAATGTTGGTGGATCTCGTCGGCGCCAAGGCTGATCAGACTCATGGGCAGATTGATTTCATGGGCCATGCCTTTGGCCATTTCCCCTATGACGGTGAGCCTGCCCGCCTGGGTCAGCTGCGCCTGTTTGACGGAGAGTTCCGTATCCATTTCTTCCCGGTGCACGGCTTCGGCAATAAGGCTGGCCGCCGTTTTCACGGCAGCGATCTCCAGGGCCGGCCAGCTCCGCTTTGTGGAGCAATCTGCCAGGCTGAGAAAACCCCAGCATCGTCTGCCCACCATGATGGGGGTGCAGATCAGGGAGTGGACATGGGAGGCCTGCAGCAAGGCAGCCTCCCGGGGCGGGAAATCCTCGGTGTTGTCAATGATGCTTTCCCCCCTCGCCAACAAGCAGAGCCAGCGCTCAAGGTGGATCTCTGCAAAGGAGAAGGAGGGGGGCAGGCAGGCATGGTCTGCTGTGACCGCTGCTTCCGAGGCCCATTCAAATTCCTGCTGCGCCCTGTTGTTTCCGGAAGCGTCCTGAGAGAGGCAGTAAATATGCACCTTTGAGACGGCCATCACCAGACCCAGGCGGGCAATGAGAGGCTCGGTAAAGTGGCGCCAGTGGGCGCTGCTGATGATTTTTTGGGAAGTCTCATTGACTGCGGAGAGGATGAGATCGCGGCGGATCAGGGAATCTTTCAGGAAGCGGCTGGTGCGCAATTCCCGCTGGAGCGCCTCATTCTTTTCCGTGAGCTGGGTGAGCAGGATCTTGTTTTGCTGGGTGAGCCGGTATTTTTCCGCCGCCTTGTTGAGGGTATCCAGAAGAATCTCTTCCTGCCAGGGCTTGGTGAGATAATGATAGACTTCACCCTTATTGATGGCTGCCATGATATCTGCCGGCTCACTGTAGGCCGTGAGCATGATGCGCACCGTATCAGGGTAGCGGTTGCGGATTTCAGCCAGCAACTCGGTGCCATCCATGCCGGGCATTTTCTGGTCAGCCACCACCAGAGCGATCTCCTCCTGGTTGCTGAAGCAGGTAAGCGCTTCCTGGGCAGAGCAGGCGGTGATCACCAGGAAGTGGCGTTTCATGGCCATCTTGAAATTGGAAAGATTCACCTCTTCGTCATCAACGTAGAGGAGTTTCAGCTTGTCCATGAGTCTGCTCCCAAAAACTGGATTGATAAAATCGTCACCATCTCACCTTCCCTCTGAATAACAGCGAATGCCGCCACAGACAATGATGAGGGTAGCTTTTTTGCTTTACAGTGGTGGCCTCTGTCAGCCGTCACTGTTGTCAACAGGCGGCAGGGCCTCTTTCTGCCCGTCAACCGGCAGGATGACTTCAAAGATGCTGCCTTCCCCCTCGCGGCTGGTTACCGTAATCCGGCCCCGGTGCTCCTGGATAATTTTATAGCTCACCGCCAGGCCAATCCCGGTTCCCGCTCCCGGTCCTTTACTGGTGAAGAAGGGATCGAAAATTTTAGGGAGGACCTCTTTGCTGATACCGCAACCTGTATCGCTGAACCGGATATGGACATGATCATCTTCCAAAAAGGTGGTGATTTTCAGGGTGCCGCCTTGCCTGGCCATGGCCTGGATGCCGTTATTCATGATGTTGAGAAAAACCTGGTTAAGCCGGCCCGGCCGGCAGGTTACCAGGGGTATGGTGCCATATTCCTGGTGGATAAAAATACCTTTCAGGTATTTTTTGTTGACAAAGGTGAGGGTGGAATCCAGGGAAGAGTGGAGGTCCACCCTCTTGAACCCCTGTTCGTCGGCCCGGGAAAAGGTGTGCAGGTCGGTGACAATGCGGATGGTGCGCTTCACCCCTTCGCGGATGTTGCCCATGAGCTCATCCAGGGAGGTAAAGAGGTCATCCTGTTCAATCTCTTTTTTGAGGGCCAGGGCCTTAAGCCGCATCTCGGCCTGTTTTTCGCCGGGCTCTTCCAGGCAGGCGGCCCCAAATGTCCGGGTCAGTTCTTTAAGATCATTGATGCCCCGGCTGAGAGAGGGCAAGGCGCCGGATATGAAATTGATATTATTATTTATCTCATGAGCGACCCCAGCCACCACCTGGCCAAGGGCCGCCATCTTTTCGGACTGAATGAGCTGGCCCTCGGTTTCCTGCAGTTCCTGCATGGCCTTTTCCAGCTGCTGATTGGCCTCCTCCAGGTATTCCTGGCGGGTGGTGAGCCCCTGATTGGCCAGGGCCAGTTGCCTGGTGCGTTCCTTCACCTGGTTCTCCAGACCCGTCTTGAGATTGGTAATGGTCTCAAAGGAGTGGTCCAGGTCCTTGATCAGGTTGGTCACCGTGGTGTCCAAAAGGCCGATATCGTCATGGCCCTCGCCAATGGTGCGTTGAGACTGGATCTTGTGGATCAGGGTGCGCAGAGGCAGAGTCATCCGGCGGGTGAGCAGCAGGGTGCCCGTCACCAGCAGGACGAGCAGGAGCAGGATGATAAGCCCTGTCCTGAGCGCCATTTCTCTGATGTCCTTTTCGTAATGGATCTTGGAGACCAGCAGGGTGACATAGCCCAGCGGCTCTTGCTCCCCGTCGGCCTGTGCGGGCTCGACATCGAAATAGAGGGCATCTTCGCTGCTGGTGGTGGCCAAGGCCTCCACCGGCCACCAGTAGGAAAAGGTGGTGGGCCATTCCTTGAAATGAGGGGCCTGGGCCCGGATGCCGGTGAGCAGCGTTGCCCGGTCCGGGATCTGGTTACTCTTGTGCGTCTTGCCCAGACTGACCAGGGGACGGCCCTTGCTGGTGAGGATCTCCACCTGGAGGATATCCTCCCGGTCTAACAGAGATGCCGCCGGCATCTGCAGTTGTTCGAGATTTTCGCTGAACACATCGAGTTGGACGGATTTGGCCAGCAGCTGGGCCAGAGCCAGACCGTTGCTCTGCATATACTTGGTGTAGGAGCTTTTGTGCATCCGGTTGGAGGTGATATTGAGGGCCGTGGCCATCAGGCAGAGGGCGGCGATAAAGATGGCGATGAGTTTGGCCGAATAGCTGGCCCGTATCTGTTTGCTGAAATGGCCGAGGATCATGGTTGGCCCTCCTGGAGCTTGAGGCCTAGTTTGTCGGTAAGGGCGCGGTTGATTTTGAGGGTCACCCGCTCCGTTCGCATGGGTGGCAGGTCCTGGGGCTTTTTGCCCTGTTTGATGCGCAGGGCTAAAAGGGCAGCCATCCGCCCCATTTCCTCAAGGTCGAGCTGGATGGCAAAAGTGGCGCCCCTGGCCAGGTATTTCTCCGAGAAGGCCAAGATGGGTATCTGGTGCTGATGGGCAAAACGATAGAAGCTCATTGCGGTCTGCGGCGACAGGATGGTGCTGTCCGGCAGCATCCATAACAGGTCTATCTCGCCGGTCAGGCTGGCCAGATGGTCGGGAACCTCCTGGCCGGAACGGGCCGGGCGGCGGACAAAGACGGTGCCGCTGTTGGCAGCGGCGGCCTGGTCAACCAGGGCAGCTGTCTTGGCCGGGTCGTAGATCACTCCCACCCGTTTGGCGCCGGGCATGATATCTTTGAGGGCGCGAAACTGGGCACCGGGCTCAGGCTGGAGGAGGACGCCGGTGATATTGGCCTGTGGGCCGGCAATTTCAGCGGGGGAGGGCACCAGGAGATAGATGATGGGGATATCGTGGATTGGGGCAGCAAAACGTAAGGCCTTGCTGCCCAAGGCCACAATGAGGTCTGCTTTGCCCTTGTTGATCTCATGTCTGAGCTCGGCGGGCTGCTCGTCGTCGCGCAGGCTGATGGCCCTGATGGTGATGTCAGGCTGGATGGACTTGGTGCCGTGCCCCGGGGAGAGGGCGATGAGCTCCTTGCTGAAGGCCTGCAGGGCCGTCTCGTAGGGCTGGGCCGGGCTCGATTTCACCGCCACCACCTCCAGGCCATAGGAGGCCGTTGCCGTATGGCAGAGGATGAGGATGGTAAGGCAGAGTCTGTTAAGCATGGAGTGGCAGGTTGGCTTTGCTGATGAAGGTGGTGGCTGGCATGTCGGAAGCCTGGGGAGCGAGAGCTTTTCTTCAGGGGGCGGCCAACGGCCTTGTGTACCGTTTGGTTCTTGGTTATACCCTGTGCCGCAAAAATTACAACTTTTGTCAGGAGCAAAGATGTAAGGCGATGACCAGGAAGAGGAAATCAGCGCTGAACCTGTCGTTTGAGTGGAGTATGTTCGGGCCTAAATTCAAAGGGTTACAGCGGAAAATGTTTGTAATGAATGGAGGAACTTATTACAAGGCATGTTCGTATCCTATCCTTTGGCGGTGGTTTTTTGGAAGTATAGGTCTTTACTCTTGAAAAAGATGAATTAAGAAGGATTTCCGAAAAGAAAGTTTTGTTTTTAAATTTTGGGGGAGAGATGACAAAATATTTTACGACCTGTGTGGTCGGCCTCTGGCTGCTGGCCAATGTTTCTGTAAGTTCTGCTGCCGAACAGGCCCTGCAAAATGGTGAGGATGACTTCCTCGCCCTCTACTTTGACGAGGCCCAGGTGGTGGAGGCCGCCACCCGCATCGCCAAGCCCATAAGCCAGGTGGCCGAGAACGTCACCATTATCAGCGCCGCCGAGATCGAGCGTATGAACGCCCATAATGTCGATGATGTCCTCAATCGGGTGGCCGGGGTTTATGTCAACTATGGTGGCCTCGATTTTAACCATGGTTCCGATATCTATATTCAGGGCTCGAGCTGGGAGCATGTCACGGTTTTGCTTGATGGGGTACGGGTTAATAAGGCCTCGGTGGAGATAGCCTGGGTCAATATGATTCCGGTGCGGATCATCAAGCGCATCGAGGTGATCAAGGGGGCTGCCTCCTCCACCTGGGGCTCGGCCCTGGGTGGGGTGATCAATATCATCACCAAGGACACGGGCAGAACTTTACAACCCAAGGCCGATGTGGTGGCCTCTTACGGCGAGAAAGACACCCATGACATCACAGCTGAGCTCAGCGGCAAGGTGAGCAAGGTCAGCTATTACCTCTACGGCGGCAATCAGGAGTCGGACGGCCTCCTTGATGACCGTTTCTATAAAAATAATACCGGCTACGGCAAGCTGCGGGTGGAGATGCCCCACGACATGAGTCTGGAGATCTCCGGTCTCTACTCCCGCCCTGAGTATCTTGATACCTACTGGCCGGCTGCAGGGTTTGAGGTGGAGCTGGAGGACAAGAATACCTTTGTCAGTGCCCGTTTTGACGCCCTGCTGGCCGACGAACTCAACCTCCATGCTGAGCTCTTCCGTTTTGATAATGACTATCGAAACGTTCGCCGCCAACTCCCCAATCTGCCCGCCACATGGTCTGCGGATTTTATCAACGATCAGAAGTCCACCGGCGGCGCCCTGCGCCTCGACTATAAGCTCGGTGAGCATAGCCTGGTGGCCGGCGCTGATTACCAGCGCAACGAGGTGCAGATGGCCTGGAACTACCGCAGTTGGGTGGCGCCATTTCCGGGTGATTATGCCATGGATCTCCTCACCGAGGATGTCTCCGGCTATTATCTGAACGGCACCTTTGTTTTTGATAAGTGGAGCATCACCCCGGGCCTGCGCTGGGATCATATCTCCACCGTCGCCCAGGAGCTTGTCAGCCCCTCCTTAGGGATTACCTACCAGGTTCGTGCTGATACCCTGCTGCGGGCCTCTGCCTCACGTGGTTTTCGCAAGCCGCCGGTCTTTTATCTTGAAGGAGATCCGCTCTACAGCCCTTCTGCGGTCAATCCAAATCTTGATCCTGAGAAGAACTGGACCTACCAGGCCGGGGTGGAGAGCACGATCATTCCCTATCTCCATCTCAAAACCACCTTTTTTCACCACGAGGTGGATAATACCTGGGGTTGGGCCCCTGACTATAGCATCTTCCGGGTGAACGGCGACCGCAGTCGGCGCCAGGGGTTCGAATTGGAGGTGCGTACCAGGCCGATCTATTACACCTCCCTGCAGGCCAATTTTACCTATACCTATTCAGACCTGCCCGATGACCTGGGCGATCATTCCTCCACTGCCAATATCATCCTGCTCTTTGATCACCCGGAGATCATCACCGCTGAACTTTCCGGCCATTATGTTAAGTGGGGAGACTATCTGGCCGATGGGCCAGCGGAGTTCAACAACGCCTTGCTCTGGGACCTCAGCATTACCAAAAGTCTTTACGAGTCGGAGGACCTGGGGGTAAGCCTCTTTGGTGTGGTGCGTAACCTCTTTAATGGCAATCAGTATGTCAGCGAGCGTTGGCCCAATGCGCCGCGCTATGCCGAGGCCGGTTTGAAGTGCCGTTTTTAGTTTTCCTCATATATTTCATTATGATAGGATGCTTAAAATAGCAGTTCTTACTATCTCTTGAATATCTTAACCGGAGGAGAAACAATGAAAAAACTGGTAATTCTCAGTAAGGGAGCAAGTGTGCAAAAGATGGCCCAGGCTCAGGCTAACTGTGCCCCTGGTTCACCAAAATAATGTGAAGATGGGAAAAGTTTTTGATCGTGGGAGGCCTGACGGCCTCCCTTTTTTGTTCCACCCATTCAGCCCTGAGTGAGCAGGGAGCCGGAAAAGGGAAAGAGAATCGCAGCATGTTTAAGTACCCACACCACAGGCATAAACTCAGCGAGTTTATGCAATCCCCCTTTTTCGGCGGAAGGCGAGCGGTGCCGAAGGCCAAGACTGGTCGGGGTGCCCTTTTTGGGCAAGCAAAAAGATAATTCAGGCAACAGCCTTCGCTTATATTCCGTGCTCAACCTGTTATTTGGCAGACCATGTATCTCTCTAACTACCTGAAGATCTTCCCCCTTATCGACAACCCCGGCCGTCAGCTCCTTTTCTCCACCAAGAGTGGCGCCCTGGCTGTCGTGGCTGCTGACGAGCTGGCTGCACTTCGCCGTGGTGATTTCTCCCTTGAGATCGTTGCAGATCTCCAGGAGCTCGGTATGGTGGTGGTTGATCCGGAGCAGGAGCACCAGGAGGTCCTGGCAATGGTGGCGGCGCTAAACAGGCAGGCCACCAATCTCTACCTCGATATCATCTTAGGGATGGACTGCAATTTCCGCTGCATCTATTGCTACGAGGGCAGCATGAAGGGCAAGTTCGGCATGAGTGATGACACCGCCGCTCAGCTTGTCGAATTTGTCCGTGGCCTCCTTGCCAAGGGCAGGGAGAGGGTAATGGTGACCTTCTATGGCGGCGAACCACTTCTCTATGTCAAACGTCTCAAGTCCCTCTGCCGTGATCTGCAGGAGGCGGCTCAAGAACATGGCATTGCCTTTGAATTCTCCCTGATCACCAACGGCTCCCTCCTCAAGCCGGCGCTGGTGTCGGAACTTCTGCCCTTGGGCCTGGTCTCTGCCAAGGTCACCTTGGATGGCCCCCCTGATGTCCATAATGGCTGTCGGCCCTTTGGTTCCGGCCAGCCCAGCTTTGATCTGCTCCTTGATAACCTGCGTTCCTGTGCGGGTCTTCTCAAGCTTTCCATTGGTGGTAATTTCACCCCTGACAACCACCACCGCTTTGCGGAGCTTGTTGATATTTTAAAAAAGTCAGGACTGGGCCCGGATGTTGTCAGACATGTCCGTTTTGGCTCGGTGATGAAACAGGCCGATGATGTAGTGGAGGGCGGCTATCGTCAAGGCTGTGAAACCCTCACCGAACCGTGGTTGGCGCAGGCCCAGATCGACCTGCGCCGTAAAATTCTTGAAGCGGGCTACGCTTCAAGAATGGATGACCCCGGCCCCTGTAAGGTGCTGCGTGACGACCATCTCACCATCCATTATGACGGCACTCTTTGCAAATGCCCGGTACTCATCGGCCGGCCCGACTACGTCATCGGTGATATCTGGCAGGGGGTAAACGATGTCGCCATGTACCACCCCGACAACTGGCGCCACAACAAGAAATGCCGGACCTGTTCCTACCTGCCCCTCTGCTTTGGCGGCTGCCGCTATCTGGCCCTGGTCCGCGACGGCCACATGGCCCAGGTGGATTGTCTGCAGACCTCTCTGGACAGCACGCTGGAGGAGTTTGTCCGCCAGGATGTCCGCTATCTTTATGAGGCGGGATAGAGGAGTATTGCACATTTCAAAGAGCTAGGTGAGCCCGAACTCTGCGCTTATCTGCGAGACTCCGCGGCATACTCAATGTTGAAGTGTTTCCCCATCGGCGGTTCGAAATTTCGGGTGACCTCGATATTCAGCTTTTCCTTTCTCCTGCCAGCAGCGCCTGCCACTTTACTTCTGCAAACATCCTCCTCAGCAGATGATCGTCATCCCCCAGCCTGACCTCCAGGTTACTGAAGGTGGCCTCGGCCAGGGGCCCGACCAGGGCAGGCGGGCACACCGTATCGTTAGTGCCCATCACCAGCAGGGTCGGGACAGCAATCTGTGCCGGCGGTACTTGAAAGTCCGGGAAATTGAGGGCCGGGGCCAGAAGGATGAGTCTGGCAACCCGGGCCGGATGCCGGATGGCAAAGCAGCTGGCCATCAGGCCGCCGAAGCTGGAACCGATCAGGGTCAGGTTTGTACGACCTCGACACACCACCTCAAGCCGGGCCAGGCGCTGGTCAAGATCACCACTGAAATCAGGGCAGAGCATTGCGGGAAAATGGGCCTGGAAATAACGGCCCTTAGTGCCCCGGCTTGAGGAGTCGAGGCCATGCAGGAAGAGGGTGGTTGGCATGATTTTTTGATACCACAGAGGCACAAAGACACAAAAGAAATTGTTTTTTTCACCATAGAGGCATTTATGCCCCTTGTGGGTGCAAAGACACAGAGATAAAAAACCTTTGTGCCTCTGTGCCTCTGTGGTGAAAAAGGACCTGACCACCATCACTCTTACAGCATCCTATCAGGTCCAGCATTTCGGTGAATAGTGGCAGAAATAAAATTGGGTTAAACCACAGAGGCATTTATGCCCCTTGTGGGTGCAAAGACACAGAGATAAAAAACCTCTGTGCCTCTGTGCCTCTGTGGTGAAAGGGTTTTCACTTATGGCATCAGCAAAAATTTACTTCTGCCAGAATAGATAGCAGGCCAGGCCCAGGAGAATCACGGCAAAGATCTTCTTGAAGCTGCCGCTGGAGACCTGGTCGATGAGGCGGGCGCCGAGCTGCGCCCCCAGCACGCCGCCGGCGCCCAGGAGGAGGCCGGCCCGGTAGTCGACATGGGCCAGCTTATTATGGGCCACCAGGGCGGAGATGGCAATGACCAGAATGGCCACAAAGGAGGTGCCCACGGCCTTCTGGGCGCTATAGCCCAGAAAAATGAGCAGCGGCACGATCAAGAAGCCGCCACCCAGGCCGGAAAAGGAGGCGCCTGTTCCCACCAGGACACCAAAGAGCAGAAGAAGGAGCGGGTTGTTGAGGTCAGTCATGGCTTTTCCTTTTTGAGAAGCAGGGTTCTCTTGTGTCTCGGATTGGGCAGGTATAGGCTGAACAAGAGAGAGGGAAATCATCGCCGTTCTCTCAGCAGCAGCTGACCCCTGGAGGCCTCCGGCGGCGCCCTGTTTTCAGGATCAGGACAAGGATTTTACGGATACCATACTCCTGTTATAGAATAAAGATCAGCTGTCTCCTTTTGACGAACAACCGCCGTCTTTTCAGCGGCGGGCTGCAGAACCCCACTGCAGATGCAGGGCTGGTTGCAGGCCCATGGTTTGTAAAGTGTGGAGGTGCGTCTGAAAATGAAAAAACCAGAGGCTATGCCCGTGGCCACAAATCGATCTTTGCCCTTTCTTTTGTTGGTGTTAATGGCCTCATTGCCGGCCGTGGCCACCTGGATCTCCTTTTATCTGGAAATCTTCCCCTTCTTTCTCTACCCCGTTGCCAAGGTGGCGTTGTTTTTGTTGCCCTTTGCGGTCTGGCGCCTGCGCGGCCAGAGCTGGCGTACAGGTGTGGCCCGTATGGATCTGCAGCCGCCGGGGTGGCGGGGTCTGCTCAGTGGCGCTCTGTTAAGCCTGGTCATCTTGGGCGCCTATCTTTTCCTGCAGGCGGATCTCGATGGGGCGGGGATCCGCCGCAAGCTCCTCAGCCTGGGTATTCTTGACGCCTACTGGCGCCTCTCCTTTTTTATCCTGGTGGTCAATGCCGCTTTTGAAGAGTGGTACTGGCGCGGATTTTTGCTGGATGAATTGCGAAATCGTGTTAAACATCCACCACTGATTATCGGCTTGGGCGGGCTTTTTTTTGGCTTCCATCATTATTTTACCCTGCGCCCCTATTTCCCTCTGGATCTTACCCTGCTTTTCACTTGGGCCACCATGGTGGCCGGGGGGATATGGAGTTGGCATCGTCTCCGCGGCTGGTCCCTGACTGATTGTTATGTCAGCCATTTCTGTGTGGATCTGACGGTGCTGGCCCTCGGTGCCATCCTGGTTTTTTAAGCGTGGGGGAAAGGGTGATCACTGGGGACGCCGGTCTGAGGTTATCTGGGCAAGCCAAAACCACAAAGAAAGCAAAATCTTTCCCATATTGCTATCTCCTTTTTGTTGCATGGTACCCGTGAGCCCCATGCCTTTATCTACAATGACAAAATGATCTATTCTCCTGAAATAAAAGCGCAGATCGCCCAAGGCCGTTCCCGTTTTATCGCCATGGCCGTCACCTATTTTCTGGGGGCCTTTAATGATAATTTTTTTAAACAGGCCGCCATGCTGCTTGCCGTGGGCGCCGGTTTAAGCGGCCTGCAGGGCAAGGCCACCATGCTTTTTTCACTGCCTTTTATCCTCTTTTCGGCCCAGGCCGGCTGGTTTGCCGATCGCTTCTCCAAGAAAAATGTGGTGGTGGGGGCCAAGTTCCTGGAGTTCTTTGCTATGCTGGTGGGGGCCTATGGCCTTATCACCCTGAACTGGTCCTGCATCCTGGCCATGGTCTTTATCATGGCGGCCCAGTCCACCCTTTTTGGCCCGGCCATTAACGGCTCCATCCCGGAACTCTATCCCAAGGAATTTGTGACCACGGCCAATGCCGTGATCAAGCTGGTCACCACCCTGGCCATTTTGGCGGGTATCGGTCTGGCCGGGATGGCCCTTGATCAGGCCTGGTTTGCCACGGCCATCCCCTTTGGTCGGCTGCTGGTGGCAATCTTTGTCCTGCTGATGGCAGCTATGGGGGTGGTGGTAAGTTTTGGCGTGGTAAAGCGGCCGCCGGCTGGGGCCAGGGTGCGTTTCCCCTGGCTGGGTCCCCTCCATTCCCTTGCTGATCTCTACCGCATGCGCACTGATGGGCTGTTATTGACGGTGATTGCCGGTGATGCCTTTTTTTATTTTATCTCCTCCGTGGTGGTGCTGGTCATCAATGTCATGGGCATTATAGAGCTTGGGATGTCGCAGACCATCACCAGTATGCTGGTGGTTTCGCTCATGGTGGGGGTATGCGCCGGCTCTTTTTTGGCGGCCAAGATTGCCGGCGGTCCCGGCTGGCACCGGATCATGGGACCGGCTTTTCTGATCATGGGGCTTGGCCTGGTCAGCACCTGGGCTGCCGTCTCTCTTGGCTCTGTTGCCCTGCAGCTGCCCCTGCTCATCACGGCCCTGATAATGGCAGGCTGCGGCGGCGGCCTCTTTCTCATTCCCCTGGCCAGCTTTATTCAGCTGCGACCGCGGGCCGATCAGAAGGGCAAGATCATTGCTGTCTCCAATTTCACGGCTTTTTCCGCAATTTTTTTGTCAGGTATCTGCTTTGAGGGCCTGCATGCGCTGCTGGCCCCCAGTGTGGCCATGCTGGTTCTTGGGTTGACGACCTGCCTTGTCGCCCTCTGTTTTTGTTTTGCTTTTAAGCGTTATGGTCGGGTGGATTCTCCATGTTAAATATAGTTGTTTTTATTGTGCGTCATCTGGTGCGCCTGCGCTATCGCCTTGTTATCAAGGGGCTGGACAGGATCAAGCCCTCAACTGCCGGCCAGGGCATCCTCTTTCTGCCCAATCATCCGGCTCTCATTGATCCCCTGATCATGTATCTCTGTCTCCATGAGCGCTTTCATCCCCGGCCCCTGGCCGACGAGAGTCAGGTTGCTCTGCCTGTGGTGCGGCAGATTATGGAGCTGGCGCGCTGTGTGACCATCCCTGATATTGCCAGCAAGGGGCGCCATGGCCGTGATGAGGTGGTGGCGGCCATGGCCGAGATCGGCAAAGGTCTTCGCCATAATGATAATATTCTGCTCTATCCCTCCGGCCGGATTTATCGCAGCCGTTATGAATCGCTCCGCGCCAACGGCGGGGTGGCGGCCATTCTTAAACAGGCCCCGGAAACCCGCGTCGTTCTGGTGCGCACCACCGGTCTCTGGGGCTCCTCCTTTTCCAAGGCCAGCGGCCGGACGCCGACCCTGCTGGCCGACATACCCAAACATATCTTCTATCTCCTGATCAATGGCATCTTCTTTATGCCCAAGCGCCAGGTTGTCCTCGAGTTTGAGGAGCCTGCCGACCTTCCCCATAACGGCGACCGATTGCTGCTCAATAAATATCTGGAAGATTTTTATAATAAAAAGGCGGCAGCCAATACTTTTGTGCCCCATTTCTGGTGGCAGGGCAGCCGCCCGCAGCTCAGAGAGGAGCCGGGGAAAAAGAAGATCGTCGGTGACAGCGGCAAGGTGAGCGAGGCGGTGCGCACGCAGGTCTTTGCCAAGATCAGCGAGATCAGCGGTGCCGAGCATGTCCAGAAAAAGGATAATCTGGCCAGCGACCTCGGCATAGACTCCCTGGGGGTGGCCGAGCTGGTGGTCTGGATTGAGCAGGAGTTCGGATTCACCATTGAGGAGCTGGAGAGCCTCAACACGGCCGAGGACCTGCTGCTGGCCGCCTCTGGCCAGATGATCAGCCGTAAGGATGACCAGGTCGGCCTGCCTCCCCCCGCCTGGTTTGCCGCCCGGAAGAGCGGGCCCCTGGAACTGGGCGCCGGAGAGACCATCACTGAACTTTTCCTCCAGCAGGCCAGAAAAAATCCGGACAAGGCCATTATCGCTGATCTGCGCAGCGGCGTGCGCAGCAATCGTGATATCATTATTGCCCTGCATCTCCTGGTACCGCAGTTCGCAAAGATCGCCGGTGATCGTGTCGGTATCATGCTGCCGGCCGGGGTGGGCTGTACCCTTGCCTATCTGGCCCTGCTCTTTGCCGGCAAAACACCGGTCATGGTCAACTGGACCTTGGGCCAGGGCAATATAGCCTATTGTCTGGACAAGGTGGGGGTGCAGACGGTGATTTCGGCCCAGCCCCTGATGGCACGTCTCACTGATCAGGGCCTGAAACTTGACCGTCTCAAGGTGGCTTGGCTCCTCCTTGAGGAGATGGGCGCCACCTTTTCGCTGCCGCAGAAGATCATGGCCAAAGTAAAGAGTTACGGCAGGTGGTCTCTACTCGGCCGTCATGGCTCAGGGGATGAGATCGCAGCCATTCTCTTTACCTCCGGTTCCGAGGCCAGGCCCAAGGCCGTGCCCCTGAGTCATGCCAATTTCCTGGCCAACCTCCGCGATGTGGGCCAGGTTCTGCAATTCCACGGCAATGACAGCCTCCTGGGCATGTTGCCGCCCTTTCACTCCCTCGGTCTCACCGGCACCCTGCTGCTCTCCGTTTGTCTGGGGGTGAAGACCGTCTACCATGCCAACCCCACCGAGGCCGGCGTCCTGGCCAAGATCTGCGAGATGTACAAGACCACGGTGCTGATCGGCACCCCCACCTTTTTAAACGGTATGCTGCGGGCCGCATTACCGGGCCAGCTCGCCAGCCTCCGCCTCGTCTTTACCGGGGCCGAGAAATGCCCCCCTCATGTCTATGAGGCCATGGGCCGTGCCTGTCCCCAGGTGGTGATGTGTGAGGCGTACGGCGTGACCGAGTGTGCCCCCGGCGTCACTCTCAACAGGCCGGATAATCCGGTGGCAGGCACCATCGGCCCTCTGCTCCCCTCCATGGAGCATCTCATTGTTGATGTGGCTGACCAACAGCCCGTGCCTCGTGGTCAGCAGGGCCTGCTGCTGGTCCGTGGCCCTAATGTGTTCAGGGGCTATCTCCACCATGACGGCAGGCAGCCCTTTGTGGAATATGAAGGCAAGGAGTGGTATGAGACCGGGGATCTGGTCTCTGAGGACGCGCAGGGTATCCTCACTTTTCGGGGCCGCTTGAAACGGTTTGTCAAGATTGGCGGCGAGATGATCTCCCTGCCGGCCATTGAGGCCGCCTTGTTGAGCCAGATAGAGAGCGCTCCGGATGACGCCGTTCCCCTGGCCGTGGAGGCCGTTGCCCATGAAGAGCAGCCTGAGGTGGTGCTCTTTGTCACCTTTGCCATGAGCAGGGAAGAGGCCAACAAGGCCATCCGCGCCGCCGGGCTTTCACCGCTTCATAACGCCCGGCGCCTGATTCAAGTCGAGGATATCCCGGTGCTTGGCACGGGCAAGACCGACTATCAGGCCTTGAAGAGGATGCTGTAAGAGTGATGGTGGTCAGGTCCTTTTTTCACCACAGAGGCACAGAGGCACAGAGGTTTTTTATCTCTGTGTCTTTGCACCCACAAGGGGCATAAATGTCTCTGTGGTTTAAGTCGATTTTATTTCTGCCACTATTTCAGCAAAATGCTGGACCTGATGGGATGCTGTAAGAGTGTGATGGTGGGCAGGTTTTTTTTCACCACAGAGGCACAGAGGCACAGAGGTTTTTTATCTCTGTGTCTTTGTGCCTCTGTGGTTAAACCCGATTTTATTTCTGCCACTATTCAGCGAAATGCTGGACCTGGTAGGTGCTGATTTCCACCCCCTGATGTTGCCAGCCTTCCTGGGGCAGGCCGGCCTTCATGGCCAGATGACCGAGGAAATCTTCAGGTTCCGGAAGCTGATCCCAGACCTGGGGGAGAAAGGTGGCCTGGTGGCCGTCTGAGCTCAAGATCACGCCGTCGATATGGGGGCGCAGTTTGGCCACGAGCTCTGCCGGATCTGTAAAAGAAAGGGGGGCGGGAGCGGTAAGGATGGAAATTTCCACCTGGATATCTGCCAGTTCTTCGGCCTGCAGCCTGGGAAAACGCGGGTCGTGAAAAGCGGCGTTTTCGGCCTGGTGGCGGACGCTTTCAACCAGTGACTCGCTGCCGATCAGAGAGCCGATGCATCCCCGTAATTCCCCGTTTTTATGCAGGGTGACAAAGACGCCTCGTTTTTCCTGGAACAGAGGGGCGCTCAGATCCGCCGGATCAAGCTCATTTTCCGGGGCCATGCCCAGGAGCGAAGTGATGGTCTGTCTGGCCAGTCTGACCAGAATTTCGCCCTGACTCGCTGATAAATCACTCATGGATTCTCCTTAGTAAAGGCGATGGCCCCATAGCCCACCACCTGGTCGCGGTCACCGGTGGCGTCACCGCTGTTGGCATAATGCAGAAAGCGGGGCTGCCAATTCTTCAGCCTGGCCAGGTGGAGAAGAATCTGGATGCCCACCATGCCGCAGGCCTTGTTGTCATTGACCTGCAGGGCGGTCATGTCCATGTCCAGAATGGCCTCCAGGGTCTGCCTGTCCTTCTGGACCGCACTTTCATCGTCGAGGAAATGGGAGAGGTCGCTGGAGATGACAAGGAGAACGTCATCGGTGATCAAGGGGGCCAGGGCCTGGGCCGTTCTCTTGGTATCGGTCTGGCCCACCACCAAGGGCATCAGGCTGAAATCCCCCAGGGATTCCTGGAGAAAGGGCAAGATGACCTCCAGGGAATGCTCGGCCTGCTCGGAAGCGATATTTTCCTGAAAAAGATCGGCATATTCCTCCTGCAGTTTTTCCCCCCAGGGGGCCACGGGAATCTCTCCCAGCGGCGTCTTATACGCGGTGGCCCTGCTCACGGCGGATCCTGCCACCCCCACATGATGGGCCGGGCCCAGGAGCATAACGGTTTTAACCTGCTGATTCTCTAAAAGAATGGTGCCGTGGGCGGCGGTGAGGCCGGAATAGATGTAACCGGCATGGGGCAGAATGAGGGCCCGGAGTTTGGCGCCCCCCAGATCGACCTTCTCCTTTGCGGCCTTTTGATGCAGATCGCTGATCAGGGAACGCAGATGACCGGGATCATCCGGATAAAAGCTGCCTGCCCAGCTGGGGGGACGAGTGGAAGATGGCATGGCTGAATCCTCTCTTGTTTTTCAGATTGGCAAGGCCTTGCGTAACCTGAACATCCCTGCATGTGACAGCGCCAACCACCGGCACCAAGAACCAAACAGAAAAAATAACCACTTGATCTATCTCCACCACAGGGGTGGGATGGAGTGATTTTTTGTTTTGGTGCCTGCTTGCCTGCCCTGTGCTCTCTATGCCCCGTTCAGATTGCTCAGCCGTAAAGAGTATGGTAGCAAAAAATTTGTTCTCAGGGCAATCAACAACTGGCTGTTTTGTTCTTTGTGACGATTTTCAGGTGCGCCGATCAATGCGGCGGTACTGGAGGGCCTCCGCAATATGGCCCGGGCCGATCTGCTCCAGACCGGCAAGATCGGCAATGGTGCGGGCGATTTTTAAAATGCGGTTATAGGCCCGGGCGGAGAGGCGGAGACGTTCCATTCCTTGTTCCAGAAGGTTGAGGCTGTTGGGGTCAAGCAGGCAATATTTTTTCAGGTCACGGCTGGACATCTGGCTGTTGGCATAGGTCCTTTTGTGGCCCTGGAAACGGCTGGTCTGCAGGGCCCGGGCTGCAATCACCCTTGTTCTGATGGTCTTGGAGTTTTCTCCCTCCGTGCCCTTGGTCATCTCCTTGAAAGGCACGGCCGGTACCTCCAGGTGGATGTCGATGCGGTCCAGAAGAGGGCCGGAGAGTTTATCCTTGTATCGTTTTAGCTGGGTCTGACTGCAGGTGCAGTTGTGGAGATGGTCGCCAAGATGGCCGCAGGGACAGGGATTCATGGCGGCAACCAGCATGAAGCGGGCCGGAAATTCCAGGGAGGTGGAGGCCCGGGAGATGATCACCGCACCATCCTCCATGGGCTGGCGGAGGACCTCCAGGACATGTTTTTTATACTCCGGGAACTCATCCAGAAAGAGGACACCGTTGTGGGCCAGGGAAACTTCACCGGGCCGAGGCTGATTGCCCCCGCCGATGAGGCCGGCATCGGAGATGGTATGGTGCGGGGCCCGAAAGGGGCGCTGCCGCACCAACCCCTGATCCGGAGCGAGAAGCCCCATGATGGAATAGATCTTGGAGGTTTCCAGGGATTCTTCAAAGGTGAGATCGGGCAGAATGGTGGCAAAGCGTTTGGCAATCATGGTCTTGCCGCTGCCCGGACTGCCGCTAAGAAGGATGTTGTGGCCACCCGCCGCTGCCACCTCCATGGCCCGTTTGACATGCTCCTGGCCCTTGACGTCACTGAAATCAAAGGAGTCATGCACGGGCATGGCCAGAGAATGGTCGGCAATGGCCATAGTCAGGGGCAGCCGGTCGGTGAGAAATTCCACGGCCTGGTCAAGGGAGGTGAGGCCATACACCGCAATGCCCCTGACCATGGCTGCCTCCCGACAATTGGCCAGGGGCACCAGTATGGCCTTTTTACCCTGCTCCCGGGCCGTTGTCACCATGGAGAGGATACCCTGGATCGCCCGCAGCTTGCCGTCCAGGGAAAGCTCGCCGGCCAGGACCATGGAATCCAGCTTCTCCTGGTTAAAGGGCTCCACTGCCGCCAGGATGCCGATGGCCATGGGCAGGTCATAACTGGTCCCTGCCTTTTTGACATCGGCGGGCGCCAGGTTTACGGTAATTCTGCGGTTAGGGAAAGTGTAGCCGCTGTTTTTGATGGCCGCCTTGACCCGGTCCTTGCTTTCCCGCACAGCCCCTTCTGCCAGGCCCACTGTTGAAAAGCTGGGCAGGCCATTGGCGATATCCACCTCCACCTCCACGGCTATGCCGTCCACCCCGGAGAGGGCTATGGTATGAATTTTAGCAAGCATGTTATGGGGGTTGGTGGTGATCTGGTGGCAGACAGCGGCAAAGACCCTGTCTCTGCAATGAAAATGGACTTCCCAATTAGGGGTTACGGGCTGGTGAGGTGCTGGTAGAGATCGGTGTTGTAGCCGATATACAAGGTGGTGCCGCGGCGGATGGTCGGGGCACGCAGATTGCCGGTGCGTCCCATTATTTTCGCCATGATTTCCTCTTTGCCGGCAGGGGATGGTCTGTATTCCAGGATTTTTTTGCCGCTGGCAATGAAGATCCGGGTGGCATTGGCCACCAGTTGCCAGGCGGCTTCCTGGGCCAGCGGCTTCTGCCCGGCATTGACTTCATTCAGGATTACGGCCTTGTTTTGCTCGAGAGACTCCCGGGCCTTTTGGCAGGAAACTCACCCCTTACGCATATATGCCCAGTCAATACTCATAGAATTTCTCCTTTTTTGTCGGTATGATAAAAAGTACATGCCATGTTAATGAGCTGGCTTTCATTCTGTCAATGTAATTAAAAGAAAAGGAGGTTCTATGAAAGTGCGGTGCTTTTCTCCCTGCCCCTTCCAGGTGGGTGAGATGATCTATATTGATGGCGGCAAACGCAAGGGTGACTGGCGGGTGGTGGCCATTGATGACAAAAAAATAACCCTGCGCTGCCCCATGAGCGGTCGGGTCTTTACCTGGAGCCGCTTTTGTTATGAAGTGGGCGACATAGAAAGGCCGGTTTTTATCGACTGAAAGAACTCTTTTCTCTCTCACCCTGTTCTTGCCATTTGGTGAGAAGATCCCCAGAAATTGAGGTGGATCCATGTCCATACTACTTGTTGCCGATATTGGCGGCACCAAAATCGATTTCGCCTTCTTTGATGAGCGGCCTGACTTTATTCCTGTGGCTGAGGGGCAATTGATAAGTGCGCATTATAGTTCCTGTGCCCAGGCGATTGCCGCTTGCCTGGACAACTTTCCGGGCAAGGTTGATTTTGCCAGCCTTGCTGTGGCCGGACCGGTTTCAGAGCAGCAGGTGCGCTTTACTAACCTGCCCTGGCAGACCGGGGCGGCCGCCCTGGAAGAGGAATTCGGTTTTGCCGGTGTTGTCCTTGCTAATGATCTGGTGGCCCTGGCTGAAGGTGTTCCCCTGCTGGGCGGGGATGATCTGGTGACCATAAAACCCGGCAAGAGTTCTGGCCGCTCCGGCGTTCTGGTGGTGGCTCCCGGCACGGGCTTGGGGGCGGCCTTTATCAACAGAGATGCCCCGCAGGCCCGGGTACAGGATACGGAGGCGGGCCATCTCAGCTTTGCCCCCCGCACAGAGATGGAGATGCACCTCCTCACCTTTCTCCGCCGGCAGCACGGCCATGTCACCTTTGAGATGGTCTGTTCCGGCACCGGTCTGGCCAGTCTGGTATCTTTCTTGCCCAGCAGGGGCCTGGCCATGCCTGCCGAGTTGGCGGCAAAAAGCAGGGAGAGTGATCAGCTTGGACCTCTGCTTGCCCAGCGGGCCCTGGCGCCAGATATGGAGTGTCCCTTCAGCAGGCAGATTTTTGCCCTGTTTTTCGATATTCTCGCCGAGTTTTGCGGTAATCTGGCCCTGGCCCTCTTGCCCGGCGCCGGTATATATCTGGGTGGCGGCATGCTTCCCCGCCTTGACGGTCTCTTTGACAAAAAGCAGTTTGCCCGCCGTTTCGAGGATCGCGGCCGCATGAAGGGGCTGGTTACCACCCTCCCTGTTTTCTTAATCACCCATCCCAGGCCAGCCATGCTGGGGGGCTGGCGGCTGGGACGCAGGACCTTTTATGGTGAAGAGTGAGATCCTGAACAGGGCGCACTCTTGATCAGCGCCTGTTCTCTCTTGTGCCTGGCCCCTGAACTCCTAAATGAGCTCCATGATTTTTTTGGTGAGATCCGCCATGTTAAAGGGTTTCTGGATATAGCCGGCACAGCCGCGAGCGACAATGTCAGCGGCCTGGCCTTCAATGCTGTAGCCGGTTGAGAGCAGGACCTTGATGGCTGGATTTATTTCCTGCAGCCGATCAAAGGTTTCACTGCCCCCCATGCGGGGCATAATCATATCAAGGACCACCAGGTCAATCTCCTCCCCCTTTTTTTGGTAGACCTCCAGGGCATGATGGCCGTCATGGGCCGTACAGACCTGGAAGCCCCTGGCCTCCAGTAATACCTGCCCTGTTTCCCGTATCGATTCGTCATCGTCCACCAGTAATATGGTGCCGGCAGCCGGCCGCTTGCTGAAGGCCGAGGCACGTCCTGTGCTGGCCAGACTCTCCGTGGAGGCGGGGAGATAAATATGAAAGGTGGTGCCTTCATCTATTTTTGATTCCACTTCGATATGACCGCTGTGGGCGGCGACAATGCCGTAGGTGGAGGCCAGGCCCAGACCCGTGCCGCGGCACTGTTCCTTGGTGGTGAAAAAGGGTTCGAAAATGTGGGGTTTGATATGGTCCGGAATGCCGGTGCCGTTATCGGTAACCGTGAGATGGATATAGTCGCCAGCAATTTTTTCCAGCATTTTGGCGGCGATGGTCTGGGCGGGCAGACGCTGGCTGGTAATGATCAGGGTGCCGCCTCTGGGCATGGCATCAGCCGCGTTGATAAAGAGGTTGAAGAGGACCTGCTCGATCTGGCCCTGATCGGCATGAATGATCTGGGGTTCAGGGGACATCCGGGTCTGGATGGAAATCTCCGGGCGGGTTCTGGCGAAGGTCTCGATGATGGGGTGGAGCAGCTTGTTGAAATTGAGAAGGCGGACATCGTATTGTCCCTGCCGGGCGTAGCCCAGAAGCTGGCGGGTAAGGCGGCCGCCGCTTTCCACCAGAGTTTCTATGTTGAGGAGATGGGAGAATCGCGGATCTACGGGTTCGCACTGGCTGATGAGCAGAGAAATATGGCCCTGGATTCCCATGAGAAGATTGTTGAAGTCATGGGCAATGCCGCCAGCCAGGGAACCCAGGGCCTTCATCTTGTGGGCGTGCCGGAGTTGGTCATCCTTTTCCTGCAGATCGCGCACCAGCTGGGTAAGTTCCCGGGTCCGGGCAGCCACCCGGCTTTCAAGATCGTCATGGGCCTGTTGCAGCGCCTCCTGCTGGCGGGCGACTTTCGTCCTGAGCTGGACCTTTTCCAGGCAATTTTTCAGGCTGATTTCCAGCTCAGTGAGGCCCACCGGTTTCAGGAGGAAATTATAGGCCCCCAGACGCATGGCGCGCAGGGCTGTATCCAGTTCCCCATGGCCGGTGATGATCAGGGCCTGCAGATTGCTCTGCACCAGCAGGGCCCGTTCCAGGAGGGTAATGCCATCCATGCCCGGCATGCGGACATCGGTGATCATGATATCGATATTGTTGCCCGGCAGTAGCCCCAGGGCTTCCTCCCCTGACCGGGCCGTGAATATCCTGAAATTCCGGGCCTCCAGCTGACGCTGGAGAAGCTCCAGAATTTCCGGTTCGTCATCAACCAGCAGGATGGTGCCTCTACTTTTTTTTGATTCTATGCTCATAACAGGGGTCCGCTCTTAAATATTTTCCCAATGTCCTGTGAAAAAAAGGACAAACAAAGGTTAGTTCGTGCTGGCCGGCATCATGAAAAGGCGAAAGAGAGAGCCCTTGCCCTGGGTGGTGCCCACCACGAGTTCCATACCCATTTCCTTGATAAGGCCATGGGCAATGGAGAGCCCCAGGCCGGTGCCCTGGCCGACCTCCTTGGAGGTGAAAAAGGGTTCCAGGCAGCGATCAAGCTCTTGGGGGGACATGCCGATCCCGTTGTCCTCAACCTCAAAGATAAGGCGGCCGTCCTGCTCATCCTGGTAGAGACGAATGATCACCGTGGGGGTGTATCCTTCTTCGTGCCTTTGCTGGCGGGCGGTCACGGCGTAGCGGCCATTTGACAGCAGATTGATCACAATCTGCTCGATTTTTCGGGCATTGGCCTTGACCCCGGGCAGGTGCATGTCGATTTCTTCCTGGAGCAGCAGATTGTTTTTTCGGAACTGTTCCCGGAAGAAGGAGAGGGCCAGATGAAGCGGCCTGCTGATATTGAGTAACTCCATTTCCCCGGTTTCCGCCCGGCCAAAGGATCGCATGTTGTTGATGATGGTGGTGGCCCGCTCCACCTGGCCAATAATCTTATCGGTGTCCGTGGCCTCAATGGCTTCAGTGGCGTTGCGGTCAAAATAATCGTGCAAGGCGTCAGCGGCAAGGCGAATTATGTAGAGGGGTTGGCTGAGCTCATGGGCGATACCGGTGGCCATTTCGCCAAGGGCACTGAGACGGCCGGCATGGATCATCTGGGTCTGTTTTTCTTCAACAGCGCGTTTTGCCTGATTAAGGGAGGTGATGTCCTTGCCGAAACAGATAATGCCGGTGAAATTGCCCTCAGGGTCAAGAACCATGGCCGCCGAAAACATCATCTCCACCAGGGTACCGTTTTTTTTGATGAAGTGCAGTTCCGTGTTGCCCAGGGTTTTTTCAATGATAAAATTTTCCAGGTGCCGGCCCTTGAACAAGCTGGATTCTTTGAGAAAAGTACTGAGGTGTCGGCCGATTAATTCTGTTTGGTGGTAGCCGAGAAGATCGGCCGCATAGGGGTTGGCCTCGGTGATATGGCCTGTCGGGCTCAGCATGATGCGGGAATCCTGCAGGGCGGTAATGGTCTTGTCGGCTAACTCCCTGGCCCGGGCCAGGTCGCCGGCGTAATTGCTGAGGCGGGTATTGAGGCTGGAGATGGTGAGCCAGACAATAATGAGCAGCAGAATGATCAAGATCGAGGCCAGGGTGAGTTTGGTGCGGATCTCGCTTTCCAGGTTGCCGATCACTGCCAGATTGTTACTGAAATGGGCTATGCCGAGAAGTTCCCGTGAGGTGGGAGAAAAGAGGGGGATGGCCAGGGTGTCGCAGTTGCTGGGCTCCTTGTCACCCCGGCTGAAGTTCAGGGAGCCGGCAGCTGCGCTCACCACGCCATAATCGAGTTCCAGGCTGATTTTTTTGGTAAAGGGTTTTTCTGACTGGGGGACCCGAAAGAGCAGGATTTTATCCATGGCCAGGTTCAGCTTTTCCTGGCGCAGGCGGCCATCTCTCTCGGCAATTTCAAAGGCCAGGAGCTGGGCCTGAGCTGTGGAGAGGGCCTGGGAATAGGCGGAGGCCTCGGCACGGAGCCTGGGCTCCAGGGCAAAGAGCCAATAGGTGACAAGAATTCCCTCTAAAATAGCGGCCAGCAGTATGAAAACCAGCGTGATCCGGCCATGGTAGGAATTGGATCTGTTACAAAAGGAACGCAGGGAATTCAAGGTATCTCAGTTTCCGGATAGGGGGAGGCAATGCGCAGAAAAAAGGGCTTTAGCCGGAGCTCGGATTCCGCCAGGGTGGTCATGTTCACCTGAGGCAGGATGTGGGCGTTGACCGTGATGGAGCCGCTCACCCCCTGCGTGATGTCACCGGCAAAGGGGGAAAAGGTGATGATACCCTTTTCCTTGCCGTACAGGACAAGGGCGGCCAGATGAGGCAGGCGGGGCTGGGCAATAAATATGGCAGCTGGTTGCTCTTGGGGAAAGAGGGCGTCATAGTCCTGCCTGATAACCACCCTCAGGGGCGCCCCTCTGATTTTTTTTATATCCTTGAGCTGGGCGGCGATTGTTTGGGCGCCGCGCTGGTTGTTGTGATGAACAATATAGAGGAGAAGAAAACCGTCTTTGTCAAGTTTGTCGGTGAGCTGCTGATCTGCTGCCAGAAAACTGGGGAAGAGATCCAGGCCGGCCCCCAGCAGTCTTTCTGAATGAGCGTTCTGGTCCTGGGCAGCCAGGGGGGCCTGGACAAGACAAAGCAGCAGCATGGCGCAGATGCTGAGCCTGGATGATCTCTTGAACAGGGTTGTTTTTCTCATAAGCGCCAGTACCTACATTCTATGGAGCCCAGATGTGCAGGGGCGGGTCGATTACGGCGATATTCCTGACAGGTCTTTGTGGGGGCATGGGATTCATTTTTTTAAAATTGATAAGAGCAGTGCGTCCACCAGGTGCGGTCCTGGGTCTCAAAATCATCAGGATAGCTGAGGGGGGTCTCCGGGTAATTGAGGGGTAATGATGAGGGGGTGCGGATATCCTGGTTGAAAATATTCTGTACTCCCACCCGCAAGGTCAGGCCTTCGAGCCTGGTGGGGAAGTAGGAAAGGGTGAGGTCCACCTTGTCATACCCCTTGAGGTCATCCCGGGGGTCATCTGCCGCCCGCTGGCGCCGGTCCACAAAACGATATTGGCAGGCCAGGGCGGCCCAGGAGACCGGATGATAGATGAGGGCGGCATTGGCCTGCCAGGGAATGGCCCCCACCACCTCCTCGCCACTGTCCATATCCTTGGTGTAGGCATAGGAGAGATTGCCGTCAAACCTGAGGTTGGTCAGGATTTCCTGTTCAAGTTCCACCTCGAATCCCCTCTGTTTAGCGCCGTTGCTGTTGGTGTAGTGGCCAAGGACACCGTTTGCTTCCGTGACAATGAGATCATTGAGGCGTGAATAAAAGAGGGTGAGTTTGGCGGTACGGCCCGGTTTGCGGTAAATGTAGCCCACTTCATAGGTATCGATGGTTTCCGGGTCTATCTTGGGATTGCCTTGCAGCACCATTTCCGAACCATAGAGCTCCATGAAGGTGGGGGGGCGAAAGGCGCGGGCGGCCTGGGCCTTGAAGATATGATGCTCCTGGGGATGCCAGACCGCGGAGAGACGGGGGGAGAAGCTGTCGCCGACATTGCTGTAGTGATCGGCCCTGATGCCCATGGTAAGGGTGATAAGGGGCGTTACATTATAGACATCCTGGAGGATGACGCTGTACACGTCGCGGCGGCTCTTCTTGTCGATAAAGAGATTGGCGCTGCTTGCTTCCTGCCAGGGGATGGGGGCATAGGTGGCTATGTCAAAATTGGTCTTCTGCCCGACATCAGCCAGTTCAATATGATTGTAGGAGAGTCCGGCCAGGATGTTGTGGTGGGCCAGGCCCTGCCAGGAGGATTCCAGACAGGCGAAAAACTTCTCTTCCGTGCTGGCGATGGAGGCCAGGGCCCCCTCCGGGTAGGTATAGCCGGTAAGCGGTACCAGGGTTTCTGGAGGAGAAAAACGACTCTTGTCCAAGGCATAGGTGTACTCCTGCCAGCCGGTCTTGAGATGGATGTCGAGATCAGCAGAGAGGCGGAGACGCTGTCTGGCCTCGATATTTTTGTAGGTGTGTTCCTGGGCGATATGGTCATCCGCCACCGGCTGAATGGCGTAAAAATCACCGGCGCCTTCCTCGACATAATTGGCAAGCAGGGTGAACTCTTTGTATTTGAGGGTCAGGAAACCATTACCACTCTCCCGCATCTCGTTACTGTTGCCATAATTGCCATAGGCGTCAGGTCCGCCAAAATGGGCGGGCCCTTCCGTGTCGGAAAAGGAGCTGTTGAGGGAGATATGGAAATCGCGGGCCTCATCAGAGAAGTGGGCCATGGCCCCGCCGGAGTAAGATTTGTTTTCCGCCATGGTGGCAAAAAGGCGGTTCTCTTTCTCCCGGGTGATGATATTGATCACCCCGCTATAGGCGAATTCGCCGTAGAGAGCGGCGCCCGGGCCGCGGATGATCTCGATACGCTCGATCTGCTCAATGGGCATATTGCAGACGCCGGTGGCAAAACCGAAAAGGGTGGTATTGAGGGGGGTGCCGTTTAAGAGAATCATGGAGGTGGCAGAGATATAAGGAGAGCCGATGCCGCGGCTGACCAGAGAGGGGGTGCCGTCGCTGCCCAGGTTCAGGTCAATGCCCGGTACCAGGGTCAGGGCCTCCATGATGTTGCGCTTGCCCCGGGCCTCCAGGTCTGTGCCGTAGAGCACGGTGACCATGCCTGGGATATAATCGGCGTTCATCTTGGTCTTGGTGGCGATGGCTGTGTGTTTGTCCAGGGCCAGGAGCAGCTGATCAAGCTCTTTTTTATCCTCTTCGGAAAGATTCTGCGGATCTGCCCGGCAGGTGGCGGCCGATCCTGAAAAAAGGAAAAAACAGATAAGAAGAAGACGGAAAAGATTAATCATAAGAGAGACTCGAAAAAATGCCGATTCTGCTTAGTCACAAAGAAGATCTGCGTAAAGCGTGATAAACGATAACCTCTTTTTCTTAACATAAGAGCATGTTTGCCTGGCCCTAGCCAGGGGTGCTCTGGAGCAAAATAATATAATAGTGCGCTGGGAATAAATGTCAAATCTATCTCGTTAGGAAAGAGGCCTTGCCGGCCGGCTTGGAAAGGCCACGGTGCGTAAAAGATGAGAAAAAAGCACTTTTGGGGGTTATGGAGCGGGCCGTTGCCCCTTGGAGGAGGGGGGAGGTGGACGTCTGATTTTTCTGCAAATGAGAGAGAAAAAGGGTGACGCAGGACGGCGCTACATGCGTTTGCCTCTTCTCCTGAAATTGTTTATGTAGGAAGAAGAGGGATCAAGTGGTAAGCAAGAGAGGTCATGGGGGAATGGTCTTCTGTCATCCCGGCTCCAGCTTCCCCATAGCCGCCGGTTGCTGATCTCCCAAAAGAGTCCGTCCCTTGGTACATTCTTTCCTTCAGAGCAAAATAGACCATGTCCTTGATGCAGAAAAAACTTGATGATCTCATGCAGAAAAGGGCCCAGGCCCGCCTCGGTGGCGGCCAGGAGCGCATCGATGCCCATCACGGCAAAGGCCGCCTGACGGCCCGGGAACGGATAGATCTTCTTCTTGACCAGGGCTCTTTTGAAGAGTTTGACATGTTCAAGACCCATCGCTGCCATCATTCCGGCATGCAGGAGAAGATTTTTCTGGGCGACGGCGTGGTCACCGGCTACGGCACCGTGGATGGTCGTCTGGTCTATGTCTATGCCCAGGACTTTACCGTGCTGGGGGGCTCCCTTTCCGAGACCCTGGCCGAGAAGATCTGCAAGGTCATGGATCTGGCCGTCAAGAATGGGGCGCCGGTCATCGGCCTCAATGACTCAGGCGGTGCCCGGATTCAGGAAGGTATTGAGGCCCTGGCCGGCTACTCGGAGATCTTTCTGCGTAATGTCATGGCCAGCGGTGTGGTGCCCCAGATTTCCGCCATATTCGGGCCGTGCGCCGGCGGAGCGGTCTATTCGCCCGCCCTCACCGATTTCATTGTCATGGTCAAGAACAACAGCTATATGTTTCTCACCGGCCCCAAGGTGGTGAAGTCGGTGACCCATGAGGATGTCACGGTGGAGGAGCTTGGTGGTGCTGACATGCACGCCTCGCAGAGCGGGGTTGCCGACTATGCCGCTGAGAGCGGCATGGACGCCCTTGATTACGTCAAAAGGCTGCTCTCCTTTCTGCCCCAGAATAATATGGAAAATGCGCCGGTGGTGTTGAGCGGTGACCCGCCTGACCGCCGGGATGAGGGGCTCAATGTCTTGATTCCTGATAACCCCAATGAGGCGTATGACATGCAGGAGGTGATTGGGCGCACCGTGGATAACGGTGATTTCTTTGAGGTCAAGGCGAAATTTGCCCCCAATATCATCACCGGTTTTGGCCGCTACAACGGCCAGAGCGTCGGCATGGTGGCCAACCAGCCCATGCATCTCTCCGGGGTGCTTGATATCAATTCCTCCATAAAGGCGGCCCGGTTTGTCCGTTTTTGTGACTGTTTCAATATTCCGGTGGTGACCCTGGTGGATGTCCCCGGCTTTTTACCAGGCACCAACCAGGAGTATAACGGCGTGATCCGCCACGGCGCCAAGATTCTCTATGCCTATGCCGAAGCCACCATCCCCAAGGTCACTGTGGTGATAAGGAAGGCCTATGGGGGCGCCTATTGCGTTATGAGTTCCAAGCATCTGCGCGGCGATATCAACTATGCCTGGCCCTCGGCGGAAATTGCCGTCATGGGCGGCAAGGGGGCGGTGGAGGTTCTCTATTCCCGGGAGGCCCGGGAGACTGCTGACCCAGCCGCCTTTCTGGCGGCAAAGGAGCAGGAGTACAGCGATACCATGGTCAATCCCTATATTGCGGCGCGGCGCGGGTATATTGATGATATCATTGAGCCGGCCCGCACTCGTTTTCGGATCATCAAGGCCTTGGAGATGCTGAAAAATAAGCGGGATACCAATCCCATGAAAAAACATGGCAACATCCCTCTCTAACCAGGCCTGCATGGGCCATTCTGCATCCTGGAGGGTGACTCCCGTATGAATTTTTCCCTTGCCAGGGTCAGTCTGAGCAATCTCATCACCCCTGAGTTTAATGGGGTGCTCTTCGCTCTTTTCGGGATGGCTATGGTTTTTGCCGGTCTTCTTGTGATCAGCATCTATATTGTCCTGCTCCCCAAGATCCTGGCCCTGCCTGCAAAATTTAAGAAAAAAGCAGGCAGGTACCAGGAAGATAGCGCCGGCCGTGAGCAGGAGATCCTCCTGGCCATTGCCGTGGCCTTCCATCTGCAGCAGGATTTTCCTGAAGAGAATGAAAAAATAACCTGGAAGAGCCATGGGGATCTGGAGTCCCCCTGGAAGATTTCCGGTCGGGTCCAGGGCCTTTCCAGCCGCACCCATGTGGGCGGCAGCGCCTTGCCCGGCAAATAAGGGGCATTATGTACTGCCTGTATCTCAACCCCTGAAAATCTATGCGTGAATATAAACTTTCCATAGCCGGCCACCCCTATACGGTGGCTCTGCTCAAGGTCACAGAGGAAGAGGTGGTGGCTGAGGTCAACGGAGTGGAGCACAGAGTGGCCATTCATGAGATTAAGAGCCTCAACTCCGCGGCCCCTCTGGTGTCCGGCCAGGCCCAGCCTGCCAGGCCGGCGGCCCTGGTGGAGCCTGTGGCCGCGGCCCCTTTTGCCGCGGGCAGCGGACTCGTCGCCTCCCCCATTCCTGGTCATATCCTGGAAATCTTTGTCCGGCTTGGCGATAAGGTCCTGGTTGGTCAGAAGCTCCTGGTGCTGGAGGCTATGAAGCTGGAGAATATCATCACTGCCCATCGTTCCGGGGTGGTCAAAGAAATACTGGTGAGACAGGGGGACGCTGTTACCCACGGCCAGGGCATGGTTGTCATTGAATAGGCGGATTTCCTGTGGATATTTCAAGTTTTTTTGCGCATTCCGGCTTTGCCCACCTGACCTGGGGGAATGGCTTCATGATGGTCATCGGCCTGCTCTTCATAGTCCTGGCCATAAAAAAGGATTACGAACCGCTCCTGCTGGTGCCCATCGGCTTTGGTATTTTGATCGGCAATATCCCCCCTGTCGCTCATATGCCCCTCAGCGTTTATGACGACGGCAGTGTTCTCAAATATCTCTATATGGGGGTGAGCAAGGGGATCTATCCTCCCCTGATCTTTCTCGGTATCGGCGCCATGACCGATTTTTCCACCATGCTCTCCAACCCCAAGCTCATTCTGCTGGGGGCGGCCGCTCAGATCGGTGTCTTTCTGACCTTTGCCGGGGCCATTGTCATGGGATTTTCCCTACAACAGGCCGGGGCCATCGGTATTATCGGCGGCGCCGATGGTCCCACCGCCATCTTTCTCTCCTCCATGATCGCCCCAGAACTCCTGGGCCCCATTGCCATAGCCGCCTATTCCTATATGGCCCTGGTCCCGGTGATTCAGCCTCCCATCATGTATCTGCTCACCACCAAGGCGGAGCGCCGGATTCACATGAAGCCGCCGCGCCCTGTTTCGCGCCGGGAACGGATTATCTTCCCCCTTGCCGCTTTTTTGATCTGCGCCCTGCTGGCTCCGGGTTCCATGACCTTGCTGGGCATGCTTTTTTTCGGTAATCTTCTGAAGGAATCAACAGTGACGGACCGTCTCGCCAACTCGGCCCGCACCGCCCTTATCGATATTGTCACCATCCTGCTTGGTTTCACGGTGGGCGCCTCCACCCAGGCCCAGACCTTTTTAAACCCGCAATCTCTGCTCATCTTCCTGCTCGGGGCCCTCTCTTTTGTGGTGGCCACGGCCGGCGGCGTCCTCTTTGCCAAGTTCATGAATCTTTTTTTGAAGGAGAAGATCAACCCCCTTATCGGTGCGGCCGGGGTTTCCGCTGTGCCTGATTCCGCCCGGGTGGTGCAGGCCGTAGGGCAGAAGGAGGATCCCGCCAATTATCTTCTCATGCACGCCATGGCGCCCAATGTCGCCGGGGTGATCGGTTCGGCCATTGTGGCCGGTGTGCTCTGGTCGGCCCTGGGGAGTTTCTAGTACTCCGTAAAACTTAAATGTACGTGTAGAATTTCGTTATTGCATTCGAACCACAAAGACACGAAGGCACAA
>JAVLBA010000025.1:0-34133 GCA_031581485.1 Desulfurivibrionaceae bacterium | reverse complement strand
GAGCAAGTCAAACTCCGTGCCCTGAGCTTGTCGAAGGGCTTTGTTAACGTGCCAGGTTACGGTTGACACGACACTAGTGCAGTGTATCACTTAAAGTTTCGTATATTTATACAACTCTGCCTTTAACCACAAAGACATTCTTTTTAATACCCCCTTGAGGGGTACAAAAACACGAAGAGCTTCGTGTCTTTATGGTTCGTATGCAATAACGAAATTCTAGGCGTACATTTAAGTTTTACGGAGTACTCGATTCTCGAGAGCCCCGCTTCCGCTTCACCTGCCGCCATCCCGCCCTGCCGGGGGTGGCGGCATCTTTATCCTCTCCCCTTCCTTCACCCTTTGGGTGATCCCAGGCAACCCCTGTCTGGCCCCGGATCTGCCGGCCCTTCCCCCTCTTTTCTGCGCTCCTGCCGGTGTTCTGCCGCCGGTCCGGCAAACCAGGAGTTGATATATTTGTCCGATATGTTATTGTACAAATATATATTTTGCCCTTCAGGGGCAGGAAAACTACATGGATGAGACGGAGGTACTCTCTCTGCAGCCGCAAAAAAAAGAAGAGGATGCACGATTCAGCCATTCTCAAACAATTCTTAAAGATTTTCGGATAATCTTCCGCTCGGTACAGGCCCACTCCCGGTTGGTGGAAAAAGAATCGGGGCTCTCCGCCGCCCAGTTATGGATGATATGGGAGCTGTTCAATGAGCCGGGTCTCACCGTGTCCGGTCTGGCCAAGGTCCTTGCCATCCATCAATCCACCTGCAGCAACATGCTCGATAAGCTCCAGAAAAAAGAGCTGATCTCCAGGGATCGTTCCATCAATGACCAAAGGGTGGTGCGTCTCTATCTCACCGAAAAAGGTGTAACCCTGCTGGCCAAGGCGCCCCGTCCGGCCCAGGGGGCCTTGACCGATGTCTTGCTCCGCCTCTCTGATAATGTCTTGGCCGAGTTGGAATCCGGGCTGAATCATTTTATTGATGCCCTCCGGATGGTGGACGAAAAAGCAGGCATGATGCCGATTACGGAAGAGAAAGAACATCTGAAAATAACGTGAATACTCACGGCTCTGGCGAAGAGCACTCTTTGAGCAGGGAGAGCGCCTTCTTCATCATGGACTGCTGGTCCTCGTTGATTTTATTTATGATTGTATAAGGAGGGTAAGCCATGCGTTCCCCGCTCAAAAGAGTTCTTATAGGTCTTCTTTGTTCTCTGCTGTTTTGGCCCATGGCAGCCAGCGCCAAAATGGTCAGTGTGAACAGGGATGATGTCAATATCCGTTCAGGCCCCTCCACGAAATACAGGGTGACCTGGCAGGTGGGCAAAGGTTTCCCCCTCAAGGTCATCGGCAGCAGTGGCAAATGGTACAAGGTCCGGGATTTCGAGAATGATGAGGGGTGGATATATGCACCCCTTGCCCATCGCCAGGCCCATCTGGTGGTCAAGAAAGAGGTGGTCAATGTCCGCAAGGGGCCGGGGACAAACTACCCCCTGGTCACCCAGGCCAAATACGGGGTGGTCTTCCGCACCGAGAAGCGGGTCAAGGGCTGGGTCAAGGTGCGGCATGCAAGCGGCGTCACCGGCTGGGTGGCCAGGAGACTCCTCTGGGGCTGGTGATGAAGGGAAGGGCGCTCTGCTTCTGATAATGAAATCAAGATAAGGATTTACTGCATGGCTGGAATAGTCGGCTGTTTTGGGAGCCGAGACGAACAAACAATCAACCGGATGCTTGATGCCCTTGCCCATCAGGATCTCCCTGCACCCTGGATGCACACTGCCCCCAAGATGGCCTGGGCATGGAAAGGCGATGGGGTCAGCAGCCACCCTCCTGCTTTCAATAAAGATCAGTCAAAAGGGGTCATGGTCAGCGGCGAGATCTATAATCTGCACAGCCTTGGTGGATCCATGGCCGCGAGCCCTCCTGGGCAGGCCCATGCCCAAGCCATTCTGTCCCTCTATGAGCAGCGGGGCCCTGACTGTGTCCGCGATCTGGACGGCATCTTTGCCTTGGCGCTCTACGATAGAGAGCGGGATACCTTTATGCTGGCCCGGGACCCTCTCGGGATCAAGTCTCTCTGGTACGGATATCGGGAGAGCACCCTCTTCTTTAGCACCGACTCCAAGTCCCTTGCTCTGGCGGCTGTAGAGGAGATCCATGAATTCCCGCCGGGCCATTATTATACCCCGGCAGAGGGCTTTATCCGTTATTACTGGCTGCCTGAGGTGGACAAGAAGCCTCTGGTCAATGCAGAGTCCATGGCCCTGCGCATCAAAAAGGGGCTGACCAGAGCCGTGCGGAAAAGAGTGATGAGCGCTGCCCTGCCGGCGAGAATGGGGGCCTGCTGTACGGGCGATCTGGCCTCCGCCATCGTGGTTGCCCTGGCGGCCCGGCAAACCCCTCACCTCCAGACCTTTGCCGTCGGCCCGGCCCACCAGGATGGCAATGATGGGGTGGAACTGCATAAAGCCCGGCAGCTTGCCGCCCATGTGGGCAGCCGCCATCATGAGCTGGCCGTGGGCCTCAAGGAGTATAAGGAGGCCCTGCACCAGGTCATTCCTCATCTGCAGAGCCATGAGCCTGCCGTGGTCCGCCCTGCTGCGGCCTGGTACCTTATGACGCAATTGGCGGCCGGCCATGCGGACGTCCTCCTCACGGGGACGGGTGCGGACGAACTTTTTGCCGGTCATCCGGCCCTGCAGGAATTTCCCCTGGCTCGGGTCAATGAAGAATGCCGGCGTCGCATCAGCGCTCTCCACCTGGGTACGCTGCAGCGGCGCCAGCAACTGGCCCGTTATGGCAACCTGGAAATGCGGCTCCCCTTTCTGGACAAAGAAATGATTTCCCTGGCCATGAAGATTTCGGCCGGCCTGAAAATCAAAGAGCTGGCTGATGGCGCCAGGGTCTCAAAATGGATTTTCCGCCAGGCCTTTGCTGAGACCACTCTTCTCCCTGAAGGACTCTTCGGGCAGGATCTGCCCCGGCAAACAGGTTGGCAGGCCATGGCAGGGGCCTGGGCGGAGAGCGAGATTTCCCGGGAAGCGTTGTCCAGGCTCCACCATGATAACCCCGGGGCAGAAATCGATTCAAAGGAGACCGCCCTCTATTTCAAGATACTTCGGCACGGTCATTGCTGAACATCCCGGTTATCTGATGCCAGCGTTCCCACTCCCTTTGGCCTGAGGGCGTGTCCTGTGCGGGCACGCTTTCTGGCCAGCACAACAGAGTTGTCGGCCTCCTCTTGGAGCATTGAATATATTGGCAAAAAATGAAATTATGGAAATGGATGGAGAGAATAGGGTAGAAAACAATCAGCCGTCCCTCTTTGTTTTTATGGGACTGCCGGCCAGTGGTAAATCAACCCTGGCCCGGGCCTGGGCCAGGAAGCATCATTTTTCCTATTTCAACTTCGATGTGGTGGCCAGCCGGTTGGCCGGGCAACATGCTCTGAGCGGCAAAAGAAAATATACCCCTCAAATGACCAGGCGGATTTATGACGCCCTCCTCACCTATGCAGAGCAGGAGCTTACTTCCGGTAGAACCGTTGTGCTCGACGCCTTTTACGGATCCTGCGAGGAACGGGCCCGCCTCACCCGCCTTGCCGAAAAAATAGAGACAATACCCCATTTCGCCCTCTGCTATTGTTCGGAAAAGGTGGCCCGGTTGCGGTTAGCAGAGCGGGCATCCGGCGGCAAGACAGAGGCGGATGCGGAATGGCAAAATTTTAAAAAACTCCAGGAAAACCTTGAATCCCTGGATGATCTTGAACCGACCATGGTGGTTTCCATAAACACGGAGGCCTCCCAGGAGCAGCTTCTGGCCCAACTCGATTTTGTCTTTGAAAAAAGGCCGCCCATTAAGGTCTTGTCGCAATGAGGCCAAAAAAAGGATGCCGGCCTGAGCCGCTCTCTGCCGGGTCAACAGGGTGCTTCCCTGGCGGTGAGGCAGCCTGAAAAATCAGGGCCATTTTCGTTTCCGGTGGACAGGTGACCGAGATCATGAAAAAAATTACTGTGGCCTTGGATCGGCACAGGGAAACTAAAAGCTGATTGACAGCAGTCTCCTCTGCGGTCAAGATGGTCACATGGAGGCCTCCTCCTCCTCCTTTGAGGGGGATCCACCAGAGGGTACCGGTGCGGCGCTCTTTTTGCCAAAATCAGAAAGGAAATACCTTTTACCCCATCAGCGCATAAACAGCAGGCCTGGCCAACGCGGTGCCAATCCAGGCCAGGGAGGGAACCCATACCAGATGGATGATCAGATGCTTTTTCGGCCGCCCACCAGTCACGATGCCAGGGCCATGCGCTTTCTGGCCCGGGACTCTCAGGTCCTTTCGGTGAACTCCACCTATTTTTATGCCCTGATGGCCCGCCATTTTTCCGCCACCTGCCTGGTGGCCGAAGATGCCGGTGGTGTCTGCGGCTATGTTATCGGTTATTGCCCGCCTGAGCAGCCTGATACCCTCTTTGTCTGGCAGGTGGGGGTGGCGAAATCCTGCCAGGGAAAGGGGCTGGGCAAAAGGTTGCTCATGGCCCTTCTCAAGCAGGCAGGACCTGTTTTTCTGGAGGCCTCCATTGCCCCCAGCAACCAGGCCTCCATCAATCTGTTCCGGGCCCTGGCCCGTCATTTTGAGGTCAGCCACACCTTTTCAGAGGCCCCCTATTTCAGCGCCGCGGATCTCGGGGAGGAAGAAGAGGCAGAGCATCTCATGCGACTAGGACCTTTTTCTCAATAGAATTAATGCAACAAAAAATTTTTCCCAAGGGAGGACAACATGCGTATATTTGAAAACATGGAATCACAGGTGCGGGGTTATATCCGTTCTTTTCCGGTGATCTTCAGCGGTGCCAAAGGCTCCATCATGACGGATGAATCGGGCACAGACTATATTGATTTTTTTGCCGGCGCCGGCACCTTGAATTACGGCCATAACAATGAGCGGATCTCCACGGCCATGATTGAATATCTCCAGTCAAACGGGGTTGTGCATGGCCTGGATATGGCCACCACCGCCAAAAAGAACTTCCTGCAGAAGTTTAATGATACCATTCTGGCGCCCCGTAATCTGGAATACAAGATCCAGTTCACCGGCCCCACCGGCACCAATGCCGTGGAAACCGCCCTGAAACTGGCCCGCATGGTGAAGGGCCGTTCCAATGTGGTCTGTTTCACCAACGGCTATCACGGCCTGACCATGGGCGCCCTCTCTGTTACCGGTAATAACTTCTACCGTGATGAGGCCTATATCAGTCGTTCCAATGTTTCCTTTCTGCCCTTTGACAACTATATGGGCCCTGATTTCAATACCCTGGACCTCTTCCGCAAGTTGCTGACGGACAATTCCAGCGGCCTGGATCTGCCTGCCGCTGTTATCCTGGAGACCATCCAGGCCGAGGGTGGCGTCAACATCGCCAGCTCTGCCTGGCTGAAGGGGCTGTCTGAAATCTGTTACGAATTCGACATCCTGCTCATTATCGATGACATCCAGGTGGGCAACGGCCGCAGCGGTGAGTTCTTCAGCTTTGAAGAGGCGGGCATCAAGCCGGATATCATCTGCCTCTCCAAGGCCATCGGCGGCGGAGTGCCCCTGGCCTTCATTCTCATGCGCCCTGATCTGGACCAGTGGAAACCGGGCGAGCACACCGGCACCTTCCGCGGCAATAACCTGGCCTTTGTGGCCTCCTATCAGGCCATGCATTATTGGGACAATAACGATCTTTCCGAGGCCGTGAAGTATAAGGGCGCTGTCATTGAAAAAGAGCTGCTGGCCATTGCTGAAAAATATCCGGAGCTCAATGCCGATGTGCGGGGCCGGGGCATGATTTATGGCCTGGAGATCATGGAGCGCGGTCTGCCCAGCCAGATTTCTGAAAAATGTTTTGAGAATGGCCTCATTATTGAATTGGCCGGCGCCGATGATCAGGTGGTGAAATTCCTGCCCGCCCTGACCATTGATGAAGAAACATTGCTGCGCGGCATTAAAATTGTTGATGAGAGCATCGGCACGCTTCTTCAGGAGAAGAGGGATAATCTCACCGGAGAAATGTAATGATCATCAAGAACCTTCAGGATATCATCGGCTCGGAGCGGGAAGTCAAAGGGGAGGGGTGGACCAGCCGCCGCCTCCTGCTTAAAAAAGAGGGCATGGGCTTCTCCTTTCATGAAACCATTATTGCGGCCGGCACCACCCATCATTTCTGGTACAAGAATCACCTGGAGGCGGTGTATTGCGTGGCCGGGAACGGCAGCATAGAAGACCTGGCCACCGGTGAGAGTCATGCCATCCATGACGGGGTGCTCTATGCCCTGGATAAGCACGACCGCCATATCTTGCGGGGGGGCAGCGAGGATATGCGCCTGATCTGTACCTTCAACCCGCCGGTGACCGGGCGGGAGACCCATGACAAGGACGGCTCTTATAATCTGGTAGAGGAGGAATGATGGGTATCCATACTGTTGAAAAAATAGGCGGCACCTCGATGAGCCAGTTCGGTGATGTTCTTGATAACATCCTGATCGGCGACCGCAAAGAGGAGGAGCTTTATAACCGCATTATCGTGGTTTCCGCCTATGGCGGCATCACCAATGAGCTTCTCGAGCATAAAAAGAGCAGTAAATCAGGGGTCTATTCCCTCTTTTCCAGTGATGATGACTCATGGGCCTGGGGTGATGCCATTACCCGGGCGGGCCAGATGATGTGCGCCATCAATAAAAAATTCGAGTATCTGGGGCTCGATGTCAGGCAGGCGGACCGCTTTGTCAAAGAACGGATTGAGGGGGTGCGCAGCTGCCTGCTGGACCTCACCCGGCTCTGCTCCTTTGGCCATTTTCAGCTGGAAGAACACCTGCTCACCGTGCGCGAGATGATTTCCGCCATCGGCGAGGCCCATAGCGCCCATAACAGCTATCTCATCCTCACCCAGCACGGGGTCAATGCCCAGTTTGTCGACCTTTCCGGCTGGATGGAGACGGAACAGTTCTCCCTGGATGATAAGATCAGAAAATATTTCAGCGACATCGACTTCAGCACCGTCCTGCCCATTGTCACCGGCTACACCCAGTGCATAGAAGGGCTGATGAATACCTATGACCGGGGTTATACGGAAATAACCTTCAGCAAGATCGCGGTGCTCACCGAGGCCAGGGAGGGGGTTATCCATAAGGAGTATCATCTCAGCAGCGGCGATCCCAAGATAATAGGGGAAGACAAGGTGGAGGTGATCGGCAAAACCAATTATGATGTGGCTGACCAGCTTTCCGATCTGGGTATGGAGGCCATTCATCCCGGCGCTGCCCGGGGTATGCGCCGCACCGATATCCCGCTCAGGATCAAGAATGTCTTTGAGCCGGATCATCCCGGCACCCTGATCACCAATGCCTTCAAGAGCCCGGAGGCCAAGGTGGAAATCATTGCCGGCCGCAAAGGGGTCACCGGTATCGAGGTGTGGGATCAGGACATGGTGGGGCGCTGGGATCATGATGCCCGGATGTTAAGCCATTTTACTGATCAGAAACTACGCTATCTGGCCAAGGACACCAACGCCAACACCCTTACCCATTATGTGGCAGCACCCCTGTCCCGCATAAAAAAGCTGAGTGATGCCATAAAAAAATCGTTTCCAGAGGCGGATATCCTGGTGAAAAAAGTGGCCCTGGTCTCCGCCATCGGCTCCAATATGGCTGATACCTGGATTCTGCCCACCGCGGTTCATGCCCTGGCCAATGCCGGCGTTGAAATCCTTGGTCTGCATAAATGCATGCGCCAGGTGGATATCCAGTTTGTGGTGGAGGAGGAGGATTTCCAGAAGGCCATCTGTACTCTGCACCAAAATTTGGTGGAAGGGTGACAGCAGGATGAAGGTGCTTGATCTGGCGGGAAATCTGTACAGCAGTCATACTTTGGCCGCTGTGCTGCTTACCCTCTTTATTTTTATCTGGATTCCCGGGGGCCATTTACCCCTGTGGCGGGGTCTGCGGGCGCATTTTCCCCTCACCATTGCCCTTATAGATTTTCTGGTTGCCCCGCTGGCAGTCATCCTCTTCTTCGCCCTTTTCCGGCTCTCGGTGGGTCCTGCTTTCTGGACGGTGCACCAGGGATGGCTGAGCGGCATCTTCTATCTTGTCCTCTGTCTGGTCATCAGCTGGTATGTGGCCAAGGGGGGATACACCCTTGTTTCGAACCGCTATATAGGCGAGCGTAAATCCCACCCCCAACCCATGCCCGGCCTGCTGCGCAGTGTGATCTACGGCACCTGTCTGATTATCGGCGCCGGCTTCTTTTTGTGGCTGCAGGGGTATTCCCTCACCGGCATATGGATATCCACAGGTCTGTTAACCGCCCTGATTGCCTTTGCCCTGCAGCAGACCCTGGGGGATTTCTTTTCAGGTCTGGCCCTGGGTATGGAGGGCTCCTTTCGCTTAGGCGACTGGTTGCAGCTGGAAAATGGCACTGAAGGGCAGGTCATTGATCTGAACTGGCGGGCCACCTGGCTGCGCTCCTGGGACAACACCACCCAGGTGATCCCTAATGCCAAACTGGCGGGCCAGGGCTTTAAAAACATGCACGGGAAACATCATCGCTATCGCCCCTGGTATTTTGTGCAGATTCCCGCCGAGGTCGACCCCCGTTTTGCCAAGGAACTTTTGCTGGAGGCGGTTTTCAACTGCAAGCATGTCCTGAAAGATCCCCCCCCCATAATCAGGCTGACCGATGCCTCCACCCTGCCCTATACCTATATGCTCTGGGTCTCTTTTGCCAATTATCCGGCCATGTTCCGGGGCAGAGAGGAGGTGTACCGGGAAATCCATTATGTCCTCAAGCGGGCCGGTGTGACCCCTGCCATCGACATTCATGAGTGGCGGAGCCGTCAGGCGAAAATACCTGCGGCTGAGCCGGCCACCATTCAGTTGGCCCTGCGCAGTCTGGAGCTTTTTTACAGCCTGGAGGATGCCGAGATTGAGGAGATTGCCAAGGCCAGTCAGCAGGTCCATTATGATGCGGGCAGCACCATTTTCCTGGAAGGGGATTGCCATGATGCCCTGGATATTGTGGCCAGCGGCATTGTTGACTCATATATAGAACTCCCCAACAGGGATGTGATAAAAATAGCGGAATTCTCGGCCGGTGAATATTTCGGCCTGATCTCCATGTTCACTGACCAGCCCTTTATCTTCAACTATACCGCCTCCACCGATGTCACCCTGATCAGGATTGATCTGGACTGTATTCAGGATGTCTTGAAAAGACATCCCAGTCTGGCTGACCGCTATGCCGTGATCATCAAACAGCGTCTGGATGAAGCGGAACTCCTGCGCATGCCCTACCGTCAGGAACCCACCACCACGGCAACCCTGCAACAGGTGAAGCGGCTTGTCAAAAGATTTATAAAGACCGGTAAACCATGAACAGCCTCCTTGATTTCGATCGCGCCCATCTCTGGCATCCCTATACCTCCATGGTGGACCCTTTGCCCGTCTATGAGGTGGAGTCCGCCTCCGGGGTCCGCCTTTGCCTGGCCGACGGCCGGCAGCTTATTGACGGCATGTCCTCCTGGTGGGCCGCCATCCATGGCTACAATCATCCGGCCTTAAATGCGGCGGTGGAAAAACAGCTGCACAAGATGGCCCATGTCATGTTCGGCGGTCTCACCCACCGCCCTGCCGTGGAACTGGCTGAGCGCCTGGTCCGTATGACACCGGAACCGCTGCAACGCGTCTTTCTGGCCGATTCCGGCTCCGTGGCCGTGGAAGTGGCCATCAAGATGGCCTTTCAGTACTGGCAGGCCCGGGGCCAGCCAGGCCGCACGCGGCTGCTTGCCCTGCGCGGCGGCTATCATGGCGACACCTTCGGGGCCATGGCAGTGTGTGATCCGGTGAACGGCATGCACCATATCTTTCAAGGCGTTCTCCCCCGGCATCTCTTTGCCCCCCGGCCCAGCTGCTCTTTTCATGAGCCGTGGGACGAGAATGCTCTTGATTCTTTCCGCCTACTTATGGAAGCGCATCATGAGGAGGTGGCGGCCGTGATCTTGGAGCCGGTGGTCCAGGGCGCCGGGGGCATGCATTTTTACCATCCCCGCTATCTGGCCGGGGTGCGCGAGCTCTGCCACCGCTATGATGTGCTCCTCATTGCCGATGAGATCGCCACCGGTTTTGGCCGTTCCGGCACCCTGTTCGGGTGTGATCATGCGGCCGTCAGCCCGGATATCATGTGTGTGGGCAAGGCCCTTACCGGCGGCTATATGACCCTGGCCGCCACCCTGGCCACGGCCCACATTGCCGACACCCTTTCCAGCGGCGATCCCGGCCTTTTCATGCATGGCCCCACTTTCATGGCCAACCCCCTGGCCTGTGCCGTGGCCTGCGCCTCTCTGGAGCTCCTGACGAGCTCAGACTGGCGGCAGCAGGTACGGGGCATGGAGACCATCATGACGCAGGAGCTTGGTCTCTGCCGGCAAAATCCGGCCGTGGCCGATGTCCGGGTCCTGGGGGCCATGGGCGTGGTGGAGATGAAAGAGGCGGTGGATGTGGCCCGCATCCAGGAGCAGTTTGTGGCGCGCGGCGTCTGGATCCGTCCCTTTGGCAGGCTGGTCTATATCATGCCGCCCTATATCATCAACAACCAAGATCTGCGTCATCTCTGCCGTGTCCTGGTGGAAGTTGTGGCGGATGTCCGGACCCCCTAAGGGGAAATTTTCTCCGTAAAGAGCGTAACGAAAAATCCTTCCTCAGGAGGCAAGAACGACTCAGCTATGGCCGATAAAATAGTTGTCAAAAATCTCTACAAGATCTTCGGAAATGCCCCCCAGGAGGCCATGCGTCTCCTGGAGCAGGGGGTGAAAAAAGAGGAGATCTTCCAGGAGAGCGGCCAGGCGGTTGGCGTCTGCGATGCCAGCTTTGCGGTGCAGGAGGGCGAGATCTTCGTGATCATGGGTCTCTCCGGTTCCGGTAAATCCACCCTGGTCCGTCTCCTCAACCGCCTGATTGAGCCCACTGCCGGCCAGATCATCTATGAGGGCATTGACATCGCCTCCCTCTCCGCCCGGGAGCTCCTTGAACTGCGCCGCTCAGACCTGAGTATGGTCTTTCAGTCCTTTGCCCTGATGTCCCACCTCAATGTCCTCGATAACACCGCCTTCGGCATGGAGCTCTCCCACGTGCCCCGCCGGGAACGGCTGGCCCGGGCCCGGGTGGCCCTGGCCCAGGTAGGGCTTGAAGACCATGCCGCCAGTTTCCCGGATGAACTCTCCGGCGGCATGCAGCAGCGGGTCGGCCTGGCCCGGGCCTTGGCCAATGACCCCTCGGTGATGTTGATGGACGAGGCCTTTTCTGCCCTTGATCCCCTCATCCGCACCGAGATGCAGGACGAGCTCCTCCATCTGCAGAAAGAGAAAAAAAGGACCATCATCTTTATTTCCCATGACCTGGACGAGGCCATGCGGATCGGGGATCGGATCGCCATCATGGAGGGCGGCCAGATTGTCCAGGTGGGCACCCCCAAAGAGATTCTTCATGATCCTGCCGACGACTATGTCCGTTCTTTTTTCCGGGGGGTCAATGTCTCCTCCGTGCTTGCAGCCGCAGATGTGGCCCGCAAGGAGAGGGTTGTTGTTTTCCAGGAGGGGACCGGCCTCGACAGCGCCCTCACCAGGCTGCAGGAGGAGGGAGAGTCCCATGGCTATGTGGTGGGGCCCGATCAGGAGTTGTGCGGCGTGATCTCCCAACATTCCCTGCGCGACGCCGGGCAGCGGCTCGCAGGCCAACTCGCGGACGCCTTTGTTCCTGGCCTGGAAACATTGCCGGCTGACCTGCCCCTGGCCGCCCTGATCACCAAAGTCGCCCACGCCCCCTGCGACCTGCCTGTTGTCTCTGCACAAGGCCGCTTCCTCGGGGTCATCTCAAAAACAGCCCTGCTGGAAACCATGGACCGAACCGATGTCTGAAAACGCGAGCAACCCCTGGGCCAGCCCTGAGCCCCCTGCCGCTGATCCCTGGGCCCCTGAGGAGAGCAGCACGGAGTGGCTGTCCGGCAGCGGTCCGGCAGAGGAGGGCGGCTTTGATTGGCTGGATCCCTTTGCCGAGGCCCTTATCCCTCTTGATTACTGGGTGGAGCAGGGCCTTGACTGGCTGGTCAGCCATTTCCGGCCCCTCTTTCAGGCTATCCGCCTGCCGGTGGACGCCACTCTTGCCGCCTTCGAGGCCGGGCTGCAGGCCACCCCGGCCCTGGTCATCATTGCCCTTTTCGGCCTGGTGGCCTGGCAGATTGCCGGCCGTGGTCTGGCCCTGGGCTCCTGTCTGGCCCTGTTCCTGGTGGGATTGATCGGCGCCTGGGGAGAGGCCATGATCACCCTTTCCCTGGTCCTGACCTCGGTATTCTTCTGTTTTATCCTCGGTCTGCCCATGGGTATCTGGCTGGCCCGCAGCGACCGGGCCGCTGATATTGTCCGGCCCCTGCTTGATGCCATGCAGACCACCCCGGCCTTCGTCTATCTGGTGCCCATTGTCATGCTCTTCGGTATCGGCAATGTGCCCGGGGTGGTGGTGACCATTATCTTTGCCCTGCCGCCCCTGATCCGTCTCACCAATCTGGGCATCCGCCAGGTGCCGGCCGACCTGGTGGAGGCAGCGCGCTCCTTCGGGGCCAGTCCCGGCCAGCTCCTCTTCAAGGTGCAGCTGCCCCTGGCCATGCCCACCATCATGGCCGGCGTCAACCAGACCCTGATGCTGGCCCTCTCCATGGTGGTGATCGCCTCCATGATCGCGGTGGGCGGCCTGGGACAGCTGGTGCTGCGCGGTATCGGCCGGCTGGACATGGGCATGGCCACCATCGGCGGTGTGGGTATCGTCCTGCTGGCCATTATTCTTGACCGCCTCACCCAGGCCATGGGGCGCAAAAAGCGCACCAAGGAGATCCGCCACTGGTACGACACCGGCCCGGCCGGCCTTGTCCGCCGGCTGCTCCGGGCCCGGCGTCCTGCCCAGAAAAGCACCGGCTAACAGTCTCTGCCGGGCCCATCCATCCCCCCCCCTTTAACTCGAGAGGTCACTATGCCCTTTGTTTCCCGATTTTTTATCTCTATCGTAGCCCTTGCTACACTCCTTGGTCTCTCTGCAGCGGCAGGTGCGGCGCCCGACCGGCAGCTGCCCGGCAAAGGCGTGGTGATCCAGCCCGGCCAGAACTATGTGGATGGGGAAAATTTCCAGACCATTCTGGTCATCAAGGCCCTGACCGCCCTGGGCTATGAGTCAAAACCGGTGCAGTTCGCTCAATATCCGGCGCTCCATGTGGCGGTGGCCAATAATGATGTCACCTTTATCGCTGACCACTGGAACCCCCTCCATAAGGCCTTTTTCGACAAGGCAGGGGGGGAGGAGCGGCTCTATCGCCGGGGGGCCTATATCCCCGGCTGTGGCCAGGGCTATCTCATTGACAAGAAAACCGCCCAGCAGCATCAGATCAGCAACCTGGGCCAGCTCAAGGATCCTGAAATCGCCGCCCTTTTTGATGTGAACGGCAACGGCAAGGCCGATCTGGCCGGCTGTCCCCCCGGCTGGGGCTGCGAACGGGTCATTGAGCACCACCTCACCAGCTTCGGACTCCGTGAAACAGTGACCCATAACCAGGGCTCGTATTCGGCTGTTATTGCCGAGACCATAACGCGCCATGAGGAGGGAGAACCGGTTCTCTATTATACCTGGACCCCCTATTGGGTCAGCGGCCTGCTGGTTCCCGGCCGGGATGTGGTCTGGCTGGAGGTGCCCTTTTCCTCCCTGCCGGATGCGCGGGATGTGGATACCACCCTGCCCAACGGCAAGAATTACGGCTTTGAGGTCAATAACCAGAATATCGTCGCCAATGGCCAGTTCTGTCGGGACCATCCGGATGCGGCCAAACTCTTTGCCATTATGCAGGTTTCCACCCAGGACGTTTCTGCCCAGAATCTCTTGATGCTGGAAAGGGGTGAGGGGAGCTGGGAGGCGTGTGAACGGCACGCCGAGGCCTGGATCAGGGCCAACCAGAAGACCTTTGACGGCTGGCTCGAGGCGGCCCGGGCCGCTGCCTCCCCTTGAGGAGTGGCAGCCATGGGCCCATCTTTTTTGTTGACAGAGAAGGAAGATGATGATCTGATAACACGAAACAGGTAAAGGTGTTACTCGTGCTGCGGGCCGCCAGGCCCTGTCCCTTCCAGAGTCGAGGGGCCGGGGCCGGTGAGGAAAGCGGCCTTTTTTTTGGCCCCTTCTGAACACGAAAAATATTTTCATCACACAAAAAGGATCTCAGCGGCGAGCCCGTGGGATCAGGAGAGGAGAGAAGAGATGATCCCCAAAAAAAGAGACGCCTTCTGGCTGGCTGTCCTTCTGGTGGGCGCTGCCGCCCCGGCCCTGGCCCATTTCGGCATGGTCATTCCGTCGGAAAATATCGTCACCCAGGCCAGAAAGAGCGTGGAGCTCACCCTTTCTTTTTCCCATCCCTTTGCAGAGATCGGCATGGATCTGGTGAAACCGGCCAGATTCTTTGCGATGAAGGATGGGCGGCGCACGGATCTGGGCCAGGGCCTGCAGAAAACAGCGGTGATGGGACGTCAGGCCTGGCACACCTCCTATCCGGTGAGCCGGCCCGGGGTCTATCATTTTGTCATGGAGCCCGTGCCCTACTGGGAGGCGGCCGAGGGGCTCTCCATCATCCACTACACCAAGACCATTATCGCCGCCTATGGCGCGGATACCGGCTGGGATGAGCCTCTGGGCCTGCCCACCGAGATCGTGCCCCTGACCCGGCCCTTTGCCAACTACAGCGGCAACAGCTTCAGTGGTCAGGTGCTCCTGGGTGGCGAGCCCGTACCCTATGCCGAGGTGGAGGTGGAGTTCTATAATGAGGCCGGCCGCCTCCAGGCGGCCAGCGATTACCACATCACCCAGGTGGTGAAGGCGGATGGGGCCGGCGTCTTTACCTTCACCTGCCCCCGGGCCGGCTGGTGGGGCTTTGCCGCCCTCAATAAGGCGGATTATACCCTGCCCGACCCGGAGGGCCAGGCCAAACCGGTGGAGCTGGGCGCGGTACTCTGGATTTACATGGATGGCTATCAGGAGAGGTAGCCCTCTCCACTGTTGTAAAAGAAGGGGAGACAACCATGCATTATCATAACAAAAGACAGATATCCATGCCCACCACCCTGGCCGACGCCTGGCAGCGCTGCCGGGAATTTCATGGTCACAGCTGTCCGGGACTGGCCATTGGTGTGCGGGCCTGCGAGGCGGCAGGCCAACGGCTCGGCCTTTCCTTTGCCACGGATGAGGAGGTGGTCTGCGTCACGGAAAACGACGCCTGCGGCGTGGATGCGGTGCAGGTGTTGACTGGGTGTACGGTGGGCAAGGGAAACCTCCTGTGGCGTGATCGCGGCAAAATGGTCTTCACCTTTTTCTGTCGCAAAAGCGGCGGGGCCATCCGTCTGGTCTTTAAAAAACCGCTGTCCGCCGCCGACATGGATCGCCAGGCCCTGCAGCACCATATTCTCACAGCCCCCCTTGCCGAGCTCTTTGACTTCAAGGAGCCTTCCTATGAAGCGCCGAGCCGGGCGCGCCTCTTGGCCGCCGTGGTGTGCAGGCAATGCGGCGAGAGCTGTACCGAACAGACGGCCCGGCTCCAGGATGATCAAACGGTCTGTCTCGACTGTTTTGCCGCCTATCAGCGGGGCTGGCCGAAATGAACCTTGCCGGCACGCCTGTCCGGGGCCGATCCGACCGACAACATAGGAGCATGGGGTCTGGCCTGCCGCGCTTTTTCTGGATGATGGGCTGCCTCCTTCTCCTCCTGGCCCTGGTGCCGCAGGTCGAAGCGGCCCGCACCATTACGGATGCGGCCGGTCGCCGGGTCACCATTGCCGACCAGGTGGAGCGGGTGATCTGTTCCGGACCCGGCTGTCTGCGGCTGCTCACCTATCTGCAGGCCCAGGATTGCATTGTGGCGGTGGACAGCATTGAGCAGGGCGATGCCCCCATTGATGCCAGGCCCTATGCCATCGCCAACCCGCAGTTTGCCACCCATCCCCTTTTCGGCCAATTCCGCGGCCGTGACAACCCGGAGCTCATCGTTGCCCTGCAGCCTCAGCCCCAGGTGATCTTCAAGACCTATGCCGGCCAGGATGGTGATCGACTGCAGGCCAAGACGGGTATTCCGGTGATTACCCTGGAGTATGGCAATCTCACCTATGGTCGCCCTCATCTTGAGCATGCCCTGCGCCTGATGGCCGCTGTCCTGGGCCGGGAGGAGCGGGCCGAAAAGGTACTCTCCTTTTTCACGGCCATGGAAGAGGACCTGCGCCGGCGTACCAGTGATATTCCAGCGGCAGAGCGGCCCTCCTGCTATGTTGGCGGCTTGGGGCAGCGTGGTCCCCAGGGTTTTCAGTCCACCGAGCCCTCCTTTGCGCCCTTTGTCTTTACCGGCACCGACAACATTGCCGCTTCGGCCCCGGGCGCCCGGCCCCTTTCCCATGCCATGGTGGCCAAGGAGCTCATTGTCCGTGGTGATCCGCAGGTGATCTTTGTGGACCTCTCCACCATAGGTCTGGCGGGCGGCAGCAATGCCCTGGCTCAGCTGCGTGATCATGCCGCCTACCAGTCCCTGGCGGCCGTGCGGTCGTCTCGGGTCTACGGCCTTTTTCCCTACAACTCCTACACCCAGAATTTTGAAACCATCTTTGCCAACGCCTATTATGTGGGCAAGGTTCTTTACCCGCACCACTTTGCCGATATCGAGCCTCTGGCCCGGGCCGAGGAGATCTCCCTGTTTCTGAACGGGGCTCGGGCCTTTGCCCGCCTGCAGGTGCAGTATGGCGGCCTGCCCTTCAGTCGCCTGGGGCTCCGCTGACAGCATGTCACATCTAGAGGAAAGCCGTCTTGCGGTGGAATATAGAGATTACCTGGCCGGCAAGGTAATCTTGCTGGCCGGCTTGAGCCTGCTCTGCGCTGGCCTGCTGATCATGGCCGTCTCCCTGGGGCCGGTGCGCCTGTCTGCGGCAGAGGTGGTGCGCGCCCTGATGGGGCAGGCAAGCGATGAGCGCCTGCGGATCATCATTTTTAATATCAGACTGCCTCAGGCCCTGGCGGCATTGTTGGCCGGGGCCGGTTTGGCGCTAGCTGGCGCCGCCATGCAGTCCATCCTGCGCAACCCACTGGGGTCGCCCTTTACCCTGGGTCTTTCCCAGGCCGGGGCCTTTGGGGCCGCCTTTGCCGTGATGGTGCTGGGCAGCGGTTTTATGCAGCCCGGCCAGACAACTCTGCTGACCATTGTCAACCCGTGGCTTACCACGGCCAGCGCCTTTGTGGCCTGCATGCTCATTTCCCTGTTCATTATCGCCATTGCCGGGCGGCGCGGCGCCACGCCCGAGGTCATGGTGTTGAGCGGGGTGGCCCTGGGGGCGCTTTGTTCGGCCGGCACCATGTTCCTGCAATACTTTGCCGATGATGTGCAACTGGCGGCCATGCTCTTCTGGAGCTTTGGCGATAGCGGCCGGGCCGGCTGGCGCGAGGTAGGGATCATGGCAGCCCTGGTGGCCGCTGCCCTGCTCTTTTTTATGTGCAATTGCTGGAACTACAATGCCATGGCGGCCGGTGATGAAACGGCCCGCAGTCTCGGGGTGCGGGTGGAGCGGGTGCGGCTGCTGGGCATGATCATGGCCTCGGCAGTTACGGCCTGCATTGTCTCCTTTCTGGGCATAATCGGTTTTGTCGGGCTTATCTGTCCCCATGTGGTCCGGCGGCTTATCGGTGACGATCATCGCTTTGTCATGCCTGCCGCGGCTCTGGTGGGCGCGGCCCTCCTCCTGGCAGCAGATACAGCGGCCCGGCAGCTGCTGGCCCCGCATGTCTTGCCGGTGGCTGTTCTCACCGCCTTTCTGGGGGCGCCGGCCTTTCTCTATATTCTGATCAGCAGGCGGAATTGATGATGCTGGAGGTTGAAAAGCTTCGCATGGGCTACAGCAACGGCCGGATCATTCTCCATGATCTGGGCTTTACCCTGCAGCCCGGCCAGATCCTCACGATTCTGGGTCCCAATGGAGTGGGCAAAACCACCCTGTTGCGCTGTGTCAACGCCATGCTCAGGCCCTGGTCCGGCCAGGTGCTCCTTGACAACATCAAGGTGGCGGCTATGGCCAGGCAGGAGATCGCCAGGAATTTCGGTTATGTCAGTCAGCGGGCCGAAGGGGGAGGCATGACCGCCTTTGATGCGGTGCTGCTGGGGAGAAAACCCCATCTGCGCTGGCGCAGCAGCCGCGAGGATCTGCAGAAAACCGATGGTGCCCTGCGTCGGCTGGGGCTGGCCCACCTGGCCCTGCGCCGTACCGATGAACTGAGCGGTGGTGAACTGCAGAAGGTCTGCATAGCCCGGGCCCTGGTCCAGGAGCCCAAGGTGCTTCTGCTTGATGAACCCACCAGCAGCCTGGATCTCAAAAACCAGCTTGAGATTCTGGAGATCATCCGCCGGGTCGCCGATGAGCAGAGGATTGGCGCGGTGATTACCCTGCATGACCTCAACCTGGCCCTGCGCTTCATGGACCGCTTTCTCCTGGTCCGGCAGGGCAGGGTCTTTGCCGCCGGCAGCCCGGAGCAGCTCACGGCGGAGATGATTTTCGCGGTGTACGGTGTGCAGGTGGATATTGTCCGCCACAAGGGTCGGCTGCTGGTGGTGCCTGATCAGCTTGCGCAATAAGGGCTGCCAAACCTTTTTCTTGCCCCTCGACAGGGCATCAATCCTCCTCCGGCCCAAAGAGCGGCAGGTACTCCCCGTACCCCTCTGCCGCCAGTTTCTCCCTGGGCACAAAGCGCAGGGCTGCTGAGTTGAGGCAGTAGCGCCGGCCCGTAGGCGGGGGCCCATCATCAAAGACGTGGCCCAGGTGGGTGTCGCCCTTGACGCCGCGCACCTCGGTGCGCACCGACCAGAGAAAGCGGTCCTCCACCTCGGTAATGGCCTCGGGTTTCAGGGGTCTGGTGAAGCTGGGCCAACCGGTGCCGGACTCATACTTGTCCGTGGAGCTGAAGAGGGGATCACCGGAGACGATATCCACATAGATCCCCGCCGCCTTATTATCCCAGTAGGCGTTGTCAAAGGCCGGTTCCGTGCCTTTTTCCCGCACCACCTTGTATTGCAGGGCGGTGAGCCCCTCTTCTCCCCCGCCATCACTGTCGGTCGTCTCCTTCTGCTGCCAGATCCCTTCAAGAAACTGGTCGCGGCCGGAACGGAAGCGGTAGAATTTATAGCGCAGGCTATGATTCTTATAATAATCCTGGTGATACTCCTCAGCCGGATAAAAGGGTGCCGCCGGCAGGATGGGGGTGACGATCTCGCTGTCATAAAGGCCGCTGTCGGCCAGGGCTTCCCTGGATTTCCGGGCCAGGCGGCGCTGCTCTTCATTGTGATAGAAGATGGCGGTGGTGTATTGGCTGCCCCGGTCGACAAACTGGCCCCCCTGGTCAGTAGGATCCACTTGGCGCCAGAAGATATCCAGGAGCTGTTCATAGCTCACCTGCTGCGGGTCATATTCCACCTGCACCACCTCCAGATGGCCGCTGCCACCGCCGGAGACCTCTTCATAGGTGGGGTTTTTTGTCTTGCCGCCGCTGTAGCCGCTGATGACGGCCGTCACCCCCGCCCTTTTCTCAAAAGGGGCCTCCATGCACCAGAAGCAGCCGCCGGCAAAGGTGGCCTTTTCCAGGCGTTTTGCGCCGTGTACCGGCAAGGGCAGGGCCAGGAGCAAGAGTAGGGAGTAGCAGATTTTTTTTGCCAAGGGTAGCATGGATGTTTTCCTCCCGGGAAATGGGACTTTTTTATGATATTGGCCATTTTTTAATATAATCTTAACATTTGCCTGGCAAAATCCCCTATAATTATAGAAGAGGTCAGGGCGGCAGCGCAGCGCACCTCACATCATCATGATGTTTTTTTAATATTTTTCTAACATGGGCCTGGCATTATTTTCCTCTAATCGTGCAATTGCGGGTCGCAAGCGTCCCGCCCAGGCCATTTGGCCTCCATCTTGACAGGGAGAACATCCATGAAATCAATTATTCGTCCCCTTGCCTGTGCCGCGCTTTTCTGCTCGGCCGCCCTTACCGCTGTCCCTGCCTTGGGGGCTGCGGTGGAGGTTGACCCCAGCATTAAGCTGTATGAAAAAACCAGCGGGGTGTCCGGCACTCTCAACTCCATTGGTTCCGATACTCTTAATAATCTGATGACCTATTGGGCGGAAACGTTCCGGGAAAAATATCCCAATGTCCGCATTCAGGTGGAAGGCAAGGGTTCTTCCACCGCGCCCCCGGCCCTGATTGCCGGTACTGCCCAGCTGGGCCCCATGTCCCGCGCCATGAAAAATGTGGAAGTGGACAAGTTTGAGCAGAAGTATGGCTACAAGCCCACCCAGATCGGGGTGGCCCTTGATTCCCTGGCCGTCTATGTCCATAAGGACAACCCCCTTGATGCCCTCTCCCTGCCCCAGGTGGACGCCATTTTCTCCAAGACCAGAAAGGGCGGTCTGGCGGACATCACCACCTGGGGCCAGCTTGGTCTGACGGGTCAGTGGCAGCAGGCGCCCATCAGCACCTACGGTCGTAATTCCGCCTCAGGTACTTATGGTTATTTCAAGAAGAAGGCCCTCTACAAAGGGGACTATAAGGACACGGTGAAGGAGCAGCCCGGTTCCGCCTCTGTGGTCATGGCCGTTACTGAGGACAAAAACGGTATCGGTTATTCCGGCATCGGCTACCGCACCTCCGGGGTCAAGGTCTTGGACCTGGCCAAAAAAGAGGGAGATCCGGCCTATGCCCCCACCTACGATAACGTCCTGACCGGCAAGTATCCTCTGTCGCGGGTTCTTTATATTTACGTGGCCAAGGAGCCCAATAAACCCCTGCCCACCCTGACCAGGGAATTTCTGAAGTTCGTCCTTTCCAAGGAAGGTCAGGAGATCGTCGTCAAGGATGGCTATCTGCCCCTGCCGGCCAAAGTTGTTGAAAAACAACGGGCGCTTCTGGAGTAGTTTGGAGTAGTAAGGAAAAGAAAATCCTCTTTAGGAAAAGATGAGAAGGGTATCTCAGGCGATATTCTTCTCATCTTTTTTGATGCCAATGGCACTTGGAGTACCTCTTTAACTGGAGTATCTTTATCCATGGATCCCCGTTTGCTGCGCAGAAACAAACAGATCGACTCTCTGGCCACCAAGGTGATCACCGTGGGGGGTGTTGCAGTTATTTTCAGTGTTATTGCCATCCTTTTTCTCATTGTCAAGGTGACGCTCCCCCTTTTCAGGCCCGCTTCGGTTGATGAACTCTATACCCTGCCCATCCAGGCCCAGAGCGGCAAGATCCTGGCCCTTGGCCTGGATGATTATCAGGAGAATATCTTCACCATCAATAGCCAGAACCGGCTCCATTTTGAGCCCCTCAAAGGGGGTGGCCAGGAGATGGTGGTCGATCTTGGTGCCGGCCAAGACAGATCCCTGAAGCAACTTGCCCCTGCCGGCCATCAGCGCTACTCCCTGCTCTGGGAAGACGACTCCCTTTCCCTGCTCAGTATTGCTTTTAAGCCCCGTTTTGACGAGGAGGGCCGCCGCACCATTGAGCCTTCCTACCTTATCGCCGAATTGCCCGCCCCGCCCTTGGCAGTGACATCGCCTCTTATTGCCACCCTCTGCCGTCAGACTCCGGATGAGGCGCTCCTGGTCCGGGCCGATCTCCATGCCGATAATAGTTTTACCATCCTGCGCCGCCTGCAGAGCGAGGACCTTTTCGGCGATATCGAGGTGACAGAGGCAAGCAGCGTCATTCCCCCCTATTTTGAAAAGATTTCCGCCTTTGTCCTCAGCAGTGATGGCCGAGCCCTCTATGCCGGGACAGTGGGGGGCACCCTGTTACGCTGGGATATCGGCGAGGAAATAGTCCTGACCGATACGGTTCCCGCCTTCAAGGAGGAGATCACCGCCCTCACCATGGTTTTCGGCTCCCAATCCCTGGCCGTGGGCACCGAGAGCGGTGGCCTTTCCACCTGGATGGGGGTGCGCAGCAGCACTGCCAGTGAGACAAAAAAACTACGCCAAATACATACCTTGGAGCGCCACGACTCGGCAGTGGCCACTATTTTTTCCTCCCAGCGTAATAAGTCCCTGGTCTCTCTTGACAGCCAGGGCACCCTCCATCTCGATCATATGACCAGTGAACGGCATCTGTTGAGCCTGCAGGGCAACTATATTCTGGCCGCCCTCTCCGGGCGGGGTTCCGGCCTTATGACTTTGGACCGCCAGGGGGAGTTACGGGTCAATGCCCTCCATAACCCCCATCCTGAGGTGAGTCTGCGCACCCTGTTCGGCAAGGTCTGGTATGAGAATTATGACTCCCCTGACTATGTCTGGCAGTCCTCTGGGGGCAGCGATGCATATGAGCCCAAGTTTTCCATTACTCCCCTCTTTTTCGGGACCATCAAGGGCACCTTCTATGCCATGATTTTTGCCCTGCCCCTGGCCACCTTCGGGGCTGTCTATGTCAGCCAGTTCGCTCCCCCCCATCTCCAGCGTTTTATCAAGCCCCTGGTTGAGGTCATGGCCTCCGTGCCCTCGGTGGTTATCGGCTTCCTCATCGTCCTGGTTCTGGCACCCCTTATTGAGGCCCATATTGTCGCCCTGCTCCTGAGTTTCCTCTTTCTGCCGGCGGGTTTTCTCCTCTTTATCCTTTTTTGGCAGTATGCCCAGCGTTTCAGGGTTGTGCGCGAGATGCGGCACGGCTATGAATTTATTCTGGTGCTGCCTGTGCTGGTGGTGAGCGCCTATCTTGCCTATCTCTGCGGTCCCATAGTGGAGCAGCTTCTTTTTGACGGCAATTTCAGCCGATTTCTCTTTGAAAATACCGGGACCCGGTATGAGCAGCGCAACTCTATTATTATTGCCTTTGGCCTTGGTTTCACGGTCATCCCCATCATCTTTTCCATTGCCGAGGACTCCTTGTCCAGTATCCCCCAGAATCTTACCGCAGCCTCCATGGCCCTGGGGGCAAGCCGCTGGCAGACGGTGTGGCGGGTCATTATGCCTTCGGCCAGCCCCGGTATTTTTGCCGGCGCTATGATCGGTCTGGGCCGGGCAGTGGGGGAAACCATGATTGTTCTTATGGCCACGGGTAATACCCCCATCATGGACTTTTCCATCTTTAACGGTATGCGTACCCTCTCTGCCAATATTGCGGTGGAAATTCCCGAGGCACCGGTGGACGGCACCCTCTACAGGGTGCTCTTTCTCTGTGCAGTGCTGCTTTTTATCATGACCTTTGTGGTGAACACCGGGGCGGAACTTATCCGGGAAAGCCTGCGCAAAAAATATCGCCGCTACTAAAAGGCAACCCTGAAATATTTTGACTGGTGAAGAAGCGTATGAAAAATAAATATTGGCAGGAAGGCGAGCCCTTTGTCTGGGGTACAGGGGCGGCCTTGACCCTGGTTCTGCTCCTGACCTTCTCCCTGCTCTTTGTCATTTTCCGTAATGGTCTTGGTGTCTACTGGCCCGCTCCCCTTGTTCTCTTTGAAATGGAAGGGGATGATTCCTATTTGGCGAAAGTTGTCCAGGAGGAGGAGCATACCGCAGGGCTGCGCTATCAACTCAAGATCGCCAATCGTGATCTCTATTCCCTTGATTTTACATGGATTAGAGCGGACAATATACAAGAGAGGAAGAGACCCTTAGATGCGGTGCTTCTGGAGCGCCGTTCTTATGGCGATTTTCACGGTTTTCTCGACTCCCTGGTATTGCCCGGTCTGGAGGTCAAGGAGGATGCCTCTTCCTGGCGCCGCCTGCAGGCGGCGCTTGCGGCCCTGGCCCCCCATGAGGCCAAGATCAAGGAGTTTCAGGAGAAATTGTCCGCCCTTAATCATCGCCTCACCACTCTGGATAAAAAAATCGCTAAATTGCGCTATCAGGGTGAGGAAAATTCACCAGCCCTTTTCGCCCTGCAGGAGAAGAAGATTGCCCTTCGCCATGAATTTGAGCAGCACCTTTCCCGGCAGGGAGCCCTGCAGAGTACCTTGCAGCAGAACAGGGCCCTGTTCAGGGATGCAGGCGGCCGGGCCATGGATATTCCCCTGACCGCCATTGTCCGCGCCTATCAGCCCAACCAGATGGGCTTTTTTGCCAAGATCCGCCTTTATCTCAGCAAGGTGTGGGAACTTTTTTCTGCTGAGCCCCGTGAATCCAATACCGAGGGCGGCCTCTTTCCTGCCATCTTCGGGACGGTTATGCTTATTTTTGTTATGAGTATTTTTTCCTTTCCGCTGGGGGTCTTGTCCGGAATTTATCTGCGGGAATATGCCAAGGAGGGTTTTTTGGTCCGCCTGGTTCGGATAGCGGTGAACAATCTCGCCGGTATCCCCTCCATTGTCTACGGGATCTTTGGCCTGGCCTTTTTTGTCTACGGCATAGGGGGCTCCATTGACCAGCTCTTTTTTGCCGAGCAACTGCCCGCCCCCACCTTCGGCACCGGCGGTATACTGTGGGCCAGCCTCACCCTGGGTCTTCTCACCGTGCCCGTGGTTATTGTCTCCACCGAGGAGGCCCTGGGCGCCATACCAGGCGGCCTGCGGGAGTCCTCCTTTGCCCTGGGGGCCACCAAGTTTCAGACCTTGACCCGCATCCTGCTGCCCATGGCCTCACCGGGGATCATGACCGGCTTCATCCTGGCCATGGCCAGGGCCGCCGGCGAGGTGGCGCCTCTGATGATTACCGGGGTGGTCAAGCTCGCCCCCTCCCTGCCCCTGGACGGTAATTTCCCCTTTTTGCATCTGGATCGGAAATTCATGCATCTCGGGTTTCATATTTATGATATCGGTTTTCAATCTCCCAATGTGGAGGCCGCGAAACCCATGGTCTTTGTGACCGCCATGCTGCTGCTCGGGATCGTGGTGGTGATGACCAGCTCTGCCATTATCCTGCGCAATAAGATGAAAAAGAAATTCTCCGTTACCCATTGATTGAGACCGTATCTATGATGAATGATTCCCCCCAAGCCATTATTAGCATCGATGAACCCATTGTTGAAGTCAGGGAGCTCTCCCTTTTTTATGGCCAGGCTCAGGCCCTTTTTGACCTCACCTTTGACATTCCCCGCCAGCAGGTCACCGCCCTTATCGGTCCTTCCGGCTGTGGTAAATCCACCTTTATCCGCTGTATCAACCGGATGAATGATCTCATTGACGGTCTGGCTATTAGCGGCACCATCAGCCTGGACGGGCGCAATATCTTTGACAAGTCGGTTGATGTCATAGACCTGCGGCGGCGGGTGGGCATGGTTTTTCAAAAATCAAATCCCTTCCCCAAGTCGATCTATGAGAATGTTGTTTTCGGGCTGCGTATCGGCGGTATCAATGAAAAACCCATTCTTGATGAAACCGCTGAAAAATCCCTGCGGCGGGCCGCCCTCTGGGACGAGGTCAAGGACCGTCTCCATGATTCGGCCATGGGGCTTTCCGGTGGTCAGATGCAGCGCCTCTGTATTGCCCGGGCCATTGCCGTGTCGCCGGAAATCATCCTGATGGATGAACCCTGTTCTGCCCTGGATCCCAAGTCAACCGCCTATATTGAAGAACTTATCCGGGACCTCAACGGCGAATATACTATTATTATTGTGACCCATAATATGCAACAGGCCTCCCGTATTTCCGATTACACGGCTTTTCTCTATGAGGGAGAGCTTGTGGAATACGGCCTTACCAAAAAAGTTTTCACCGTTCCCGCGAAAAAGGCAACGGAAGATTACATAACCGGCCGTTTTGGCTAATGAGGTGCGCTTGTGACTACTAGTATCCATTCCTCCATCCATGGCCTCAAAGAGCATCTCCTGTACCTGGGTACCGTCGTTGAGGAGGGTATTAAAAACAGTATCAGGGCCGTCCAGACCCTTGACGCTGTTCTGGCCGCGGATATCCAGGCGGCTGATGCCAACATCAACTCCCTTGAGGTGAATATCGAAGAGGATTGTCTCAAGATTTTGGCGCTTCATCAGCCCGTGGCCAGTGATTTGCGCTTTGTGATCACCGCCCTGAAGATAAACCGTGAACTGGAACGTATCGGCGATCTGGCCTGCAAGGTGGCGGACAAGGTTATGCTCATTGATACGGCCCGCAAACATGAGAAAAATCCTGATACCGTCATCATCCCCAAGGATTTTGAACCCATGTTTGCCACCACCCTCCTTATGTTCGGTCAATGCCTTGACTCCTTTATCAATGAGGATGCGGCCCTGGCCCACCATATCTGTGAGCTGGATGATGAGGTTGATGCTGCCAAGCGCAATATCCGCAAGCAGTTGGAGGAGATCGTCGACCATGACTTCAGCCAGCAGGTCTATCAGCCCCTGCTCCTCTCCATTGCCCGGGGCATGGAGAGGATAGCCGACCACACCACCAATGCCGCTGAGGACATTATTTACATGCTTCAGGGTCGTATTGTCAGACACGAGCATGTGATCTAGGATCCCCCATGGATAGACGATATTCCATTCTGGTCATTGAGGACGAGGAGGACATCCAGCAGCTGGTCACCTACAATCTCGTCAAGGCGGATTTTCAGGTGTGGTGCGCCCCTGACGGCGAAAAGGGGCTGCAATCCTTTCTGGACCACCAGCCGGACCTCATTGTCCTTGACCTCATGCTGCCCGGCATGGATGGCCTCACTCTCTGTCAGCGGCTGCGGACGGTCCATAACAGCGACATTCCCGTTCTCATGCTCACCGCCAAAGGGGAGGAGGAGGATATTGTCGCCGGTCTGGCGGCCGGTGCGGATGATTATCTGCCCAAGCCCTTCAGTCCCAGGGTGTTGCTGGCCCGCATCAATGCCCTGTTGCGCCGCAGCCGTCTCTGGTCTGAAGATGAGGATGTGGTGGCCCCGGACATCTCTTTTCCCCGCCATCAGCTCACCATCTGCCCCCATAGCTATACTGTTTCTGCGGCCGATCAGAATATCCATCTCACCCATTCTGAGTTTCAGATCCTCCTCCTGCTCACCAAAAAACCGGGTTGGGTCTACAGTCGTCAGCAAATAATCAATGATATCAGGGGATTTGATTATAGTCTTACCGAGCGGGCCATTGACGTTCTGATCTCGGGGCTCCGCAAAAAGCTCGGCCCTGCCGGCGCGGCCATTGAAACCGTACGGGGCGTCGGCTACCGCTTTTCCGTTCAGCCCTGATAAAAGCAAGGTTTACTGTTCCCCTCGCATTTGGTAGAGTTATTTTTCTGAAATTCCTTGGTTGTTTCTTCACCCCTCCTGTGCAGCGACCAGGAAGTACCCTATACTCTTCATTCTTCCCCAAATAACTTATGCATACCAAGATTTATGTCCTCCATTTCCCCAAGGAGACGGGTGACAAGCCCATTATCTGTGAACTGGTTAAGAAATACGATGTGGACTTTAACATTTTGAAGGCCACCGTTCTGCCTGGTAATGACGGGCTCATGGTCCTTGAACTCACCGGCCTTAAAAAAAATGTGATGCATTCCCTCGACTTTCTGCGGGAATATGGGGTCAAGATTGATCCTATTTCCACCATTATCCGGCGTGATGACAGCCGCTGCATTCAATGCGGGGCCTGTACGGGCGTCTGTCCCACCAGCGCCCTTTATGTGGAGCGACCCAGCATGGCGGTTCTTTTCGCCCCGGAAAAGTGTACGGCCTGTGGACTTTGCGTGCCGGTCTGTCCGGTGCGGGCCATGGAGGTTTCCATGAACCAGGATGACCTTTTTGAGGAGGCCGTCTGATCGGTATGCTCTGCCTCCCTGCCTGGTAGGCAGACTCTGCCCCGGCAGTGGGCGGGGCCAATAGGAAGAGGCCGGCTTTCGCCCTTGTCGTCTCCGGTCGCCCTTCCCTCGCGCCTGCTTTCCCGGCCTGGCCAGCCCCCCCTCTCTGTTAACCCTTTTTTCATGGGTATATTGCCATGCCTTTTCTGCCCCCCATTAATCAAGAACGTCTGGCCTCCTATTTCATCACCCTGTGCGAAATCGACAGTCCTGGCAAGGCAGAGGGCAAGGTCGCTGCCTATCTTCAGGAATTTTTCCGAATTTTCCCAGGGGTTACCACCTTTGTGGATGATTCGGGCCCCATCACCGGCTCTGATACCGGCAACCTCATCGTCGCCATTCCCGCTACGGTACCGGAAAAATCCCCCCTTTTTTTTAACTGTCATATGGACGTCATTGCGCCCTGTCTGGGGGTGAAGGTATGTCGCCAGGATAATGTTTTTACTTCCCAGGGGGAGACCGTGCTGGGGGGGGATGATAAGGCGGGCATCGCCATTCTCATGGAAATGACCCAGTTGCTCTTTGAAAATAAAATTCCCCATGCCCGGCTGGAATATGTGTTCACCACGGGTGAAGAGATTGGCCTTTTAGGGGCCAAGGCCTTTGACCCCAGCCATCTCTGCGCCAGGCAGGGCTTTGCCCTGGACTCCACCGGCGTTGATAATGTTATCATCGGCGCCCCTGCTGCGGTGCATATCCTGGCCACCATCTATGGCAAGGCAGCCCATGCCGGTCTTAATCCTGAACTGGGCATCAATGCCATCTCCCTGGCCGCCCAGATCATCGCTGCACTTCCCGGCGGCAGGTTGGACCAGGAGTCCACCGCCAATATCGGTCTCATCTCCGGGGGTACGGCCACGAATATTGTGCCGGCCACCGTCTCCCTGCAGGGAGAGATCCGCAGCCATTCCGCTGAGCGTCTGGCCAGCCATAAACAATCCTTTGAGCGGATCTTTCTGGAAAAGATCCCCACCTCGTGCCGCGCCCCCCTTCCCGCCTTTTCTCTGGAGTTCCCGGAACAATATCCGGCAATGGCCCTGGACCTTGACGCCCCTCTGCTGGCCATCACCCGCCGGGCTGCCCTGGCCCTGGACAGAACCCTTCATTATGTGGAGGCGGGTGGCGGCAGTGACGCCAATATCTTCAACAGTCACGGGCTTGCCACGGCCATTCTTGGCATCGGCATGGAGAACGTCCATTCCAGCCACGAACGGATCTCCCTGGCCAGCATCATCCGCACCCTCGAACTCACCACCGCCATCGCAACCTGTTGATTTTCCATCGTTAACCGGCATTGTTCCACGTGGAACAATGCCGGTGGAGGCGCTGCGCCGCCTGAAAATTGCGAAATAGGTTGTTATTCGCTTAAAATGTCTTATTCTGTGGCCAGAGTGGCGACAGTTCTCTTTTTCTCTTCTTGTTTTGTTTTATCGGCTATTTATATTGCCCAGGTGCCGGCCGCCTTTTTCCCGGGCCTGCCCTGGGGCGGGATGGTCCACCCCGGCTGGATTGCTTTTATATATAGACAGACCCCGGCGCCGCAAGAGCGCCAAAGACACACCAAAAAATGAGGCAGTTATGACACAGAAGAGGGAACAGGGGGCCAAGATAATCACCTTGGCCAACCAGAAAGGCGGGGTGGGCAAGACAACCTCGGCGGTTAATCTGGCCACGGCCGTGGCCCTGCTGGGGAAAAAGACCCTGCTGGTGGACTCGGACCCGCAGGGCAACGCCTCAAGCGGCGTGGGGCTCAAGGTCTCTCACCAGGACACCCATCTCTACCATTGTTATATCGACCCACGCAAAACAGGGGAGGCCGTGGTGCCCTCTCCTACGGTGGCGGGCCTCTGGGTGCTGCCCACAGGGATTGATCTCATTGGTGTTGAAGTGGAACTGATGCGGGAGAAGAAGAGGGAGAAGTTTCTCGCCGGGGTGCTCGCCCAGGTGGTGGCGGATTATGACTATATTTTTATTGATTGTCCGCCCTCTCTGGGTCTTCTTACCCTGAATGCGCTGAGCGCGGCGGATTCGGTAATTATCCCCATGCAATGCGAATATTTTGCCCTGGAGGGGCTTAGTCAGCTGGTGCGGACCATCAAACTGGTCAAGAACTCCTACAACCCCGGGCTGGTCATTGAGGGCCTTTTGCTCACCATGTATGATCGCCGCAACAAATTGACGTTTCAGGTGGCCAAGGAGGTCAAGAAACATTTCGCCGATAAAATCTACGGTACGGTGATTCCGCGCAATGTCCGCCTCAGTGAATGTCCGAGCCATGGCAAATCCGTTATTGAATATGATAAAAGTTCTGCAGGGGCAATGAGCTATATGAATCTGGGTAAAGAATTTCTCAAAAAGCAGGTGGTGGCAGAGACAGGGAGGCAGGCATGATGGGCAGCGGCGATCGCCTGGGCAGAGGCCTGGGCGCTTTAATGGCGGAAGATGACGATAGGGTGGCGGCGGAAGGGGAATATTTCCTCTGTGACATCAGCACAATCGACCCCAATCCCTACCAGCCCCGCAAGGACATGGCTGTGGAGGCCCTTCAGGAACTGGCTGAATCCATTGGGGAAAAGGGAGTGCTGCAGCCCCTTATCGTCACGGCCGGCGATATCCCTGAGCGCTACCTCCTCATTGCCGGGGAGCGTCGCTTGCGGGCCTCAAAGCTGGCCGGTCTGACAGATGTGCCGGTGATTCTCCGTGATGTGGATACCCAGGATCGGCTGGAGCTGGCCCTGATTGAAAATATCCAGAGGGAAAATCTCAATCCCATTGAGGAGGCCCTGGCCTACCAGCAACTGGTGAAAGAGTTTTCTCTCACCCAGGAAGAGGTCGCCAAACGGGTGGGCAAGGAGAGATCCACGGTGGCGAACACCATGCGATTGCTGCAGCTGCCCGATTTTGTCAAGGCGGATATCGGCTCCGGGCGACTCACCATGGGACATGCCCGGGTGCTCCTGGGGGTGAAGGACCCCGAGGAGGTCAAGTCTGTTCGGGATAAAATCATCACCAAGGAGCTTTCGGTGCGGCAGACAGAGGTCCTGGTGCGGACCATCAGGCAGAAGAACGGCGCCAAGGGTGGCTCGTCGCGGCCACCTGCACTCAAAAAACCGATCCCTTCCTCCTATTGCCGGACCCTCTCCAATGATTTTATCCGTCATTTTGGCACAAAGTCAAAAATCATCCAGAATGGCGACCGGGGAAAGATCGAGATCGAATATTACTCTCTGGATGATCTGGAGAGAATCCATAATTTAATCAGTACCTTGCCCGCTGAATAACCGGCCCGGACCAGCCTTTTTGCCCAGACGCGGCTAATATAATGATGGTGGCCCCAGGAGTGGTGAACTCGCACAAAGCCCATCGTACCGTTTGAGATGGCTAAGCAAAAAATTTGATATCCAAGGAGTGGTGGTATCGAGGGCACGGAAGCGTACATATGGTACGCTGAGTACTCGAGATGCCGCCACGACGCAGGAGATCGGAGTTTTTGCGACGCCATCAGGAGTGACCTTGCAATATTTAGAAGATGGCCAGATCTTGGCAAACCAAACAGTGGGGCCTGATACCTGGCGGCTGGAGATCCGTTCTCCGCGGCTGGCCGGGGCAGCGCAGCCTGGCCAGTTTGTCATGATCGCCGTGGGAGAGGCCACCACAGACCCCCTGCTGCGCCGTCCTCTCTCCATCCATCAGGCGGCAGACGGCGTCTTGACGCTGCTCTACCGCATCGTGGGCAAGGGGACCCGGCTGATGTCTCGCCTGGTCCAGGGGCAGGAGGTGTCGTTGCTGGGTCCCTTGGGGAAGGGCTTCAAGATACATTCCTCTGCCCATCATTGTCTGGTGGGCGGCGGAGTGGGGGTGGCACCGCTTCTTTTTCTGGCCAGCGCCATAAAGGCCCGTCTGCCCGGCGAAAAGATGTCGATTCTCCTGGGGGGGCGCAACAGCCGAGAGCTCCTGGTTATGGAGGATTTGCGGGAAAGGGCGCCGCTGCTTCTGGCCACGGATGACGGTTCCCTGGGCCTGCACGGCTTGGTCACCGACCTCCTGGCCCTGGAAATCAAGGAGGGGCCGGCAACCATCTATACCTGCGGGCCCACGCCCATGATGCAGGGGGTGGCCCGTCTGGCCAGGGACCATGCCTGTTCCTGTCAGGTTTCCCTGGAGGCCGTGATGGCCTGCGGCATGGGGGCCTGTCTGGGCTGTACGGTGCAACGTCCCGGTTTTGCTGAGGACGAACAGAAATATGTGCATGTCTGCAAAGACGGCCCTGTTTTTGCGGCGGAGGAGATATGGCTGTAGACACCAGCGTCAAAATAGGGAGCTGGCAGCTGGCCAACCCCATCATGACCGCCTCTGGCACCTTTGGCTATGGCGAAGAATTCACCCCCTTTGTCGACCTCTCCTCCCTGGGCGCCATTGTGGTCAAGGGTATTTCCCTGCGGCCCCGGCCCGGCAACCCGCCGCCCCGGGTAGTGGAAACCGCCAGCGGCATGCTCAATGCCATCGGGCTGCAGAATGTGGGAGTGGAGCGCTTTATTGCCGAAAAAATGCCCATGATACGCCAACTTGGCGCCCACGTGGTGGTGAATATCCTTGGCGACTCCCTGGAGGAGTATCGAGAGCTGGCCGCCAGGCTGGCTGATGTGGAGGGCATAGCGGCCTTGGAGGTGAATATATCGTGTCCCAATGTCAAGAAGGGGGGCGTTGCCTTTGGCACGGATCCCCTCATGGCAGCCCGGGTTGCCGGGGTGGTGGTCAAGGAATCCTCGCGGCCGGTTATTGTCAAATTATCACCTAATGTCACGGATATAGTGCTTATTGCCCGGGCCGTTGAAGAGGCGGGGGCCACTGCCCTCAGCCTGATAAATACCCTCATGGGCATGGCCATTGACAGCAGAACAGGCCGGCCCAAATTGGCCAATATCATCGGCGGCCTCTCCGGCCCGGCCATCAAGCCCGTGGCCCTGCGCATGGTCTATCAAGTGGCGTCAGCGGTGAAAATCCCTGTTATCGGTATGGGCGGCATCACTAATCTGGAAGACGTCATTGAGTTTATGATGGCCGGCGCCACTGCGGTCCAGATCGGCACGGCAAATTTCATCAACCCGGCGGTGAGCGGTGAGCTGGTCAAGGGTTTCCGGGACTATTTACTGGAGAGCGGCAGAACGAGCGCCTCAGAGCTCATCGGCAGTGTGCGGCTGTGATGGGCTTTTTTAATAAAATAAGGCTGCTGTGGCATATATTTCTCCACAGGGATGCGCCCTGGAGCGTCAAGCTCCTTCTGCTGGCGGGATTTTTCTACATCATCTTCCCCATGGATATCTTCCCGGACCAGATCTTGCTGGCAGGCTGGCTTGATGATCTTGCCCTGGCAGTGGTGGTCTATATTCTGGCCCTGAAATGGACTCCTGAGGATCTGGTCAAAAAGCTGATCAAGGGGGTTCGCTCCCCGGATACAAAAAAGGATGAGCGACCATGACAGACAGGCGCCAAGAGCTCCTGCTCGCCCTCTACAGCACCTTTGAGCAGTGGCTGGAGGCGTATTCCCTCCCCTTTGTCTGCCAGCCGGGCTGTGCCACCTGCTGCACCCGGAAGGTGACCATGACGGCCGTGGAGGCCGATCTCATCCGCCGCTTTATCAGCACCAGCGGCCACAGTCGGCCGGCCGAGACAGCAGAGGGGGCTACGGCCCCGCCCCTGGTGACGGAAACCACCAACGAGTTGGCGGCGCGCTGTCTGCACGGGACAGAGGGCAGGGAGCCGGAGGTCGAAGAAGAAGGAGAGGCAGGGGTATGTCCCTATCTGGCCGAGGCCCGATGCCAGATATACGAGGTGCGGCCCTTTGCCTGCCGCAGTTTTGCCTCTCTGCAGAAATGCCGGTCCGGAGAGGCGGCCCAGCTCCCCCAATTCTACCTCACGGCCGCCACGGCTGCCCAGCAGCTCATTGAACATGTCGGCCAGGGCGGTTATTGGGGCAATATGCATGATCTGCTCCTCTTCCTGGAGGAGGCCGGGGAGCCGCCTTTGCCCGCCGCCATCAAGGAGCAGGCCCGGGCCCGGCTCAGAAGGGCCAGACCCTTGCCGGGTTTTCTTATCGGTACGGAAGAGTACGAGAGGGTGCGTCCCTTTATTGATCTGTTTTTTAACAAGAAAATCGGCGGAAACAGGGTGGAAGATATCCTGAACGGGAAATAAATATATGCTGAGAAATAAAATTGCTCCCCAGATAGAATGGCAGAAGATCGACACCGTGCTCCTGGATATGGACGGCACCCTGTTGGATAAACATTTTGATGATTATTTCTGGGAGGAGTATGTCCC
>JAVLBA010000024.1:0-34443 GCA_031581485.1 Desulfurivibrionaceae bacterium | reverse complement strand
CAGGAAACAGGGGCGCTCAAATCCCAGTTGCGGCTCCACATGCTCCACAAGGACCTCCTCGAAACAGTGGTCGGCCAGGGCCTTTTCCAGGGAGATGGGGGCGTGGCAAGCAAAGGCCTCATGAAGTGTCCATCTCTGCCACTGAGGCTGCAGGATGAGGCCGATGATTTCCTGGTCATAGCCCCTCTCCTGCTGGACCCCGGCCGCCAGATTCTGAAGGAAGGCCTGGGTTTCCGTCATCAGGTCCTGATAGTGGCCATCCAGTCGATACCACTCCAGTATGGTAAATTCCGGCAGATGCCGGCTGCCTCTCTCCCCCTCCCGAAAACACTTGCAGATCTGGAAGAGCCGGGGCGCCCCGGCAGCCAGCAGCCGTTTCATGCAGAGCTCAGGGGAGGTCTGCAGAAACCAGGATGCCGAGGCCAGGGGACGGATATGGGCCTCCGGAATAAGGGCGGGGAGACGGATGGGGGTCTCCACCTCAAGATAGTCATGGGCAATAAAAAAAAAGCGGGCTGCCTGGATAAGGGCAGCCCGCTGCTGAAGGCGTTGCAAAATCATTGTTCAGAGAACCTATTCTTTCACCCGGGTCATATAGGCACCGGTACGGGTATCTATCTGAATCTTCTCCCCTTCCACCACAAAGGGGGGCACCTGCAGTTCATAGCCGGTCTCCACGGTCACCGGTTTGGTATCGGTACCCGAGGTATCTCCCTTCACCCAGGGATCTGACTTGGTGACCGTAAGATTGACGAAATTAGGGAGAGTGACGCCTATGGGGTTGCCATGGAAGAGCAGCACATCCACCTCCATGTTGTCCACCATGAAAGGCGTGACATCCTCCAGGTGTTCCCTGGTGATCATGTACTGCTCAAAGCTCTTGGTATCCATGAAATGATACTCATCACCCTGATGGTAGAGAAACTGCATTTTCCGCTCATCCAGGGGCGCCTTTTTGAACTTTTCATTGGAGCGATACGTTTTATCAAAGGCATTGCCGGTCACCATATTTTTCAACCGGCAGCGATAGAGGGACTGGCCCTTACCGGGCTTGGAAAATTCAAAATTGGTAATGATATAGGGCTCGCCGTCGATCTCTATCTTCAGGCCTTTGCGTAAATCTGAAGCGGTATACATAAAATCACTTTCGGTTATTTTTCATCTCAGCAACTAATAAACAAACAGATATGTACCCCACTTGCCTGCCGGAATCAAGCGGTTACCACCTCTTTCTTGGTGATGGCCTCCGCCTTAATGCGGTCCAGGAGATCAGCAAGGGCGGGCTTGACATTTTCCCTGATATCACCGGCCACAATGATATAGAGCAGATCGTCGCCGGGCTGGAAGCGGCCCTCCTTGGCCTCGATGATAATATCGAAGATGCCTTCCCTTTGCAGGAACTCCTGCCTGATCTCCTCAACCTTCTGCTGGTCAGGAGTCACCTCCAGATATGCCACCTGTTCATGGCTCTGGCGTGACCAGGCCCGCACCACGCCGTTATGCACCAGGATCATCCCGACATTTTGGGTAAATTCCGGATCCTCTTTCATGACAGTAATGGCCTGTGAAATATCCATAGTAGCTTCCTCTTTAAAAAGTTAGGCGCCGCCCAGACTCCGGGCGGCGATTTCATAGACATCCGTGGAGAGGGACTCTTGGCCAAGAATGCGCTCAAGCTCGGCTCTCATCAGTATCTGCCTCTTTGCATCATAACGGTGCCAACGGCTCAAGGGCCCCAAAAGGCGGGCCGCTATCTGCGGATTGGTCCTGTCCAGGGCCAGCACCTGCTGGGTCAAAAAGCGATAGCCCGCACCGGAACTCTCATGAAAGCAGACCTGGTTGCCGGTACTGAAGGCACCGATCAGGGCGCGCACCTTATTGGGTTGGGCCAGGGAAAAGGAGGGATGACAGGTCAACTCCTTGACCTGGGCCAGGGTGGTGGCCAGGGGCGCTGTGGCCTGCACGGAGAACCATTTATCCATGACCAGGCTGTCCTGCTGCCATTGCCGGAAAAAAGCCTCCCGGACCGCCTGGCGCTGGCTGCTCTCGGGGCCGTGCATGATGGCCCGGAAGGCAGTGAGGGCGTCGGTCATATTATCTGCCTGCTCAAACTGCTGGCCGCAGAGGGCAACCGCCTCCGGTCTGCCGGTCATCATCAGATAGGCCAGGGCGGTGTTTTTCAGAAGCCGTTGGCCACTCAGGGCGGGATCATAGCAGTAGGGGAGGTCAGAAGACATCGCCTGATACAACGCCCTAAACGGCAAAAAGAGCTGCTCTGCCAAGGCAGTGCGGGCAAATTGCCGGGCCGCAAAAATGGCGTCCACATCAATAACCGCCATCTGTTCCCCCAGATATTTTTCCGTGGGCAAGACCAGGAGACGGGCCAGCAGGGCAGGATCACCTGCCTCCTGCAGGAGAGTGGCATAGACAGCAACAAATTCAGCAGCCAGCACCAGCGGCCGACCGGCCCGGAAATCGGCCACCAGCGCCAGGAGTACCCGGCAGGCCAGGCGTTGTCCGGCCTCCCAGCGGTTAAAGGCATCCGGATCATGGACCATGAGAAAGCGGAGTTCTTCTTCACTATAGGGATAAGAGAGCTTTACCGGGGCGCTGAAGGACCCAAGCAGTGAGGGAATGGGCCTTTCCGGAATATTGCTGAAGACAAACTCCTGTTGGCGCTTTCGCACCTCCAGAATTTTCAAGGTGCCGGCTCCTGTTTCCTCAGCGGGCAGGCCCATGGGCAGGGAGGTGCCATCTGCAGCCAGCAGCCCCACCTTGAGGGGCAGATGATACGGCTTTTTGCTCTTCTGACCGGGAGTGGGCGGGCAGGACTGCTCGACAGAGAGGGTATAGGTTTTTTGCCGCTCATCATAATGCCCCTCCACCTGCAGCTCGGGGGTGCCGGCCTGGCTGTACCAGTTCTTGAACTGGCTGAGATCCCTGTTGCCTCCGGCAGCCATGGCAGCGATAAAATCATCACAGGTAACGGCCTGGCCGTCATGGCGGTCAAAATAGATATCCATTCCCTGCCGGAACCCCACAGGTCCGAGCAGGGTATGGATCATCCGGATCACCTCCGCCCCTTTTTCGTAGATGGTGACCGTGTAAAAATTATTGATCTCCATATAATGGTCCGGCCGGATGGGATGGGCCATGGGGCCGCTGTCTTCCGGGAACTGGACATTGCGGAGCATCTGCACGTCATTGATGCGCTTTACAGCAGGAGAGGTCATGGCCGCGGTGAACTGCTGATCGCGAAAGACGGTGAGGCCTTCCTTGAGGCTGAGCTGAAACCAGTCCCGGCATGTCACCCGGTTGCCGGTCCAGTTATGGAAATATTCATGGGCGATGACCGCTTCAATCCCTTCATAATCGTCATCCGTGGCTGTGGCCGGTTCGGCAAGCACATATTTGGAGTTAAAGATATTGAGCCCCTTATTCTCCATGGCCCCCATATTGAAATCATCCACGGCCACGATCATATAGAGATCAAGATCATACTCAAGCCCAAAGACCTCTTCATCCCACCTCATGGCCTTCTGCAAAGAGGCCATGGCATGGCCGCACCGCTCCTTGTTATGGGCCTGGACATAGATATGGAGGTCAACCAGCCGGCCACTTCTGGTGGTAAAGCAATCCGTAATGGCCACCAGATCCCCGGCCACCATGGCAAAGAGATAACAGGGTTTGGGAAAGGGATCCTGCCAGCGGGCAAAATGGCGCTGCTGCCCCACCCTGCCCTCTTCAACAAGATTACCGTTGGCAAGGAGGACAGGGATAGTGGTATCCGCCTCTATGGTGGTGGTGAAACGGGCCATGACATCGGGCCGGTCAAGATAATAGGTTATCTTGCGAAAGCCCTGGGCCTCGCACTGGGTGCAGAAATTACCATTTGATTGATAGAGACCTTCCAGTGCAGTGTTTTTCTGGGGATAAATTACGGTGAGGCAGCGCAAGGCGAAGGAGGCCGGGACCTTAAAGAGCGTAAGACACTGCTCCCCCACCTCATATTGCGCAGGATCAAGAATCACCCCATCAACGGCCACTTCCTGGAGGGAAAGCCCCTCGCCGTCCAAGACAAGAGGGGCATGTTCGCTGGCCTCTTTGGACCGGCGCAGGCTCATTGTTGAGGTCACAAGGGCGTGGTCGGCAAACAACGACAGGGAGAGGTCTACGGTATCGATAAAGAATTCAGGGGGCTGGTAGTCACTGAGATAAACGGTGTGCGGATCAGACAATTTCATAAGAATTCAGACCTGGAACCAGGCAACAGCTGCTGCCGCCCGGACCTTTAGCAAAGGGAGAAGCGCCTCAGAAGACAACGCGACTTCTAAAGAAGTGGCGTCAAACCACAAGGGCAGACAAGAGGCATCTTTTTCTCTTTGGGCCACAGGGGAACTTCAACCCTTACCTCAAGAGCGGGGTTCTATTCCAGCACGGAGTTGAAGAAAGAACAAAGATATGCGCCCTCATTCAGAGTAAATGATTATTTTTTATTTTGATTATATTAACAAGTTATCGGCATCCAGATTTTCTCGTGCCAGGCCAGCTACAGGGGGGTCATGTTTTTTGCCAGGGATCTGCCGGCCAGAGGGACGGGAATCACCTCCGCAACGTGGCTGTCCGCATCGATCTCAGTGACCACGGGCACTTTAATTTCCGAGCCCAGACGCATGGCGTGGAAATCAAAGCCGGCATTATACTGCTTGATGAGCCAGAAGGGCAGCTCAAACTCATCGTGGCATAAGCTCCAGAGCGTATCACCCTTCTTTACCCGATAGCTCGTCTCGCTCTCCACCCGGTAGGCCACAAAAAAATCTTCCACCAGTTCCTTGTGATAAAGATAACGCCGCTCTTCAAAATTATCCTTGGAAACCTTGGCAAAGGGCAGCTGCAACTCCTGACCGTAACGAATCGCCCTCCCGAAACGATAGCGGTTAAGCGACCTTATTTTATGGGTGGGAATCTCAAGCCAGTCGGCATAATGTCCCAGGGTCTCTTCCACTTCGACCTGAATGGTGCCGGTGGGGCTTCCCTTGACGGTTTTCAGCCTGGCAACATCGAAATTACCAACCAAGACCAGCGGATTGATTTCGCCACCGGCTTCCCCGGCTTCAGCTACCTCCAAAGCGGTCTCTTCCGCCACCACAATCTCTTCTTCTCGACCCAGGTCTGCTGTCTCAGTAATCAGGCTGCGCCCCTGTTGCTCCGCCGCCAAGGAGGGAGACGGCTCAACCTTTACGGAAGAGGTGAGAAGCTCGGATTCCTGCTGGGGGGCGCTGAGGGAAAGGAGCCCTTCGGAGAGATCCGCAACCACCACAGGGGAAAGCCTTGGAACATCAGCCACCGTCGGCATTTGTGTTGCCACCACTCGCTTTTTGACGGTCCGGGCCACCAGGGGCCGAAGAGGTCTCTCTTCCTCCCGAGCCGCGATCATTCCCTGGGGATTCCCCTGCGGCCGCCACTTGGCAAGGCTGCCCACCGGCGCGGCGTCACTCCTCTCCTCTTCAAGGGCCCTGGCCATTACCTTGCCCTTTAAGGTGGCCAAAGTAGGCACCCCCTGATTCTGCCTCCGGCTTGGGGCTGCTGAGGCCACCATGGTGGCCTTTCTGCCCGACCCGGGGATGTTCAGATTCTGGCCCACATAAATCGTGGCCTTGCGGCTCAAGCCATTGGCCGCCACCAGTTCATTGATACTGACTTTATGGCGCCTGGCTATCTTGCCGGCCGTATCACCCCGTTGAACCCGGTAAAACTGCAATCTCTTCTGGCTCTTTTCAAAGAGCGAAGAAGGTAAGGCCATTGACATCCTGGCCATTTTTTGGGCCTGTCCCGGCAAACGGAGCCTGTAACCTTTGGGAATATGCTTTTGGCCATCAAAAACAGGGGGGCGCAAGGCAGGATTTACCCTCCTGATCTCATCTACCCGAACATGAAAAAAATCGGCGATGGTGGCCGCCGGGGCATAGCCGGCCATCTCAATGGTGTGATAAGCAACCGGCTTATCAAGACTTATATTACCGAAATATTTCTTATAATTTTTGGCGACATGACGGGCTGCAATAAATTCTGCATAAAAATTACGCGAGGCAAATCCAAACCTTTTGCCGTCATATTCATCAAATATCCGGGCATAACTCCCCTTTTCCCTGACAGCGCGGACCATGCCGGTGGGGCCATGATTATAGGCAGTGAGAGCCAGAGGCCAATTCCCCAGAAGCTCATGATTTGCCGCCAGGAACCTGGCAGCAGCATGCGAAGCGACAATGGGGTCGCGGCGCTCATCAACAGCGTAATCAACCTGCATAAAGCGTTTCCCGGTGGCCCGGGTGAATTGCCAGATACCGGCGGCACCGAATTTGGAATAGGCCTCATAATTATAAGAAGACTCAACATGGGGCAGATAGACAAGATCCTCAGGCAGGCCCTGATTTCTAAAAATATCCTGTAGCCGCTCAAGATACTTACCGGAGCGCTTCAATCCCGCCAGAAACCTATCTTTTTGGCCGGTCTGACAGCGTATATCGTCCCGCGCCCGGCGGAACGCATCCCTGGTGGGACTGGGTCCGAACATCCCATACACATGGCGTTCAATCCCTGTTTTTGGCGGTGTTCCCTGGGCGAACCTGGCAAGCATGGCCTGATACCGTTCCTTGGCCTGCTTGACCCGTCTTCTATTCACCTGCCTGCTGCCATAACCATGAGGAGCAAGATCTATGACTTCATAAATAATCGCCAAATTCTTACTGTCATGGAGCACACCCTTGGTGGAAGGGTATGCGGAATAGACCTTTTCCCAGAATTCCACATTGGGCCGCATGGAGGCATGAACCGGAAACGGATCATTACCGGTCATTGCCATTGCAGGACCCGCAGGTCCTGCCACTAAAAGAGAGACCAGGAAGATAAAGAGGAATCGACACATAAATTCAGCTATTCTCAGAAGAACAGGTAATAGACAAGACTCACCGCCACCAGCGAGCCTACCCGGAAACACTGGTTGTACACTATCAGCTCGATGGCAATGCGAGAAGAAAAGATCCCGGCATAATACGGGAGCTGATGACGAACGGCACGCACAGGGGAGGAAAGGATATTTCCCACCAGTAAAGCCAGAACAATCTCCCGATAGCTCATGGTTCCCGCCTCAAGCAAGGCGCCTGCCACAGCAAGGCCGGCTGTGAATTCAGCGGTGAGGTGCAGGACAATAATACCAAGGCTTTGCGGATGAAGCCAGGAAAGAATACCAAGATGGTCGGCCATAAAGGCTTCCAGTACGTCAAAGCCCCCCCCCTTATTAATGAGGAAGATAACAGTGTAAATGGGCACCGTAAAAAAAACTATTTTTTTCAAGCGATTACGAAACCGCTTGCCTGTTTTGACCAGGGCTTGACGCAGGGTCAGACGTTTTTCTGCGGCCAGACCCAACCCCGTATATTTTTTTTCTTCGAGGAAAAAACGGCCCACCACCAGGATAATGAGGGTCCTGAGCAGAGCGGCCAAAAAGGTGATCGCCACATAAATCAGGGCCGCGCCTTTAATAAGGGGCACGGAGATGAAGAACATGGTGGGCAGGTGGAGAAAATAGGTGGGCAGCGAGTTAAAGAGATTAGCGCAGACAAGCTCTTTTTTATCAATACGCTGTTGGTCAAAGGCCTCGGCCAGCATGGTATTCGCGGCAATTCCGGAGAAAAACGCCATGGAAAAACTCGCCCCTGTAACGCTGGAAAGATGGCCCAGTCGAATAAGGGGCCTGGCAACAAGGGCAATCTTATGGGTCCAGTTGAGTGATTCAATGAAATTGGCAAAAGCCAGCCCCAGAGAGATATAAAAAATCAACTTCACCAGAGGCAAGGCCAGCCCCTGCCACAACATAAGAATGATGTCCATTATACTCACGGCTTTCTCGACTCCCCCTGACTGATCTCACCTGTAAAAAAAGGGGTAGCCGTTTTTTTTCAACCTCAGCTATTATCCCCACACCCGGTCTGTTCAAGAGGTATCACAGGGAGGTCTTGCCTGTGAGGTCCAACCATAGCAGACTTTAAGGAGAGTAACCACTGCCTCACCTCAATTCGTTGCCCAGACTGACAAAAGCATCATGACAACGGCTGAAAACATAAAAAAAGGCCACACTTTTTTAAAAAAAAGCGCGACCCGAAAACAAAGAGGAAAAAGAAAGGAGGGTCAAGGCATCAAATAAAAACCAAGGGCCTTGTCATAGGCCGGTGAATCCACCTCATCAAATTGACAGCCGACAAAGCCCGAACCAAGCACCCGGACAATGGTCTTTCTCTTAAGGTAGGTCTTTGCAGTATCATCCAGGAAAAATTCCACCAGAAGGTCATCACCCACCTCCAGATCATGGGAGCCGCTTATGGTCAAGGCCAGACCGCTCAGTGACAGATCCGCCACCTTGCATTTCAGATTGGGCGCCAACTGTTGCCCCATTTTTTTCATATCTTTGTCAAGTTTGACATATCTGGCGGGGATATTTGTTGATTTCCTATATCGGCCTCGAAAATCCAAAGAAACCGAAAAACTGTTAGCACAGGTGCATTTAACCTTCAGGGTATGCTTGACTCCCTTGAATTTATTAACAGAGATAAGTTTCATGCTCGAACAATGGGGACAGGTGATTGCCGCCAGATCGCTCCTATTTACCCGTACTCTCTTTGCCATGCCCGCCTCGTTGATCCCTTGTTTCCCGTACAATAATAAAACCCGCGCTATCCATGGTGGCCGCTGAGCCGGAAGAACGCCTCTCGCTTCAAAAAAACCGGCAGCCATCCGGAAAAGCAGCTGCCCCTGCAGACAAAAGATTCGAAAATATTCTCGAAAAGAGTACCAAAACAGCCGCTTACCACACTATATTCACTTATGCTCTTTACGACTATACCGCCTGATTGATTAATGCAACCATATTTCTCCCTTCCCAGGGCCCAAGACCTCAGAAGATATATTATGTATTTGTTTTCATGAGGTAACAGCAAGCCGCACTTGACAAATAAAAAATGCGCACAATAATGGGCCTGATCATAACAAGAGTTACTCCTGCTAAACCTGATACTCCTGCCAACACCATGACCCCATCTTCAGACGAGTGCGACTGTCAGATTTTCCGCAACATCCTGCATGAGATAAATCTCGGCATTGTCATCATTGATCTGCAAAAAGAGGTTGTCCCCTATTACAATCAGCAGGCGTCCGAAATCTTGGGCCTTATCACCCTTTCCCCTGATTTTGCTTCTTTCTATCCGACCATCGCCTCAACAATAAATACCCTGCAGGCCGCGACAACCGCCCAAAAGGTAAAGATCGTCAAAAAACATGGCGAGCGCTTGATTCGCTACACCCTTGATGCCCCGGCAAAATCCCGTCATCTTATCTCCATTATCCTCCAGGACATTACTGACCAGAAAAGGATGGATTCCATTGCCGAAGCCGTGGTCACCATGAATAATGTCGGCTATATTTTTTCAGGCATCCGGCACGAAATCGGTAACCCTCTCAACTCCATCAAAATGGCCCTGACGGTTCTGCAAAAGAATATAGACCGGTTCTCCCCTGATGAGATCGAGGTCTATTTTATTCGCGTCTCTGAAGAGATATCAAGGATTGAGCATCTGTTGAAGTCCTTCAAGAACTTTAACATGTATGAACAACCGCAGACCACGGTGATGGATCTTGCCGATTTCATCATGCACAATACCCAACTGATCACTGCTTATTCCGGTGTCAAAGATACCCTTATCAGTATCAGCGTTGATATTGAACCAGGGGCGGAGATGGTAAAGGCAGATCGCCGCGCCCTGCAGCAGGTCACCATGAACATCCTGGCCAACGCCATGGATGCCATGCAAAACAACAAGGAAGCACGCCTGATCATCTCCGCCCACTCCCAGGGCCAGAGTATATTGCTGAAGATTAAAGATAACGGCTGCGGGATCCCGGCCGCCGCCATTGATGATGTCTGCAAACCTTTCTACACCACCAAGGAAAAGGGGACAGGACTTGGTCTCGCCCTATCAAAAAAAATGCTTGCCCAAATGAGTTGCACCATGGATATTGTAAGCGTTGAAGGCGAAGGGACCACTGTTACCATCACCATTCCCATGGCGCGCTCCCATGAGATTGCAGAGTACAAACAGGCTTATTAGCCTGGCCTCTTTTTATGGGGGTTGTTACCTTAAAAAAGCTCGCAGGGGATCTTGCTCTTTTGGGCAATTTCCTTTTGGACATCCAGGCCAAAGGCCTTAATTGTCCCCTTTTTTCCTGTTTTCTAATATAATAAAGAATGTTATTTTAAGGACCTGGACTTTTCCGAACAACTTTTTTCCAAAAGGGTGAATATAAGTGGGTATTCGAACACGCTTTATGATTATTATGGGAATTCTCAGTCTTCTTGTCCTGGTTGCTCTGGGCTGGGCAAGTTATGAGTTCAGCCGGCGGGCCGCTCTCAAAGAAGCAGCAAGCAAGGGTGAAATTATCCTTAACTATCTGCAGGCCCAGCGACAGTTTTTCAGGAAAAACCAAACCCCGCTCATCTCCGAGCTCATTGAAAAAGACCGCTTTTATCCTAACTTAATGTCCGGATTTGCCGCCAGCACCACAACCTTTGAATATTTTCACCAGCGCATGCCCGGCTTCATGATCAAGTATGCAGCCAGCAACCCCATTAAGGAAACGAATAGGGCTGATGCCTTTGAGACAAAGATCCTAAACCAGTTCAAAGCGAATCCGGAACGTCAAGAGGCCACCGGAACGATTTCCAAGAACGGCATCAATTTCTTTTACCAGGCCATCCCCCTCAAGGTGGACGACAAAAATTGCCTGGAGTGTCACTCTGACCCTGCCATCGCCCCCAAGGATCAGGTTGCCATATATGGTTCAGAAAGCGGCTACAACTGGCAGATGGATGAAATTGTGGCTAACCTCATGGTCTACATCCCCATCTCCGAGGCCATTGCCCAGGCCAAGCAAACCGCCTTGAAACTCCTTGGTATCGGCGCCGGCTGTTTGCTCTTCACCCTCTTTGTCATCAGCATCTTCCTGGAAAGGGGTGTTGTGCAACCCCTCATAAGGCTCAACAATCGCAGCGAAGAAATCAGTCTGGGCAAAGGCCTTGACCAACCTGTGGTTATCAATTCAAATGATGAAATCGGCTCTCTCTCAAGAGCTATTGACCGGCTCCGGATCAGCGTAGCCCGCATGCTTACAAGGCGCTAAAATGAAAAGAACCCTCTTTCTCACTTCAGGACTCTTTCTCGGCCTGCTGGCTTTTCAGCCCTTTGTCAACCAGACTCTTGCTGCCGATTGCCTGGCCATCCGTAAGCAGATTGAAGCGGAAACAGACATCCTCAAACTGAAGGAACTGGCTCACTCGGGGATCAGCGATTGCCCCAACGACCCCATCATCAATTTTGAATACGCCTACTCCATGGAGCGTTTTCGGAAATACAGAGAGGCCCTCAAATATTATCAGCTCGCCGCCAAGCTGGCGCCCAAATATGCCAAAAGTTATTTTGGCATGGGTGACATGTATATGAACCTGGAGAGCCCAAGGGATGCGGCCAAGGCCTATCAGGCGGGCCTCTCGCTGCAGCCAGACGACAAGAGGGCCCAAAACTCCCTTGCCGAGGCCCAGATCAAGTCAAAAGAACAATCAGGAGGCAAAGCCGATATTGCTCCCTTTATTAATCCTCTGGTGCCTGAAAAAAAAGAAACGAAGGCCGCCACCAAAGCCGGAAAGCCCCGCGCCGCCGGTACAGGAAATCCTCTGCCCTATGAGCCTGGCCAGAGCCTGATCATGCAGAAGCCCGGGACCATGGATCCCATCACTGCTCATCCTGTGCAGGCCGAAAGCCTGCAGCAAATGGAATTTGACAAGGCAGGCCACTCCGATGTCACCGGCTCCCTTGATGACAAGTTGATGGGTGCCGATTAGACAAAGCGCTCTTTCCCTGGCCACCAAAAAAGCCTGATTGGTTACAATAACCAGTCAGGCTTTTTTGTGCAGTAGTTCTCAACTCTTTGCTGGAGGGGAAAATTATCTGAGCAGCGAGCCCACCTCCTGCCGGAACTCCTCTTCCAGGCGGCTGTCCCCTATCTCTGTGATCAAGAGCGACATTAATTCGCCAAAACGATCCTTGGCAGGCGAACCATTTGCCACCCATTTCTCCACACAGTCGCGGACGACTATCATGCCCACCGGCCCAATGGCCCGGGCCATGGAATCCTCAATTTTCCTGGCAATAGCAGCGAAGGGTCCTTCGCTCATCAACTTATCAACATCAACAACCTTTGCCTTAGGACTGGAGGCGGGTTTGGCTGCTGCTGAAGGGGCAGCCGTGTTTGCCGGCTCTGGCGGAATCTGCAGGGTAGCGGGATCTGGCGTTTCACTAATTAAATCTACCCCTGCCTTCAACTCGGCCACCAGCATGCTGGTGGTCATATTCACCAGCGGCATGCTGACCCCTGGATCACAGAGGGTTATCAGGGTGGCATGATCATCAATTTTTTTCAGTAACATCAAGGAGGCATCAGTCCTGATCTCGTAACTCATGACATCCAGTTCCACGGTGAGGGGATTGCTGTAAAACCGTTTTACAAAGTCTCCTACTCTTTCCATGGCAGGAAGAGTAAAATTAGTGGACGGAGGCAGATCACAGGCAACCAGACCAAAGGTATCTGTATAAACGAATGTCCCCAGCACTCCCTTGAGCATTTTTATCTCTTTCAACAAGTCGTTCATTTCTTTTCCAAATCTAAGTCTTGGCCCACATTTTCAAAAAAAATCAGCAGGCCTTGAAAGTTGCTCTACCACATACGCACAAGATCACCCTACAGGGAAACCCTTTGCACCATGGGATGCAGACTCTCCGCCAGGGAACCCACTGCGGCATCACTTGAGAGTTGCAAACCCACAATAACTTCAGGGCCGGGCAGGATGAGCATCTTACTGCCCATTCTTTTATTGACGACTAAACTCTGGGGTAGAGAAATGCCCAGATCACCATTGAGCTTTTCCGTTTGAGTAAGCAGCATAGCAATATATGGCCCATAGGCATGGTCGTTTTTATACTCGGCAAGAAGCAGGCCGTCCCGATCCAAAATGGTCAGCCCGGTCACGCCTTCCATGGACTTCAAGGCCTCAAACATGGGAGCAATGGTCGGCAGTATTGCTGGTTCTTCAGGTGCTGAAACCAGGGAAGCAGGATCAATCTCTGTTGCTGTCTGCGGCGATTGCGTCAGAGTAGCCGGATCTATCTCCCGGCTAACACCCTCGCCGGACGAGGTTTTTTTCTTCTCTTTCTCCACAGCTTTGCCGCCGGCATCGTGCTCTTGGCGTTCATCCTTCATGCGGGCCGACTCAATGAGAATAAAACCAAGGGGCGCCTCAATCACCCTTTGCCGCTGCCGGCACAGCTGCTGGATGGTAATTTCCACGGGATCCCAGCAGGTTATTTCCAGAGCAGCCTCCTGCCCCTGCAGGGTGTCGGTGAAGGCATTCATCAAATCGCCGTTGAGAAAAAAGAGCGTGCCCACATGTGGACCTGAGGTGACATGGAGGGTGCATGTTTTTTTATCAAGGGAGAGCAGCTGCATAAAGGAAGAGAGAGAAACCCCGGAGATATGGCCCTTTTCCCCGGCCGCCAGCCCCTCTTTTACCCTCTCAATCAACACATCGAAATCAATAGGTTTTTCAATGTACTGGAAGGCCCCCATGGTATCCAGACGCTCCTCTATCTCTGAAGAGCCAAAGGCGGTCATGACAATAACCGGGATATCCGCATGAACAATGCTTAACTGGGCAAGCAATTCGAACCCATCCATATCTGGCATCTTGATATCCGTAATAACCAGATCCACCTCTTCCTTTTTCATGACAGCCAAGGCCTCTATGCCATTATGGGCAGTGGCAATGGCAAAGGAATCACTAAATTCCTTTAAACCGTCTTCCAGGCTCAACAGGAAATTACTTTCATCATCCACAATTAATATCTTCTTCATACCTTTTCCTTACACTACGTGGATTCAAGCTGTTATTTAGCACAGGTGGCACGGATCTGCATCAGATCGGTATGGCCCTCAAGTACCTTCCAGATGCCGTCCTGCATCAAGGTCAACATACCGTTTGCCATGGCCTCGTCCCGAATGTCAGCAACAGGGGCGTTGATGGCGATCTTGCGTTGCAGGATATCATTGTTGGTCAGGAGTTCATGGACGGCCATACGCCCCTTATAGCCGCCATGTTGGCATTTTGGGCAGCCCTTGCTGCGATAAAGGTCGATATTGAGATCATTATCCGTCAAGGGATGCACCTTATGCTGACCATAGAGGCTGAGAATAAGCTCTTTTTCTTCCTGATCTGGCCGATATTTCTCCTTACAATGGACACAGAGTCGACGAACCAGACGCTGGGCCAGAACACCAAGAAGAGAATCAGCGAAATTGAAGGGATCAATACCCATACCGAGGAGGCGGGTTACCGTCTCCGGGGCCGAGTTGGTATGCAGGGTGGAAAAGACAAGGTGCCCTGTCAAGGCCGCCTCCACGACGATTTCGGCTGTTTCCTCATCGCGGGTCTCACCAACCATGATGACATCAGGGTCGGCCCGCAGGAAGGCGCGCAAAACCCTGCCGAAATCGAGTTTGATTTTGGGTTGAATCTGAACCTGACGCAGACCATCCTGGACAATCTCCACCGGATCCTCAGCAGTCCACACCTTCCTTTGCGGGGTGTTTACCTTGGCCAGAGCCGCATGCAGGGTGGTGGTCTTACCAGAACCGGTGGGGCCCACCACCAGAATGAGACCGTAGGGCACAGCCAGAATCTGGCTGAACTTGGCATAGACATGATCGAGAAGACCCATTTTTTCCAGAGGCATGGCGCCGCTGGCTGCCAATACACGAAGAACCGCGTCCTCGTTGCCGCCTACCGTAGGCAGGGTCGCCACCCTGAGTTCAATAATCTTGCCGGCCTTGGTCTTGAACTTTATCTTGCCGTCCTGAGGCATGCGCCGTTCTGAAATATCGAGTTTGGAGATGATCTTGACACGAGCCACCAGCGGCTTTTTAAACTGGGCGGGCACGGTCTTGTAATGAACACATTCACCATCAATCCGAAAGCGGATAAGGACACCCCTTTTGCCGGGCATGGCCTCAATATGAACATCAGAGGCCTCTCTGGCATAGGCGTCCTCAATAATCTTGTTGACCATCTGCACGACAACACCCTCGGCAACCACGCCGGTATCCGGGACCTGCTCCTCCTCTTCTTCGGCCTCATCGACAAGTTCCAACTGTTCAAAAAGATCGTCACCTTCATCAAGATCTGCCGCGGCTTCTTCCATGCCATAATAGACATCAATAAACTTATCTATATCATCCTTCAGGGCGACGGCAAGCTCAAGGTCATTGAGATTAAGGGACATCTTGACATTGTCGGCCCGAACAATGTCCGTGGGGTTATCTATGGCCAGAAGGAGATTATGATCCTCGTCGTAAAGGGGGATGCACTTATTGGTGCGGAAGAATTTCTGGGTGATCCCCTTGACGCAATTGGGCTTGGGACCAACACTGCCCTCGGTATAGGCCACAAAAGGACAGCCATAATATTCACTTAACGACTTACCCAGTTCGCCCTTGTCCACACTATAACTTTCAACAAGAACCACCTCGATGGATTTGGCCTGCTGCTGCGCTTTTTTTCGGGCCTGCTCAAGGTCACTGGCCACCAGGTAGCCACCACTGATGAGACGGAAGAAACGCCCTGATTTCTCGGCGTTTTGTTTGATATGCTCAAGCCTTTTTCCGACTTCACGATAGGTGGAATCGAGAGAACAGGCCCCCTCCAGAGCGCGCATGGTCTCCTTCATGTTACCGTTTTGTTCCTGGGTCACGGCGAGGCGATCCAGGATATCCAGCCGATCCCTGTCTTCGAGCCCCTCGTCGCTTAAGGCCTTTTCGAAATAATCAACCGCCTCGTAAGGCTTCTCAAGACGGTTATAACATTGACCAATGCGAAAACAGATGATCCCGGGCCGAAGGGAAGAGTCAAAAAGCTTATGCAGTTCCTCGATGGCCTCCTGAAAGAAACCCGCCTCAACCAGGCCCTCGCAATTTTCCAGACGATTCTCATCCGCACCGGCGCCCTGTTTTGACACTTCCTGGACATGGACCTCTTCAGGTCCACGGGCGGTCTCTAAACGCTCCTTGATCTGGCCGAAAAGCGTGGCATGCTTTTCGGCATCGAGTTTGGCCAGGAGTACTTCATAAATGGCGCACGCCTCTTTATCAAGACCATGGGTCTTATAGAGCTCGGCTTCGGCGAGCCGATCTTCAAAATAGTCTTTAGATTCCGACATGGACATTATTATGGGTAAGAAGGCTGGGAACTACTCCAGAAGAGTTCAAGCGGCATGGGCAGGCGCCAATCACGAATAACACCGTGAACCTAGAGCCTGCGGACATCAATCAGGGGGATGGCAACGCCAAAATCAGAAGAAATCGTCCCCCCCACCAGATCTCCGGCAGGCGAAGAGCTGGGGCTCCAGCTGTACTGGTCATCGATCTCAAGGGTTTCAAGAGGAGAGTCCCCCACCACAACCCCGCCTTTGGCGGCCTGAAAAAGAACCACCACATGTTTGCCACCCCCACCGGCAGCGGATAGAGGCAGTTCCAGAACAGGCAACTCCAGATTGGCCAATTCCTTATTGCTCTTTTGGGCAAGGGCCCCACGGAATTTGGCCTTCAAGCCGCTCCAGGGCCATGATTTCAGTTTTTTCAACCTTAACGACTGCTGCCGGGCGATACCGCCATTGCCAAATCCTGCGGGGCCTTCAAAACAGACCTGCTCAGGAATAAAGGCAACATATTCCCCCCCCCATCGCCCCAGCAACAGGGAGGACCAGGGACAGGAAGAGGAGACATCTGCAGCAGCGGCACCAGCCGCCTGAGGCGTGGAGAGGGGTGCGGCTGGGGCGAACTTCGGCAAGGGCGGCAGAGGGCCGAAATCGCCATCAAGGGCTGCCGCCAGATAGTGAAGCTGAGCCATTAAGCCACTCCGTATCTCATAATGAATGGCATGTAGTTTGTGCTGGCCCTCCATATCCGCGAACATTTTTTCAATGGGAGCAATGCGCCGGGCACAAAGGTTAAGGACCTGCAGATGATACTGCATCAGCATCTGGCATTCTTTGCCCACTTTAATGGTGATGGACACCGGGTCTGAGACGGGCATACCGGTCCCGTACCGACCAGCCAAGGCGCCTTTAAGCTCTTCAACCTGTTCGGCAAGCTGTTTACGGACAGATTTTATCACCACATGGAGCTTGGCCAGGCTGGCCGTTTTCCCGAAAAAATTCTCAACAGGAATGAGGCGCTTATCAATAAGCTGTTCAAGACGGCTGCTATGATTTTTAAGGGCAGTCTGAAAGGCCGGCGGCAGTGGAGGTGCCGCACTTGCCGCCTGGGGAGCAATAAACGCCCCCCCTTGTTCCGGAAGTACTGTCAACAGGGCATTTTGGGCCTGCTCCAGCTGCTTTCTGGTTTCGGCGCTGTATGGTTGGCCCTCCAGGGCCGCCGCCGTCAAGGCGGTCAGGCTGCTTTTCAAGGCAAGGGGCCCGGAGGTGGGCACACTTTCCGGCGAATCACTCATGACAGCCAGGAGCTTATGCATCAGGGCGATGATACCGCCCTCCCCCACCAAGGGTCCCAGATCATACTCCCGGGCCACCTTATCCAGCAGATCCCGCATATTGCCGGCATTGGAACGGCTCACCTCCCAGTCAAGGGTCATCAGGGCCTGATCCAGCTTACTCAGGAGCTCCGGCTTTTGGGCCTTGTCAGCCGGAGAAGCCGCACTTGCCACCGGAGCGGATTCACTGCCCGGCCGGCTCTCAAGTTCCAAGGCGGGGGCTTCCTCTCCGGAAGGCGGAGCCGGTTTGCCCACGTACTTCACCTCATTGGTGGCCGGGTCTATCTCAATCTGGCGAACCGCATTAAAAAGATCATCTACGGCATCTGATATTTTTGATTTAAAATCACCCTGATCGCTTAGTTCGTCACTGCCCATCAGCCCTTGCTCCTTATCTGGTAATCCCTTACTTCAATTTGCCCTGCATCTTGTAAAGGATTGTAAATCAACGTGGCGACCCTGCAAGTTGCTTCAGCCTCACAAAATCATCGTTATTTATTAAAGAGATGCTTGTTTGCAACATAATTGACCGTGCGCTTACTTATTTCCTTGAGGGTCTCAAAAACTCCGGGGCCTTTAGTGGCAATGGCCTCGAATCCGGGCACCTGGTATACCTGGTTCAAGTCCTGCTCGAGCTCATCAACGGACAAGGTAGGTACCGGAGTATCACAGAGATCCCTTTTGTTATACTGAAGCACCAAAGGCATTTCCGTGAGATCCAGGCCATGATCGGCAATATTGCGGCGCAGATCATCAAGACTTTCAATGTTGCGTTCCTGTCGTACCTTGAGGGGATCTGCCACAAAGACAAGACCATCTACGCCCTTGAGAACCAGTTTCCGGGTGGCCTCATACATCACTTGGCCCGGAACGGTGTAGAGCTGAATACGGATGTCAAACCCACTGATCTTTCCCAGGTTAAGGGGGAGAAGATCAAAAAAGAGGGTTCGATCACCCTTGGTGTCAATGGTCAACATCTTGCCACGGTCATTGTCGCTCATGGCGTTATAAATATAGAGAAGATTCGTAGTCTTCCCACATCTTCCCGCACCATAATAAACAATCTTACAGTGTATTTCTTTCCTGCCCAGATCAATTAAGGCCATTGATTACCCTTCAAAAATTCTATTGATATCCATAGCCAGCTCGTCAACACGGACACGAACCAGGCCAAGGGAAACATCATCCCCAAAGATACTGACCAAGATCATCTCGCCACCCAGCCGGGCAAAATGGATATTGGCCTTTTCCCCCTTATGATAGAGAAGGGAAAAGTCATTTTCACCGATAAGCTTGGCGATCTGTGAGGTTGCCCCGAAATTTGCGGCGGTCAAGGCTGCCAAGGAAAGGACATCCACCCCATCAGTATCTTGACCGCAATGGGCCAGAATATTCCCGGCGCCATCAATAACCAGGACAGTCTGAACGTTTTCACTGATCAGCTTGTCATTGATTATTGATTTTACCCCACCAACAGCATCTGCTGTCAAAATCATGTCTGCCACGTACTCTCCCCTCCTTATTTTTATAAGATCTCCTTCTTACTTTCAGCCACCAGGGCCCTGAAATCAGAAGCAATAAAACTTACCATGCGAGATCCCTTACAACTCACTTTAAACTTTCTCATTTTCAGCATCTCAGCCACTGCTGTAAAACAGGCGGCACCAAGGATCAGGTTACCGTTTGCTCTTCCATAGATTTACCAAAAAAAGACCTTGTCACGAAGCAACAATTTGAAATAACAAAAAAAAATTTGGAGACTTGGAGACTCCGATGAGGTGAATTTCATCAGCCAGCATAGGTGTTGTCGGCAGAAATAGCGGGGAATCCTTCAGTTAAGCTCTCAAGACAGAGACATTCCTTACCAAATTGTGGATACCAACTTCTTGCCCCACTGTCAACAAACATCCTGACCCTTGACTGGACCCTTTCCTTTGTCAGCAGCATCTTGCCCATGAGCCATTGCTGGGAATGGTTATTGCCCCCGGCGCCAAAAAAAAATCTTGCATTCCAGGCCGTATCTTTCATAAAGAGAGTCCCGCTTGCCGCCTCAACCCGGTTGAAAAAAAGGGAGTGAGACCGGCTGAGGCACAGAAAATTCCCAGGGCCGCTGTTTTTCAACGAGCTGCCCCTCCCTGAGGAAGTTCCCCATGTATACCCCCATAATCGGCACCCTTGGCTACATCCTCTCCCCTGATGGCGGCGACATCCTCCTGGTGCATCGCCAGGGCCGCAAGCAGGATCATCATCTCGGCAAATACAATGGCCTGGGAGGCAAAATGCATGAGGGTGAGGATGTTGCCACCTGCATGCGCCGGGAAATCTATGAAGAAGCGGCTCTGAGATGTACGGCGATGGAGTTTCGCGGCACTGTTAACTGGCCCAATTTCGGCCCCCAGGGAGAAAACTGGCTGGGCTTTATCTTTCTTATCACCGCCTTTTCAGGAGAGCCCAAGAAGACAAACCAGGAGGGCACCCTGGCCTGGCACCCCCTTACCAGCCTGGACACCCTACCCATGTGGCCGGGAGATCGTCATTTTCTCCCCCTGGTCTTTGACAGGGACCCTCGCCCCTTCCATGGCTCTATGCCCTACCAGGACGGCCATCCAAAGAGCTGGAGTTTCCAGCGCCTCTAGATCCGTTTTCTTCCTCTTGTGGATCCGGGAAAAGAGTACCCTGACCAGGGCCCCCATCCCATGGCGGCCCGCACAGCCAAGATGAACGCCCATCAGCCCACCTTTTCCTGAATTCACCACTTTACAGAACGACCAGAACCGTATATCAAGACGCTACCCTGTAAAATCATACACTATTTCTGTGCTGAGGGACCATAATGCAGCCCAGGAGTCGACAATTCAATTTTGAGACAGGGCGGCCCTGGCCGCCAAAAGGAAGAGATGAAGAAACAAATCACCATATTTGTCTTAACAGCCGTTTTCACCACAGGCACGGCGTTGGCCTCGGGCTGGCGTATTCCAGAGCAGTCCGTAAACTCCACGGCCCTGAGCGCCGCCTATGTTGCCAATGCCCATGGCGCTGACGCCGCCTACTTCAACCCCGCCAATATGAGTTTTGCAGAGGAAACAGAAAAATGGCAGCTTGAAGTGGCGGCCATGTATATCCACCTTGCCTCTATCGCCTATACCGATAACGATGACGCCGCCAACAATGGCGACTCCAAGAAAGAGCATTTCCTGCTGCCTCTTTTTCATCTGGTATCCCCGGAATGGCATAATATGCATTTCGGCCTCTCCTTCACCGTGCCCGGGGGACTCTCCAAAAGATGGGATGACCCTTACCCGGTGGCTTCTGCCGGCGAATTTTCCCTGGAGATCCTCGAGCTCAACCCCACCCTCTCCTACAGGGTCCATGAACGGGTGGCAGTGGCCGGGGGAGTGCGCGCCGTGTACAGTGAGGGCCGGGTGCGCAGCAATAGTATGATATCCCGCGAGCTGGAAGGAGACTCCCTTGATGCGGGTTACAACCTGGCCCTCACTGTCAGACCTCTCGATAACCTGAGCACCGCCATCACCTGGCGATCAAAGGTGGATCTCAATCTTGAAGGTGACGCCACCTTAAAATATACCCTTACCGACATCTATAATTATGATGGCCATGCTGAGGTACGTGTTCCCCTGCCCGAAGTCTTAACCGTTGCCGTGGCCTACACCCTCAAGGATACCACTATTGAATTGAGCTGGGACCGCACCTTCTGGTCAGACTATGACGAGTTGGATTTTGACTATGACCAGACCTACACAAGCCTCCCTTTCTCCCTTTTTGACAATTCCGTGGCCAAAGATTATAATGACGCCGACGCCTTCCGCATCGGGGTTACCCATAAAATGATGGCGGCGAGGCTCACCCTGATGGCCGGTTTTGCCCTTGACGAGACGCCGGTGCCAGCCAGGACCCTGGGGTTTGAATTACCAGACTCTGATGCCCGAATCTACTCTCTGGGCGGCAAGTATAAGATCAACGACCAGTACGAGCTGGGCCTGGCCTACCTCTATGATGACAAAGAAGAGCGAAAAATCAGGCCTGATGACGAAAACGACCTTATCGTCGGTGACTTCAAGAACGCCGCGGCCCACATTGTCACCCTGGGGCTGAATACCACCTTTTGATCTTGATCTTTTCCGGAACAAAGGGCGGGGCAGCGGCCTCTTTTTGGTATCCAAGTTAATCATTTCCTTAATCACTCTTTCCGGATTCAGCCACCTTGACTTCTTACGGTTCCACCGACGTGCACATCATCCAGCTCCAGGAGCGCCAGATCATCCTGATCGGCACGGCCCATGTTTCCCAGAAATCTGTGGACCTTGTGCAGCAAGTCATTGACCGGGAACGGCCGGACTGCGTCTGCGTGGAGCTTGACGAAAAACGGTATCAATCCCTCTCCCAAAAAGCGCAGTGGCAATCCCTTGATATCAAACAGATTATCAAACAGAAGCAGCTCTCCACCCTGATGATCAACCTCACCCTGGCCTCCTACCAGAAGAAACTGGGGGACCAGCTTGGGGTTGTGCCAGGCTCGGAGCTGCTGGAGGCCACCCGCTCAGCGGAGCGATTCGCCATCCCCGTCGCCCTTTGTGACCGGGACGTGCGGGTCACCCTCAGGCGGGCCTGGAAAAAGACCTCTTTTTTTAAAAAGGGCTATCTGCTCGCCTCTCTGCTGGCCAGTCTTTTTGACAGCACTAAACTGAGCGAGGAGAAGCTGAGCGAGCTCAAGGAGAGCGATGCCCTTTCTGAGCTCCTTGCCGAAATGGGAGAGGCCCTGCCGGAGATCAAGCAGGTCCTCATTGATGAGCGCGACACCTTTTTGTCGGAAAAGATCAAGGCCGCTGCCGGCCAGAAGATCGTCGCCGTAGTGGGTGCCGGCCATGTGGCTGGCCTCAAAAAGGCCCTCCTGGAAGACCGCAGCGCCCAGATGGAGGAGATAAACACCATCCCGTCTCTTTCCTCAGCCTGGAAGAGCCTGGCCTGGCTGGTCCCGGCCCTTATTCTCGGCTCCATCGCCTATATCGGCTTTGCCAAGGGCGGCCAGGCGGCCGGGGCCAATGCCTTATACTGGCTCCTTGCCAACGGCATCCCCGCCTCCATAGGCGCCCTTATCGGCCTGGCTCATCCGGCAACCATTCTCGCCGCGTTTGTAGCAGCACCCATTACCAGCTTGACCCCGGTCATCGGCGCCGGGTATGTCTGTGCCTTTGTCCAGGCCATGATGCGGCCGCCGGTGGTGCGTGAATTTGAAACAGTCATGACCGACATGGCAACCCTTGGGGGCTGGTGGCGCAACAACCTGCTCAAGGTTTTTCTCGCCTTTTTGCTGCCGGCAGTCGGCAGCATGATCGGCACCTGGATCGGCGGTTATGAAATCATCTCAAACCTTGTTTAGGAAAAAAATGGCCACTAAAAAGAAACGATTCGTCCCCTTCCTCTCTAAAAAACAAGTACGTTTTCTGCGGGGCCTGGCCCACAATCTCGATCCCCTGGTTATGATCGGCCAGCACGGTCTGACCCCCCAGGTGATACAATCCACCGAAGATGTCTTGCGCAGCCGGGAGCTGATCAAGGTCAAGATGCAGAGCACCGCGGATGTGGACCGGGCTGAAACAGGGGCCAAACTTGCCAAGGAGACCGGCTCCGCCCTGGTACAGATCATCGGCGGCATCCTCATCCTTTATCGGCCCAATAAAGATTTGCCCCCCGACCAAGTCATTCATATCCCCAAGGGTTAGGTGTGGTGATGTCAGCAGCCAGCCGCCTCCAGGCCCTGCTCGGTCAGCCGGGTCTGCTGCTCATGCCCTGCTGTTATGACGCCCTGAGTGCGAAACTCATTGAACAGGCCGGCTTTCAGCTCACCTTCATGAGCGGTTTTGCCGTTGCCGCCGCCAGGCTGGCCCTGCCGGATACCGGCCTCATCTCCTACGGCGAAATGGTGGACCAGGGCCGGACCATCTGCGCGGCCACCACCCTGCCGGTCATGGGTGACGGTGATACGGGCTACGGTAATGCCCTCAACGTCAAACGGACAGTGCAGGGCTATGCCCGGGCTGGCTTTGCCTGTATCATGATCGAGGACCAGCTAAGCCCCAAACGGTGCGGCCATACCCGGGGCAAAGAGGTGGTTTCCCGTCAGGAGGCCTGCCGGCGCCTGGAGGCGGCTGTTGATGCCCGCAATGAGGGCGCCGATATCTTGATTATGGCCCGGACCGATGCCCGGGCCCCCCTTGGTTTCCAGGAAGCCCTGGCCCGCTGCCAGGACTTTGCCGCTCTCGGTGCTGACCTTGTTTTTCTGGAAGCGCCCCAAAGCGAGGAAGAAATGGCCCGCTTCTGCGCAGAAGTGAAGGCGCCCTGCATGGCCAACATGATCCAAAACGGCCGCACCCCCCTTCTGCCTCCGGCCCGCCTGGAGGAACTGGGCTTCAAAATTGCCGCCTATCCCCTTACCCTGCTCAGCTCTGCGGTGGAGGCCATGGAAAAATCCCTGACCGCTCTCAGGCAGGGCCGCTATCCGGACCACATACCCTTTAGCCGCCTCCAGGAGGTGGTGGGTTTTCCCCACTATTATCAGGAAGAGGAACGCTACCGGTAACGCCTCTTTTTGTGGCCCAGACCGGCGGACGATTTTTTTCCGGCTGCCGCCATTTTGCCGGTCAAAAAATCGGCGACTTGCGGTATGGTGGTAACCGGTATCAACCACTTCCCCTTTCAGCACGTGCCACCATGACCATCGACAGACTCTTTCACCACAACAACGTTACCGTTGACTTCACCTTTAATGACCAAGTTGCCGAGGTCTTTGACGACATGCTGGCCCGTTCGGTGCCCTGCTACCGGCAGGTCATCGACATGTCCGGCAAGCTCCTGGAGGCCTTTGTCCGGGACGGTGATCTCATCTACGACCTGGGCTGCTCCACGGGCCGACCCCTCATTGCCCTGGCTGAGATATTGAAATCGAAAAAAGTGCGCTATATCGGCATGGACAATTCCGAGGCCATGATCAACAAGGCCCGGCTCAAGGCCCTGATGTACAGCCGCCACAACCAGATCGATTTTGACCTTGCGGATATCACCAGCGCCCCCCTTGAGCCGTGCCGGACTGTGCTGCTCAACTATACCCTCCAGTTTCTGCGGCCGGTGAGCAGGGCCCCTTTTCTCAAAAAAATTTACGAGGCCCTGCAGCCCGGCGGCATTCTGATCCTCTCGGAGAAAATCATCTCCCCCCACTCCTGCCTCAATCGCTGCTTTATCCAGGCCTATCTTGATTTCAAAAGGGGTCAGGGCTATTCGGAGATTGAAATTGCCAAAAAGAGGGAAACCTTGGAAAATATCCTCATCCCCTTTTCCATTGCCGAAAACAGAGACCTGCTGGCTGCGGCCGGATTTACCAGCTGCGAAACCTTTTTCCAGTGGTTCAACTTCGTCTCCTTTGCCGCGGTGAAAGAGTAATGGAATTCAGCGCCGACTATTACCGGCTCCTGCCCAGGGCCGACCACGCGGAACTGGCCAGGCGCCAGGAGGAGAATATAAAACGGCTGACCAGCCAGAAAAAAGGGATCCGCCGCCTGCGGGAGCAGGCCGATTCCCTGGCCCATCTCAAGGCCGGACACCTTGATTTTTCAGGTGATGTGGTGACCATTGGCCGGGCCGATGAGATCAGTCCGGCAGAGCAGCAAAAAGTGGCGGCCGCCCTCAAGGGCTTTATGCCGTGGCGCAAGGGCCCTTTCTCCATCTTTGGTGTGGATATTGATGCGGAATGGCGCTCGAACCGGAAATGGGAGCGGCTGCTCCCTGTCCTGCCCGACCTGAGGGACAAGGTGATCGCCGACGTGGGCAGCAATAACGGCTATTACATGTTTCGCATGCAGCACCATAACCCCAGGCTGGTGGTGGGTTTTGAACCTTATCTCCACCACTACTTCACCTTCAGGATGCTCAACGGCTTTGCCGGCTGCCCCAACCTGGAGCTTGAACCCCTGGGCGTCGAGGATATGGGGCTCTTTACGGCAAGCTTTGACGTCGTCTTTCTCATGGGCATACTCTACCACCGCATCTCCCCGGTGGAATGTCTCAAGGAGATCAAGAAGGCCATGACGCCGGGCGGCACCCTTATTGTCGAAACCCAGGCCATTCCAGGGCAGGAGCCTGTGGCCCTCTTCCCGGCTGGACGCTATGCCAAGGCGCCGGGCACCTATTTTGTGCCCACCGGGGCCTGTACCCACAACTGGATGATGCGGGCCGGATTCAAAGAAGTGGAGATCTTCTGCAGCCACCCCATGGACAGCAGCGAGCAGCGCCGCACCGAGTGGATGGATTTTGAGTCGTATGATGATTTTATTGATCCGCACCACCCTCACCTCACCGTGGAGGGCTATCCGGCGCCGCTGCGGGTTTTCCTGAAAGGCATCTCTTGAATAAGAGATAGAAGATGTCGGGCCACCTGACCTTAGCCCATAAGCAGAAGAAGCAGCCCTTACCAGAGCTGGGCGGTAAAGCGGGGTTGAGCGGCGACAAAGAGCACCTCGACATGACGAAGGAGATCTTGCCGCTGATAGCGGGCCATGTTTCCCCTGTTCAGGCCCACAAAAAGGGAACGATCGCGCTCAGCCAGCTGCAGGGTGATCGGCCCGGCGCCTCGCATCTGCCGGGCCGCAAAGAGACGGGCGCGCACCATTTTATAATATTGGCGGCTTAAGACCAGCTCACCAAAGGCGGGATGATAGGGACCGGCCACCAGATCCGCCTCCAGAGCGGCGCCGCTCTGCAGCCCCATGCGGGCAACCGCTATTTTCCGGTCATCAAAGATATCCTTCATGGCAGCGCAGACACTGGTGCAGAGGCCCAGGGACCAGGGCTGGAAAAACCCCTCAGCAAAGGTAGCGGCCAAAGGGCTGCCCTTCATGACCAGAGCGGGATAGAGGCGCACCAGATCAGGCCGCAGCCCTGCCAGCCGCCGGGCGCTCTGCAGGGCCCGGCGCCGGCTGTCACCGGGCAGGCCCACCATGAGCTGTCCGCCCACCTGCAGCCCACCTGCCCTTAACAAGGCAAAGGCCTCTTCCACATGCCGGCCGGTATGGCCGCGGCCGCTTTTTTGCAGCACCTCCTCATCCAGGGACTGCACCCCCAGCTCAACCAGCCTCACTCCCCAGGCCTTGAGATGTGTGACGCCGGCCGGAGTGATCAGATCGGGCCGGGTGGAAATGCGGATCTCTCTTACCTGGCCCGTAGCCAGATACGGGGCTACCGGCGCCAGCAGCTCTTCCTGGCGCTGGCGGGAGAGACCCGTGAAGCTGCCTCCGTAAAAGGCGACCTGCACCGGCCGGCCGGGGCGTCTGGGCCAGGCAAGTTTCTGGGCAATCTCCTCTCTGACCTGAGCAGCGTCCACCTGGCCGGGCGCTGCCCCGGAGATGGCGTGTTGGTTGCAGAACACACATTGATGGGGGCAGCCCTGGTGGGCGATAAAAAAGGGGATGACAAAGGGGGTCAAAAGATCTCCACCCCGGCCCCTGCAGATTCATGGCGGCAGAGGGGGATAGCCACCGAATCAGCCACCTGGCCCGTGAGCCGTCTATGCCTGGCAGAAAGGGCCATTATTCTTCTTTGACCACCGGGCTGCTCCTGAAGGCATAGGAGTCAAATTTGGCAATGACCTTGGCGGCGGCCTGCTGTTCCGCCTTTTTCTTATTCTTCTCCTCTCCCCAAGCCAGCACCTGCTCCCGGAAGCGTACAGAAACCCGGAAGGTCTTGTCATGATCGGGGCCGGTGGCCTCTTCGAGATGATAGACCGGGCCTTCACTGAAAATCTCCTGCAGCATGGCCTGCAGCCTGCTCTTGGCATCGGCCACATCAAGGGCCTGCCGCCGTTCATCAAACCAGGGCACCACCAGCCGGGCCACTACCTTTTCCGCGGCGCCATAGCCGCCATCCAGGAAAACAGCGCCCATCACCGCCTCAAAGGCACAGGAGAGAATGGAGTCTTTTGTCCGCCCCTGGGAATGATCCTCGCCGCGGCCCAGAAGCAGAGAGGGGCCCATATCCATCTGCCGGGCCATGCGGGCCAAGTGACTCTCGTTCACCAGGGAGGCCCTGAGTTGACTGAGCTCCCCCTCCTTCATCTCCGGGAAATGGCGGTAGAGGCCGTGGGCCACGGCCAGATCCAGAACCGCATCACCCAAGAACTCCAGGGTTTCGTTATCGCGCTGCAGGTCATTGCCCTGTTCAAAGGCATAGGAGCTATGGATAAAGGCCTCCTGAAGCAGAGAGATATCTGTGAATATGTAGCCCAGCTTATCGGCAAAAGCGGCAAGTTCTTCCTGATTTTTGATGACCAGGGCATCAAGTATTGTCATGGGTACATCTTCCAAAAGAGAGGCATGAATAAAAAAGTATTTCTTTAATGAAGACACCTTCCCGGCAAAAAGGCAGCATGGCAGAGGTCAGCCTGAGGTCTTGCTCAAGAACTTGACAAAAGAGATGAACTTCTCCTGTTCAAAATGGCCCACCATCTTTTCCTTCATCAGCAGCATGGCCTGAAAGGGTTGCCGGGCATCACCGTAGGGACGATTGGTGGTAAGGGCATCATAAACATCGGCAATAATGGCCACCTTGGCATTGTCAGAAAGTGTGGGGCCCGCCAATTTTTCCGGATAGCCGCTGCCGTCATACCTTTCATGGTGGTGGAGAATGATGTCCAGGGCCAGATCAGAGACCTTGCCCGCCATAAGATCAGTGCCCTGCCGGGGATGGGTCTTGATGATCTCAAACTCCGCAGCGCTCAGTCTGCCGGGCTTATTGAGGATTTCATCGGCAATCCCGCCCTTGCCCACATCATGGAGAAGGGCACCCTGGGCAAATTCCCGAAGTTCAGAGGGCGAACCAAGACCGATGAACTGCCAGAGGCCGACCCCAAACACCGCCACATTGACGCAGTGGGTAAAGGTGTAATAATTATGTGAAGAGAGAGAAAGCAGGGTGGGGATGGCCGCAGGGTCCTGGAGACTGAATCTGATGATCTGATCACTGATCTCCCTGCTCCGTTCCATATTTTCACCGCTACGGGGATCATTATAGACATCCTGCATCACATTGGCGGCACAATTATAGAGGATATCCGACTTTTTATAGGTGGGCAGGCGGGGATTGCTGATAATGGTCCCCAGGGATTCCTCCATATGGTCATAAAAATCCTGCAGGGCCTGCTTGCGGACAAAGAGCTTCTCAAAAAGAGCCTCAGAGATCGCCTGGTCCACCTGCCGAGACGAGGTCCCCCGTGGGCAGAGAAGAGCCGGCTCCAGCTGACCCTTATCCAGATTAATGGAGTAAAGATCAAAAGAGAGTTTTCCTGAACCGGCCAGGATTTCCTCCCGGCTCACCGGCAGAAATTTTTCCTTGCTTGATATCCGCACTCACCCCCCCTTATTGCCCCATGACAATCTGTTAAATATATAATTTTTAACAGATTTTTTCCGTATCCACATCATTAAAAATAGGGGCAAAAGGTGCGCGCCTTGAGGGGCTTACAGACAAAAAAGCCGCACAACAGCCCACCATAACCATCTCCGGCCCCCTGCCATTCCGCTCTCTTCTTACGGCTTGATATAGGCAAAGCCGGTGTTTTGCAGTTCAATCAGAGCAGTAATGCCGGCAGGAATAATCTCGCCTTCGGCAACCAGGGTATCCGGGTCAACCTCAAACTTCTGCAGGGCATTGCGACAGGCCTGAAAACGAACACCTTGGGCGTGCAGTTCCTTTATCCTCTCATGAAACGGCAAAACGCCCTCACCGGCAACCAGGCTGACCGCCGGGCCGTTAAAGAGCATGATGACATCCTGCTCCTGACCGGGGATGGACTTGAGCAGATTGGTGATATTGTTCAATCCCTGATTAAAGGCCACCTCGTCAGGAAGATTAAGATGAAACACGACCTTGTAGACCATAGCGCTCTCCTTCATTTTTTATGATAAGGCGGTCCAGGCCCGCCTCAACGCCTTCTTTTTTAATTTAATGAGATAACCAGCCACGGTCAATTCTTACCTCAGGCTTCGTGCCAAAAAAAAAGGGCCAACCAGAGAGTATCTGGCTGGCCCTTTGACCATGGTGGGCGAGGCGGGATTCGAACCCGCGACCTTCGGCTTCGGAGGCCGACACTCTATCCAGCTGAGCTACCCGCCCGAAATTGTTCTCCATTCTCCCTCAGACCCTGTTCCCAGGCTGGAGAGGATAGCAGAAATAGTATATAACAGGCATCCAGAGATAAGGCAAGAAGAGGAAGGCCGTACCCCCCATCCTTTTGGCGACTTTATATTTTCTAAGGTGAGCGGCGGCCAGGAGGCCCCCTTGGCTTGATAACGGCTACCGCAGATCACCTCGCCCGGCGCCCTTGCCCCGGGGATAGCAGCAGATGAGCTGGCCCCCTTTTTTTCTGATGCGCAGCCCCTTGCTGAAATGAAGCTGACTGCTGCCCTGCCCCTCTCTGGCCAGAAACAAAAACTGCTCAATCTGACGGCTGTCAGGCTGCGCCTTCATGGTGACAAGCATGATCTCCGCCACCCGGCGCTGCAGGGCCGGATGCAGTTCAACAAACCGGGCGGCGTCAATGGCAACCCAGGGCATTCCCTCTTCTTCCTCTTTGGCCACCCGGGCCACCTCCTGCCAGCTGCGGGCCGCCTCACCGGCCAGCAGCTCTTCCTCATCCTGGAGGATCAGGGCATTGCGCCGCAGAGTCTCCCGGACACCGGGATTATATCTCTCCAGAAAGGGCAGGACCTCCAGGCGCACCTGATTGCGCAGAAAACGTAAATCCCTGTTTGAGCTGTCCTCCAGAAAGGGGATGCCCCTGTCCTGCAGATAGGCCAGGAGCTCTGCCTTGGGGGTGGTGAGCAGGGGCCGGATAATCCGGTTGTCCCGCATCAACTTCATGCCGGCCAGGCCGCCCCGCCCGGCGCCGCGCAGCAGACGAATGACAATCTCTTCGGCCTGATCGTCCGCTGTGTGGGCCACGGCAATTTTATCGGCCCTGGTTTGGGCCGCCACCTGGTCAAAGGCCTGATACCGCACATCCCTGGCCCTGTGTTCCAGGGACTTTTTGGGCGCGGCCTCCCCCTGGAGATCCACCCTGATCAGGGTAAATCCCACGCCCAGTCTGGCGGCCTCCTCCTGGACCAATTCTGCCTCCGCCTCTGTTTCAGCCGGCCGCAGACCATGATCAACATAGAGGGCGGTTATCTCCAGGGGCAGCAGAGGGCCAAGAGCGGCCAGGAGGTGGAGGAGGGCCATGGAGTCGGGGCCGGCCGAGACCCCCACCACCACTCTTTGGTGGGCACAAAGCAGCTTATGGCCGGTGAGCAGTGATACTATTTTTTTTTCAAGAGGATGCATGGGACCTGATTTTTTAAAAAAAAGTTACAGAAGTAATGGCACAGAGAGCACAAAGGCCCTTATCCTGGGGATGGCTTCTTCACCTTCTCTAACTCCTCTATTTCTTTACCTTCCCCTTTAAGATTTTCCCCCATAGCCTTCTTCCCGGGGCCTCAAAGGCGGGCTGAGCGCATAATTCACCCTTGCCATTCACAGAGCCGGGTGCTAGGCTATTGTATTGTTTTTCTTTCCTATTTTCCACAGGTTTCCGCAGCACGCCCTCAACCCTCCAGCCCAGAGCGCCATGAAAGTTCGCAAAGCCGTCATCCCCGTTGCCGGGCTCGGCACCCGTTTCCTGCCGGCCAGCAAGGCCATCCCCAAGGAGATGCTCACCATTGTTGATCGGCCCACCATCCAGTACATCGTTGAAGAGGTGGTGGCCAGCGGCATCGAACAGATCATCCTGATCACCAGTGCCGGCAAATCAGCCATTGAAAACCATTTTGACTATGACTCTGCCCTGGATCAGGCCCTTATCGAGAAGGGAAAAACCAGACTGGCCGAGGAGATCAACCACCTCTCCAACCTCATTGATGTGGTTTCCGTGCGCCAGAAAAAACCCATGGGTCTGGGGCACGCCATCTGGATGGCCCGTGATGTCGTGGGCAACGAGCCCTTTGCCGTTCTTCTGGGCGATGATCTGGTCTTGAGCGAACAGCCCTGCCTCAAACAGATGATCAACCTCTTCAATGAGGTGCAGGAATCCGTGGTTGCCGTGCAGCGCGTTCCCCGGAAGGAGACCTGCCAATACGGTATTGTGGAGGGAACCCTGCAATCAAAGAGGGTGCATAAGATTGAGCGCATGGTGGAAAAACCGGCGCCGGGCACCACCCCTTCGGATATGGCCATTATCGGCCGCTACATCCTGCAGCCCGATATCTTTGACATCCTGGGCACCACCACCCCGGGCCACGGCGGCGAAATCCAGCTCACCGATGCCCTGCTGGCCCTGACCCATAGCCGCGGCATGTACGCCTACGAGTTTGAGGGGACCCGTTTTGATGCCGGCGACAAGCTCGGCTATCTCAAGGCCATTATCGCCTTTGCCCTCCGCCATCCTGATGTCTGTGAAAACTTCAGCGATCATCTCAAAGAAGTAGCCCAGACCCTGTAGATTACTGCTGCCGTGGATCATCTCATTATAGCGGTCGCCGCCCCTCTCTTTGACACCCTCACCTACGCCCCGCTGCCTCAGACCAGGCCGGCCATCGGCGTCCGAGTCCTTGTTCCCCTGGGACGACGGCGGCTGACAGGCTATGTCATCGCCATTGTCCCGGCCCAGGAAACCGCCTATACCATCCGCCCCATCTTGGAGATCCTGGACAGGGAGCCCCTTTTCGGCGCCGACATGGTGCCCTTTTTCAAGTGGATTGCCGCCTATTACCATTATCCCATCGGCGAGGTGATCAAGAGCGCCCTGCCCGGCGGCCTCACCTCTCAGACCGGCCGCCAGGCAACCTTGACCGAGCTGGGCCGCCAGCAGCTCTCTCCCCTGCTCGGCGCGCCGCCGGCCGGCACCGAAACCTGGTTGGCCGGCCTGCTGGAAAGCGGCGCCCTTTCCCGGGCCGTGTGCGCCAAGATCTGGCGGGGCAAGGGCAAAAAAACACTCCTTGACTGGCAAGCCAGGGGTCTGATCACCCTCAGCGAGGTGCTGCAGAAGGCCACCACCAAGGCCAAAACGGAAGTTTGCCTGAGCCTGAACGAGCCCCTGCCCGAGGTGCCCCTCAAAAAATCGGAAGAAAAGACCCTGCAGCTCATCAAAAAACAGCTGGAGAGCCAGGCCACCCTGGTGAGTAAAAAGGATATCACCCGGCTCTATAGCGGGGCCGGCAAGGCCATTGCCGCCCTGGCGGCCCAGGGCATTCTCCTTCTCAGCGAAAAACAGGTCTACCGCGACCCCTTTGGCGAAGTACCCCCTTTCTATCCGCGGCCGGAAACCCTCACCCCGGAACAGGGCACGGTCCTGGAGCAGATCCAGCCCGCCATTGAGGCCCACGCCTTCACCCCTTTTTTGATTCACGGCGTCACCGGTTGCGGCAAGACCGAGATCTATCTGCGGGCTGCCGAAGTCGCCCTGGCCCAGGGTCGTTCCGTCCTGGTCCTGGTGCCGGAGATCGCCCTGGCCACCCAGATCGAAGGCCATTTTTTCTCCCGTTTCGGCGACAAGATCGCCCTGCTCCACAGCGGCCTCTCCGGGGGCGAACGTTTCGATGAATGGCAGAGAATTGCCAGGGGCCAGGCCCGGATCGTGGTGGGGGCCCGTTCCGCCATCTTTGCCCCCCTGGTCAATCTGGGGCTGATCATCGTCGATGAGGAGCATGATGCCGCCTATAAGCAGGATGACAATCTGCGCTATAACGCCCGGGACCTGGCGGTTCTCAGGGCCAGGGAGAACCAGGCCGTGGTGCTGCTCGGTTCGGCAACCCCGTCCGTGACCAGCTACTATAATGGCCTGCAGGGTAAATTCACCACCCTCACCCTGAAAAAGAGAATCTACGATCGCTCCCTGCCTGAGGTGGAAATCGTTGATTTAAAAAAGGTGCCCACGGTGAGTGAGCAATCCCCCCTCTTTTCCCCGCAACTGCGTCGGGCCCTGCAGGACACCTATGCCCAGGGCAATCAGGCCCTGGTTTTTTTAAACCGCCGCGGCTTTGCCAATCTGCTGCTCTGCCAGGATTGCGGCCACTCCATCTCCTGTCCCCATTGCGAGGTAACCCTCACCCTCCATAAAAAAAAGCAGCAGCTGATCTGTCATTACTGCGGCTTTCAATCCCCCAGTGCGGCCATCTGCCCCCATTGCCGCTCCGCCCGGGTGCGGGAATGCGGCTTCGGCACCGAACGTATTGAGGAGGAACTGCGGGCCATGGTGCCCAAGGCCACCATTGCCCGCCTTGACCGCGACACCACCAGCTCATCCCGCCAGGATTTTATCCGCATCCTCCAATCGGTGCGCAACCGGGAGACCGACATCCTGGTGGGGACCCAGATGATCACCAAGGGCCACCACTTCCCCCATGTCACCCTGGTGGGCATCATCTGGGCCGATACCAGTCTCACCCTGCCCGACTACAAGGCAGCCGAACGCACCTTCCAGCTCCTCTCCCAGGTGACGGGCCGGGCCGGCCGGGGCGAAAAACCAGGCAAGGTGATCATCCAGACCTTCCAGCCGGACCATTACGCGGTGGTGGCGGCCAGGGAGCATGACTACCAGAGTTTCTACGAGCGGGAGATTTCCCTACGCCACGCCTTGAGCTATCCGCCCTACAGCCGTTTGATCAATGTCAAATTTTCCGGGGAACAGGAAGGGCTGGTGCGCCAGG
>JAVLBA010000023.1:0-34653 GCA_031581485.1 Desulfurivibrionaceae bacterium | reverse complement strand
CCACATGTAAACTGCGCTTTTTCGCCTCATTTTTCCTTGCCTCAGCTGCGCTCGCTACCTTTTTCAACGGGCTGGTAAAGAGTCGGGGGCAGGGCACAGAGCAGAGGAATGAAAAGCGATGCCCCCGGCCCCAACCCTCAATCCGCTCTTTCCTAACATCATTCTGGATTTGAAAAAAAATCACCCACCATCATTTTCAATTTGAACTTACGGATTTTTCCAAGCTATACTTTAGAAACAATCAGCTCCCTGCTCTCCACCACATCTCCGACGTCAACAGGGCATCACTCTTTGCTGCACCAGGGTTAAAAATAAAGACGGGAGAAGACGCTTATGGCATACCAGGCCCTCAATTTTCAGGATGCCGCTGCATCCCTTATCCAAGAGAGCCAACAACTCCTGCTGATCTTGGAAAAAAAACCTGCCGGCCAGAAGAGCCTCAGCAAGGGCGCAGAATCCCTCCGTACCCTCCGTGGAGTGGCAAATCTCTTCACCCTCGACAACATCACCCGCGTCACCGCCCTGGCTGCCCATGGCCTGGACACCGCCGCCAGATGCGACCAGGAAGCGGACCCCAGACTCATCAGGGCCTGCCTGGCGCTCCTGGACAACGTGCAGCAAACCGGCTCAAGGGATATGGAAGGCCGCGTCACGCATAATCTCACCGCCACCCTGGCGCCTTTTGTCACCACCAGCCCCAGGGAGCGTGCTCCCAAACCTATTGCGGCGGACACGAAAATCCTGATTATTGACGATGAGGTGCTGAACCTGGCCTTACTGGAAGAATTTATCAAAACCTTTAATAAAAATATCCAGATCACGGCCGTGGATTCCGTGGCTGAAGCCCTTTTTTACTATTTCAGCGAAGAGTTCGACCTGGTCTTTCTCGACATCATGATGCCCGTTGTGGACGGCAACCATTTCCTCGCCATTATCGAGAAAAACAGGGCCGCACGTCATATCTTTGGCGATGCCAATATCGTGGTGCAGACCGCCGTGCAATCCGTGGGAGAACTCCTGCCCCTTGTCCGCAAAGAATGTGTCCTTGAGGTGATCCGCAAACCGCTGCTCAGAAAACGCATCTACACCTGTATTGAGCGCTACTGCCCGGCCTTCCATGCCCCTTTCGCCGGATTGCCTTTTCAGCCCTCAACAGCAGGAAGCAGCTCCTGACCTGAAGCACCCTCTCATAAAAAGTGGCTGGCCAGGATCCCCCCCAACCCGGGGCGCCTTACCCCTCACCCGGGGCATTTTTGGGTGCTGGCATCAACCGGGCCAGGGCCCGGTCATGGGGCTTTGCCAAAAGAAGCTGACCAGCCAGCGTCCCCAGCAGGGCCAGAAACATATCCCAATGGGTGTCCCAGACATCCCCCTGGCTTCCCAGAAAATCCTGGGAGACGCCGTCATCCAAAAGCGCCACCCACCATTCCAGAAGCTCATAAAAGGCGCTGAAAGCCAGACAGACGCAGAGAACAAGAAAAAAAAGCCATTTCCCGGGGACAAGGGGTGTCCGGCGCAGCAAGATTTCCCGGGCCAGAATGGCAGGGATAAAGCCTTGGGCCAGATGACCAAGCCGATCATAATGATTGCGGCTTAAATCAAAAAGGTCTTGGAGCCAGAAGCCCACCGGCACCCGGGCATAGGCGTAATGGCCCCCCACAATGAGAATCAGGGCATGCAGGGCAAGAAGACGATAAAGCAGCATGGTGAGCGGAAAAGAACGGCGGGTGGCAACCAGCAGAACAGCCCCGATGAATACCGGCGCCACCTCGAGAAACCAGATCTGAAAACGAAAGGGCTTTATTGCCGAGAGCATAAGGGCCAGGGCCACCAGGGCAAACAGGAGGCCCGGCTCCCACTGCTTCATAGAAACGCCTGGCCGTGCCGACTTGGCAGTGATCATCATCCTCAGCCCTCATGCTCTTTGGCTCTTGCCCGCCATGCTCTTCCGCAGAAATGGCCGCGCCCTCCCTCTTTTTTGACCCGGCACCAACTTGGTCCCCACATGACAATACCCCGCAGAGGCTGATGCCTCTGCGGGGTATTGTCAGGCGCCCCAAGAGCAATGCAAAAAAAAAGCAGGACTGGCCATTTTTTGCTGAAATCCGTTAGACCACGACCTATTCCTCATCAAAGGTGCAGAAAAAGGAATCTGTTTTACTGTCATAATAGCAGTTCTTGCCCAGGCTTCGATCATGACCTTCGGGATATTTTTCTCTATGTTCTTCACCCGACATCCTGACTCCGTTTTCTTCACTGCTGGTGCCTTTATCCATACAGCCGGTTGCACCGAGTGCCATGGCACTGAATAACAGTGCCGCCGTTCCAAAGCGTTTCATAGTCATTGTTCATCTCCTTACGGTTAAAGATGTTGATATGATGATGGCAAGGGGACATCCATCACGGTGATGTTTATATAAATTTATCACAGTGGCAACGGGCAAAACAAGCCTATTTTTGACGTATCTTGCTTGTTGGGTTCTTTGGCGCATAGAGAGGAATCCTGGCCAGAACGCCTCCGCTACCAAGGCCAACCACCCCAGCGGTTGGCCATCCCTTGCCCGGAAAATGGCTTATTGCGTATCCAACTACCCCCCTGCCAAAAAAAATGCCCTGCAATTTCAATATACTAGAATACAAACCTTGTTTGGCCCTTATTTTGCCTCCAAAGATTGAAGAAGATGGCCCGGCAATATCCGCGAACTCCAAAATATCATCGAATACGCCTCCATCCTCTGCGTCAGCGGCATGATCCAGACGCAACATCTGCCCCCCACCCTCATCACCGGCCAGTAAGACGCCCAGCCGGCAACACCCTCCCAAAATTCCCCGGCCCGTTTTCAAGGAACGGGAAAGCCTTGCCGCACCTCACCAGTTTCGCTGAACTTGCAGGCCAAGGTGTCAGGGTCGTGGTAGAAGAGAAACCAGGCGTCCCGGGCCGCTGCCTGGGCCAGGAACTTTTCCTTGGCAGCCACCGAATCCAGGGGGAAATTGTCATAGGCCGTGATCCACAGGGGATTGGCATAGGCGGTATTGGGCAGGAGATCGCCGCCATGGAGGGCGGTTTCGCCATCTGAGTGGAGCCAGACTACCTGATGGCCGCGGGTGTGGCCGCCGGTGAGTGCGCAGCGCACGCCGGCTACGATCTCGGCCTGGCCGTCAATAAGGTGGAGATTGCCGCCCTCTTCCAGGCCCTGGAAATTCTCGGGCCAGTAGCTGCTTGCCGAGCGCCGATTGGGATGACAGACATCCCACCACTCCCTGGCCTGCATATGATGGATGGCGGCCGGGAAGGTAAGCTCCACGCCGCCCTGCTGATTATGCATAGTGAGTCCGGCAGCATGGTCGAAATCAGCGTGGGTGAGGATGACATGATGGATATCCGTGCGGCTCAGGCCCAAGCGGGCAAGATCGGCGGGAATCTGCCACTCTGCCTTGAGCCGGAAGATCTTTTTCTGCTTGGCGCTCAATTTATTGCCGAGGCCGGTGTCAATGAGGATATTACCCTCCGGAGTTTGCACCAGGATGGCCGAATCCGCCAGGCCCACATAATTATCAGCCGTAGAGGCGCATTTTTTTGACCACAGCACCTTGGGTACCACCCCGAACATGGAGCCGCCGTCAATTTCAAACCTGCCGCCCTCCAGCCAATGCACCTTGAAATCCCCCAGTTTGAACACATCTGTCATCTCTCCCCCCTTTTTCAAGATAAAATAAACAGCAGGCTGACCTGCCAAAAAAAACCACAAAGAGCGCCAGGAAAAAGAGGATGGCCGACTCCCTTTTTTGCCTCTGCCCCGGCAAGGGGCGCTCCTTCCATGCACCCTTTTCGCCTCTGCTCACCATTACAGGAATATTGACTTCTTCCCGGCTCTGTGGGAGAAGAGAAAGGGCTGACCTGATCCCCCCTGGTGGAGAAAAATCCCGCTTGCCCATACTCCCTATTCCCTATGAAAAGCGATTCCTCCATAGCAGCCATCATTGGCCTGGACCAAAAGAGCCGGGTGGAGCGCCCCCTTTTCTCCTGCCCTGTGGCGGCGGGTTTCCCCTCCCCGGCGGATGACTACATCGACCAACGCCTGGATCTCAATGAGCTGCTCATCGCCCATCCGGCCGCCACTTTTTTTGTACGGGCGGCCGGGGATTCCATGACAGGCGCCGGCATCACCCATGGGGACATCCTCCTTGTGGACCGCTCCCTGGCGGCCACAAGCGGCAAGATCGTCATTGCCGTTATTAACGGCGAACTCACCGTCAAACGGCTGCTGCAGACCGCCACCACCTGCAGGCTGGTGGCGGAAAATCCAGACTATCCTGCCCTGGAAATCACCAAGGAATCAGACTTCCAGGTCTGGGGGGTGGTCACCGCGGTTATCCATCAATTTTAGCCTTGAGCACCAGGCCGAATCCTGCCGCGAATTTCGGTCACCCCATCTGGCAATTAAAGATCAGGGGTGGCCCCAGGTACAGCCACCTGGTGGCCACCAGGAACAGGATATCCCTCTTTGGGTTGGAACCACGCTTACTCCATGAAAAAACTCTTTGCCCTTGTGGACTGCAATAATTTTTACGTCTCTTGTGAACGGCTGTTCCGGCCCGAGCTCCGCACCAAACCGGTGGTGGTGCTCTCCAATAATGACGGCTGTATCATCGCCCGCTCCAACGAGGCCAAGGCCCTGGGCATTGGCATGGCCGCCCCCTATTTCAAGACCAGAGAGCTGATCCGGCGCCATCAGGTCCGGGTCTTTTCGTCAAACTACGCCCTGTACGGCGATCTCTCCCAGCGGGTGATGACCATCCTCCAGGAGATGGAGGAGCAGGTGGAGATCTACTCCATTGACGAGGCCTTTATTTCCCTGCCGACAGGCGCCCCCTTTGATCTCGCCGGCCAGGCAGCCCTGATCCGCGAGAGGGTGTTCCGGCATGTGGGGATTACGGTCTCCATCGGCATGGGCCCCACCAAAACCCTGGCCAAGATCGCCAGCCGCAGGGCCAAGAAGGAGCCCGATCACCAGGGGATCTTTGCCTTCCCCGCCGGAGCGGCCGGCGACCACCTGCTTGGGCAGGTAGAGGTGGGGGATGTGTGGGGCATGGGCCGCCGTTCAAGCGAGAAGCTGGCCCGCCACGGCATCATAAGCGCCCTGCACCTCAAGGAGGCGGAGCCGGAATGGATCCGCAGCCAGCTCACGGTTACCGGGGCCCGGACGGTGATGGAGCTAAACGGCATCTCCTGCATCGCCCTTGACCAGGCCCCCGGCAATCGCCAATCCATCCTGAGTTCGCGCTCCTTTAAAAAACCGGTCCAGGAACTCCCTGACCTCAAAGAGGCGGTGGCCACTTACGTGGCCAGGGCAGCCGTCAAATTACGCAGCCAGAATCTCAGCGCCGGCGCCCTGCAGGTCTTTATCGCCACCAACCGTTTTGACCAGCGGCTTCCCCCCTACGCCAACAGCAGCATGCACACCCTGACCATGCCCACGGCGCACACCCCCACCCTGATCCGCCTGGCCCTGGCCGGCCTGGACACCATTTACCGGCAGGGCCTGGGTTACCAGAAGGCCGGGGTGATGCTCACCGACCTGAGCCCCACCGGCTGCGGCCAGGCCCATCTCTTCAGCCCGCCACTCCAGGAATCAAGACCGCTGATGACCGCCCTGGACACCATCAATAAAAGATGGGGCCGCAACACCCTGCACTATGGAGCCGAAGGCCTCAGCAAACCATGGGCCATGCGCCAGGACTTCAAGTCGCCGGCCTACACCACCTGCTGGCAGGAACTGCCCCTGGTCCATTGCCGCTAACCGCCCCAAGAGCTGTCGGCCAGGGGGCTGCCTGGGTCATTTCTGTTTTCCGGAAGAAGATGGCAGCCGCCGCCGGACCAGGAATTTCTCCGTCAGGAAAATGAGCAAAACGGTTAGGAGCAGAGTGAAAGGCAGCGGACTGAAATTGTCGCCAAAGGAGGCAAGGAGCCGATACGAACGGGGAGAGACCTTTTGCCCCTCCACCAGGTAGGTGTAGAGGGATGTCCGCTGGCCGTTGGCCTCCTCAATAGCGATCTCTATCTGCTGCCGTTTTTCAGAGAGGCTCTCCACCTTGAAGCGCACCCGGTCACCATGGAGCAGGCTCCCCTCCCCGGGCAGCCTGTACAGAGACCAGGGGCGTTCTGCAGCCTCTGTCTGACCGGCATACTCCTGCCGGGCCAGACTGCGCAGGACAAGGGTCTCGCTGTCGCCCTCGCCATCCACCACCAGGACCGGGAAATAATCAGGCCGCTGGCCGTTGCCATACTCCCGGCTCTCCTGGATGGAGACCGGCGTGGCCATAAAGAAGTGCAGGCCGCCATAGATCCCCACCAACAGGGCACCATAAAAAAGAAGGGTCACGGTTCGCACCACAAGCCTGAGGCCTAAAGCCATGGATTTCTTCTCCAGCGATGGATTATAGTAGAGGGAAAGAGGGGTATCTTGTCCAGAAAACGGCGCATCCCTGCCCGGAATCCCTCATAACAAGGCACAGACATCTTGTAAAAAACGCCGCCACCCAAAAAACAGGCCCGCTCCTTCCCTCAAAAAGAACTTTTTATGAACGATACCTTGGATCTCTGGAAACTTCTGGCCGGCCTGGCTATTTTCCTCTACGGCATGTACCTCATGGAGGATTCCATCAAGGCCATGTCCGGCAAGGCCTTTCGCAGGATGATCAGACACTATACCACCGGCCCTCTGCGCTCTGTGGCCAGCGGGGCCCTGGTCACCGCTGTTCTCCAGAGCAGCGCCGCCGTCACCCTGATGGTCCTGGCCTTTGTGGGGGCCGGGGTGATGACCATGGAAAACGGCATCGGGGTGATGCTGGGTTCAAACATCGGCACCAGCATTACCGCCTGGATCCTGGCCATTTTTGGTTTCAAGATCAAAATAGCCAGTTTTGCCCTACCCCTTATTGCCGTGGGGGGCATGGCCCTTGTCGTGTTCGGCACCTTATCCAGATTCTTCCAACCCAGCCGTCTTCTCCTGGGTTTCGGCTTCCTCTTCCTCGGCCTCGATTACATGAAGAGCAGCGTGGAAAGCTATGCCCAGCATCTTGACCTCCAGCACATCGCCGAATTCGGCCTCTGGTTCTATGCCCTGTTCGGCATTATGATCACCGCCCTCATGCAGTCAAGCTCAGCCAGCATCGCCCTGGTGCTCACCGCCTTAAACAGCGGCCTGATCAGCTTCACCATGGCCGTGGCCATGGTGATCGGCGCCAATATCGGCTCCACCATCACGGTCTTACTGGGCTCCATCGGCGGCACGCCGTCCAAAAAAAGGGGGGGCCTCAGCCACCTGGTCTTTAATCTGGTCACCGGCACCATCGCCTTTATGGCCATCCACCCCCTCTCCTGGCTGGTCAACTCTTTCATCGACACCACCCGCAACAGCGTCATGGCCCTGGCCCTTTTTCACACCTTGTTCAATGTTCTGGGTGTCCTGCTCTTCTTGCCTTTTATCCGCATACTGGCCCGTCTGCTGCTCAAAAGCTTTCCGGATCACAAGGAAATCCTCACTGAATTCCTCAACAATACCTCCACCGCAGTTGCAGATGCCGCCACCACCTCGCTGCGCAAGGAGATCCTCCATCTCTTGGCGGAATGTCAGCTCTACAACCTCCGCGCCTTTCAGATTGATGAAAAGCTGGTTTTTGACCATGCCCTGCCCTTTGAAAAAAGGGTGGGCAGACCCTGTCGCCTTGAAGAACGGTACGACAAGGTCAAGCTCCTACACGGCGAAATTTTTGAATTCTACGCCAAGCTCCTCAATGAAAAGCTGGAAGAAATCGAGGCCCAGGAACTGGAACGCATTATTTTCGCCTCCCGCAACATCATGAATTCCATCAAAAACATCAAGGGCGTCCAGCATAATCTGGAGGAATTTGAGGCGGCAGACAATGATTTTCTCAATAGCCAGTACGCATTATTCAGGCGCCGGCTCATGGAACTCTATCATGACATCAACCGCTTCCTGGAGCTTACCAACCCGCAGGAACAGTACCGGGTGCTGCTCCGTTCCATTATGCACCTGGAACAGGCCGACAAACGTTTTATCAAAGAAACCCTGCAGAACGCGGCCTCCGGGGCCATCAGGGAAATCGACATCGCCTCCCTGCTCATGGTCAACCGGCTTTTCAACCAGGCCTGTCGTTTGCAGATCTTCGCACTCAAGGATCTGCTACTCAGCCAAGAACAGATCCACGATTTTGACCACACCCTGGAAATAAAGACCTTTCTGGACGAGGAAAAGGCCAGGCAAGAGGAAGAAGGACCCTGATGGCCCAAAAACCACGGGCCCGCCCTGCTCAGGCCTGCTCCTCTTCTGTTGCCGCCTCTTCCAGGCTGAAAAACTTCCGGACATCCTCGAAGATCAGAAAGAGGGCCGGCACAATAACCAGGGCGATCACCGTCCCAAAAATGATGCCAAAGGCGAGACTGATGGCCATGGGCACCAGAAACTGGGCCTGGGTACTGGTTTCCAGCAGAATGGGACCCAGGCCGAAAAAGGTGGTAAGCGAGGTGAGCAGGATGGGCCGGAAACGACGCTGGCCCGCCGCCAAAAGGGCATCGACCAGGGCAAGCCCCCGGCCCCGCAGCTGATTGACATAATCAATGAGCAGCAGGGAATCATTGATCACCACGCCGGAGAGGGCGACAATGCCAAACAGGGACATGATGGCCAGATCATAGCCCAGAATGAAATGGCCCCAGATCGCCCCCACCACGCCAAAGGGAATGGCAACCATGATCAAGAGCGGCTGCACATAACTCCGCAGCGGGATGGCCAGCAGGGCGTAAATCACCAGGAGGGCGATGGCAAAGCCACGCTTCATACTGCTGAGGGACTCCCGGCGCTCCTTGCTCTGCCCCTCCATATCAATGGTGAGGCCCGGAAAATCCCCCTGCACCTCTTTTAAGATGCCGCGCTGCAGATCAGCAATGATCTCTTCGGCATTGGCCTCCTTATTATCCACTGAGCCGGTGAGATTGGTCACCCTTTTCCGGTCGCTGCGGTTGATCTGGCTGAACCCCTTTGATTCCAAGACATGGGCGGCTTGATAGAGGGGAACTTCTCCCCCCGCCGGGGTGCGGACCCGCAGATTCTCCAGATTCCAGAGATGCCGGCGCTCCTCTTCCGGATAGCGGACCATGACCTTGACCTCATCGCGGCCCCGCTGCAGACGCAGGGCTTCAGCACCATAAAAGGCCCCCCGCAACTGGCGCCCCAACTCCTCCTCAGTAACCCCCAGGGTGCGGGCTGCCGGCTTGAGCGTGATCTTCATCTCCTTCTTGCCCCGGCTCAGACTGTTGGTGATGTCGCCCACCCCGGGATACTCCTCCAATATGGCCCGCACCCGTTCCACGGCCGCGGCAAGGACCTCAAAATCATCATGGCCCAGGCGGATGTCGATATTGGCCCCCATATGGACCAGATTATTGGCAAAGGTCAGAGACTTGACCCCGGCAATCTCCCCCACCTGTTGGCGCCAATAATCAGCAACCTCATTGGAGCCCACCGACCTGGACTCGCCAGGGGTGAGATTGAGAGAAAGGGTGGCCAGATGGGAGCCGTCACGCCCCACCGTGGAGTAGAGGTGGCGCAGGATGGTTTCCTCACCCTCAGGCAGAAGGGCATCAAAATGGGCAATGGTCTCTGCCGACTCTTTCTCGATGAGGTGCTGGATCTCCCTGGTCTTGGCAACAGCAGTACCGGTCGGCATCTCCAGAGCAACCCGGATGGTGTCACTCTCCACCTTGGGCATGAAGTGAAATTTGACAATGCCGCCGCCCACCATGCCCACCGTAATGACCAGGGTGGCCAGAGCCACACTGAGGGTGAGATAGCGATGCCGGAGGCACCAGCTGAGAAAGCGCCGGTAGGGGCCGCTGATAAAAGTAGAGAGCCAGTGGCCGAATTTCTGGCGCAGCTGGTCGGGCTTGCGGAGCAGAAACCAGAGCTCGTCCTTTTTTTTCCGGGGCCGTGACAGATGGGCCGGCAGGACAAAGAGGCACTCCACCAGCGAGACCAGAAGAATAAGAATAACCACCTTGGGGATGGTATTAATGAACTTACCCATGCCGCCGCTCACATAAAAAAGCGGCATAAAGGCGACAACCGAGGTGAGGATGGCAAAGACCACCGGCGTGGCCACCTGGGAGGCGCCCCGCACGGCCGCCTCCCCGAAGGGCAGGCCCTTGGCCCGATGAGTATAGGTATTCTCGCCCACCACAATGGCGTCATCCACCACAATGCCCAGGGCCATGATAAAGGCGAAAAGGGAGATCATGTTGATGGAGGCGTCCATGGTGGGCATGAAGAGAAAGGCCCCGAAAAAGGAGATGGGGATGCCCAGCATCACCCAGAGGGCCAGCCTGACCTCCAGAAAAAGGCCTAGAACCAGGAGGACCAGAATAAGGCCCATGAAACCATTACTGACCAGGAGATCAATCCTGCTGACCAGGGCCTCGGAACGATCCTTCCAGACGGCAAGTTGGATGCTGGCGGGCAGGCTTTCATTTTTTTCCGCCACATATTGATGGACCGTACTGGAGATATCCTTGGGAGACTGGGCGCCGATCCGGAAAATCTCAATCATGGCGGCGGGTTTGCCGTCAAAAAAGGCGGTTTCATCGGTCTCGGCAAAATCGTCCCTGATGGTGGCAATGTCCCCCAGCAGGACCTCGCCGCCCTGCTCCTGATGGACGAGGGCAATGGCGCCATATTCCAGGCCCAGATAGCGCCTCTCCGTGGAGCGAACCAGCACCTCGCCGCTGCCGGTCTTGATGGTGCCGCCGGGCAGATCCTGGGAGGCCTGCCTGATCCGGCGGGCAACCTGATCCAGGGTCAGGTTGTAGCGGCGCAGGGTATGCTCCGCGATCTCAATGGAAATTTCATAGGGCCGCACCCCGGAGAGTTCGGCCTGGGTGATATTGGGCAGGGCCAGGAGGTCGTCGCGGATAGTGTCGGCCATCTCCCGCAGGCCCCGCGCCGGCAGATCACCGTACACCGCCAGGGTGAGCACCTCCCTTTTGCGCATCAGCTTAGCAACCACCGGCCTTTCCGCATCAGCGGGGAAGGTGGAGATACGGTCCACCTCGCTCTTGATATCCTGCAGGATCTTGTCCTGGTCCTCGCCGGCATAGATTTCCGCCACCACCCGTCCGAAACCCTCGGAGGCGGTGGAGCGCACCTCCTTGATGCCGTCGATACCGGTGAGATTCTCCTCGATCTTGAGGATGATCCCCTCTTCCACCTCTTCCGGTCCGGCGCCGGGATAGACCACCACCACCTCAATATAGTCGAGGGCTATGTCGGGAAAGACCTCCTGCTTGATCTGCAGGCTCACCACCAGGCCGCCCACCATAAAAAAGAGCATCAGGAGATTGGCGGCAACATGATTGCCTGCCATCCAGCGGATCGCAGCGTTCATGGCCTATCACTCCCGGGCCGCTCTCGCACCACCAAGCCGTTGGCCGCCCCCCGCACCGCTGTCAAGACCAGGCGCTCGCCAGCAGCCAGTCCTTTGCTCACCAGCACGCTCTCTTTTTCCTTGCGCGCCACCTCAACGTGGCGCTGGAGCAGTTCACCTTGGTCAGTAACCAGCCAGACGCTGTTTTCGCCATGCAGGGCGTGGCGGGGAATGCGGACCACCTCCGGCAGGACCTGCCCCACTATCTCCACCTGGACAAAGCTGCCCACTGCCAGTTCCCGGCCATGGCGACTCTCCTTGGCAAGGAGATAGGGATCATGAATAACAATAACCAGATCAACCATCCTGGTCTTGGTGTCCACCTCACCCAGGGAACGGCTGACAAAGCCCGGCCAGCTGTAATTGTCCCGGCCCACCGCCATGGTTATGGTGGCAGGTGAGCCCTGCTGGCCCTGGTTCTGGCGGGGGATCACCAGCCAGGGCAGATCGGCAAGGGGCAGGGGCACAACAATTTCAGCGGCATCCGTGCCGGCAATATCCAGAATCATGGTGCCGGCACGCAGGTATTGACCGACATCAACATTTTTGGTGCGGATAAGGCAGTTAAAGGGTGCCCTGATCTTGGTGCGCTCCAGGTTGGCCTCAGCCAGCTTTACCCTGGCCGCGGCTGCGGCCAGGGTGGCCTGGGCCGAGGCCAACTGGGGGCCATAAACCACCAGGGGCAGGGGCTCCTTCTCCTGGTTGCCCAACGTCCGCCACTCACGCCTGGCAATAACCGCCTGGCCGTCAATAAGGGCAAGGTCCAGTTCCGCCTTGGCCAGCTCGGCCCGGGCCTGCTCCAGGGCCAGGAGATAATCGGTTTCTTCCATCTCCAGCAGCAGCTCGCCCCGGCTGAAAAAGGCACCCTGCACCAGGCCGGGGGCGATCCTCTCCACCAGCCCGCTTACCTGCGGGATGATCTCCACCTGCTGGCGGGCAGCCACGGTGCCGGTGCCCCGCACGGTCACCGGCAGATCCACAAGCTCCACACCCAGGGTTTCCACCACGGGGCCCTGACTGACGGGGGAGATGCGCTTGGGCACCTTACGGCTGCTGATCATGGCCCGGGCAACCACCAGGGCCACAATAATGACCAGAACGGGCAGGATAACTTTAATAAATGTTTTTTTCATGGCCTTTGGCGGCCGTCCCATCACAGGCGGCCCTTCTTTTTTTGGAGGGGTAGCAGATACTCTTTTCTTTTTGAGATCTCTGTCCCTCATTTTTAAGGATGTGTGTCCATCTCAGCAGGCATCCAGCTGCCCCCCAGGGCCCTGGCCAGCTGGATCCGGGTGGAAAGGCGCTGGCGCTGGGCCGCTATCAGGGCAAGGCGGGCCGAGGTATCACTGACCTGGGCCGTGAGCACGGGCAGAAAATCAGCCAGCCCCTGCTGATATCTCTCCAGGGCCTGCCGCAAGGTGGCGGCCGTGACCTGCCGGCGTTCTTCGAGTATTTCCATGTTGGCATCCATGCCCCGCTCTTTGACCAGGGCGTCTTCCACCTCCTGAAAGGCCTTGAGGACGGTGAGGCGGTAGAAGGCAGTCCGTTCATCAAAAACGGCCTGCCGCCGTTCCACCTCCTGACGACGGCGCCCCCCATCCACCAGGGGCTGGGTCATATTGGCCAGCAGATTCCAGAATATATTGGGAGAGTTGAGCAGGGAGTGGAGCTCGCTGGACTGGCCGCCATAATTGGCAGTGAGCTTGAAACGGGGAAAACGATCCGCTATGGCCACGGCCACCTCGGCATCTGCAGCCTGTAGAGAGAAAAAGGCCGCCTTGATATCAGGCCGATTGGTGATGAGGTCTGCGGGCAGCCCCCGGGCAAAGGAGAGCTGCAGATCGGGCAGATGCGTCAGGGTGCCGAAATCCTGGTGGCCCGGCACAGCGCCCAGTAAAACGGCAAGGCGGTTTTGGGCGGCCTGCTCCTCTGCCTCCAGGAGAGGCAGCTCGGCCCGGGAGCCGAGCAGGGTCTGGCGGGACTGGTAAAGATCCAGGGCAGGGGCAACACCGCGCTGGTAACGCCACTCCACCAGCTCAACGGTCTTGGCAAAGGAGGCGATGATTTCCCGGTTTAAGGCCAGACGATCACGGAGCTCCACCACCTGATAATAGGCCTCGGCCAGCTGGGCCGCCAGGGTCAGATAGAGGGCCTTCACCTCATGATCAACCCCACGCCGTTGCAGGGTAAAGGAACGGCGCTCCTGGGTCAGCTTCTGCCACAGATCCAGTTCGTACCCGGCGGCCAGGGAGCCTTGATAAGTGGCGACACCACTGCTGCTGCCAGCCACGCGGCTGCGCCCGCCGCTGGCGCTCAGGTCCAGGGAGGGCCATTGGGAGGAATGCTCCCGCCGCTCCAGGGCCTGGGCCTGCCTGAGGCGGGCCCAGGCCATCTCCAGATCAAGATTGCCGGCAAAGCCCTGGGCCATAATGGCATCAAGCTGGGGGTCGTTAAAATGCAGCCACCACCGTTCATGGGCCGCAAGGGGCATCTCCTGGTTACGGGGCAGCGCCGCGAACTGCTCGGGGATATCGGCAAAGGGGGTGGCTTGGGGCGCATGGAGCGTACAGCCCGCCATCAGCACCACCAGCATGATGGTCAAAAGATTCTCTTTCATCAATCAAGCCCCTTCACGATAAAATCAGTCAGCATCTCAATAACCTCATCATGAGGCGTACTCTTGTCCAGTCCGCCCAGGAGCGGCCCCTGCTCCTGGAAGATCAAGGTATGGCTCATGGCCCCCAGGGCAAAATGGAGCCTCCAGGCCACAGACTCCCGGGGAGAGTGGGGCAGGGCCCGGCAGAGGAGGTCCAGAAGCTGCTCCAAGACCCCGCGTATCCTCCCCAAAAAAAGCTGGCGCACCGTTTGATCCGGATCACTGAGCGAGCGGCCCACCAGCATCCGGAAATAACCGGCGGCATGGTCACCATGGAGCAGGGCCAGGGTGGGCTCGGTGAAGCAGCGCAGCACCTCCTCCACTGCCGGTGTGCGGCCGCTGCCCTCCACCTCATCGGCCACGGCCTGCAGCCGCCGGCTACGGCTCTCATTCAACGGCAAAAGGTGCCGGTCTAAAATGGCCTCAAGCAGCGCCTCTTTGCAGCCGAAATGATAATTCACCGCCGCCAGATTGACCCCGGCCTTGGCGGTAATGGTCCGCAGGGATGTATGATGGAAACCGGCAATGGCAAAAAGTTCCTCAGCGGTTTTGATAATTTTCGTCTTGGTATCGCTTCGGGCCATATCGTTTTTCCCCACTCCCTGTTGCCTTATTTTGAAGCCTGTTTAAAACAATCGTTTGAAAATAGCCACTAAAAATTACCCTGCCCGGCCTCTGCCCAAGGGAAGTCATGGCCGGCCGGGCGGCTGAACCCTTATCAGGCGGGAACCAGTAATTTCCGGCAAAATTTTCTTGTCAAGGCCCTGGCCAGTCTGTACTATTGAACAGATGATAGAGACCCCTGTTCTTTCCTGAAAGAGCCAGCGAAGCCGTCTAAAAAAATTCCGGTCGGCCCTTGGTCTCTGGACCGGATACTTGTTGCGTATCCTTAAAAATTCAGCATTTATTATTCTTAATCTTTTTCATCCACAAGGAGTACATCCCATGGCAAGCGATAAAATCATCACGGTTACTGATAGTGATTTTGAAGAGAAGGTCCTCAAGGCCGCCCTCCCCACCCTTGTTGACTTCTGGGCACCCTGGTGCGGCCCCTGTAAGGCCATTGGTCCCATGATTGAAGAGCTGGCTGACGAATATGATGGCAAGGTGCAGATCTGCAAGATGAACGTTGACGACAGCCCGGAAACCCCGGGCAAATACGGCATCCGGGCCATTCCCACCCTGATTTTCTTCAAAAACGGGGAAGTGGCCGACCAGGTAACCGGTGCGGTGGGCAAGCCGCAGCTGGTGGCCATGATCGCCAAATAATTTCTTCTCCCTTTTTGATCGGGCCGCACCTGCAAAAGTGGAACCTCGGTTCCACTTTTTTTTGCCTTTTTTCTCCCTTTAGCCCTGTGAAAGAATATGGACAATGTTGATCACCAGCTTATTATTGTGGGCGGCGGGCCAGCAGGCCTCACCGCTGGTCTCTACGCCGGCCGGGCCATGCTGGACGCCCTGCTTCTGGAGAAAGCAGGGCCGGGCGGCCAGATTATGCTCAGCCACTGGATTGACAATTATCCGGCCTTTCCCGAGGGAATTTCCGGGCTCGACCTTGCCGAAAAAATGACGGCCCAGGCCAAACGTTTTGATCTTGAGATAAAACAGGTCGCCGTGAGCAAGATGGAGCTGGTGGGCCCGGTGAAGACCCTTTATCTGGAAGATGGCTCCAGCCTGACCTGCAGGGCCGTTATTATCACCACAGGCGCCCGGGCCAACCAAATCGGCATACCTGGAGAAAAGGAGTTCACGGGCCGGGGCGTTTCTTACTGCGCCACCTGCGATGCCCCTTTTTACCGAGGCAAAACCGTGGCCGTTATCGGCGGCGGCAATACCGCAGTCCAGGAGGCGATCCAGCTCACCAAATTTGCCGACAAGGTGTATGTTGTCCACCGGCGGGATGCCCTCCGGGCCACCAAGGTGGTCCAGGAAAAGGCCTTTGCCAACGACAAGATCGAATTTATCTGGGACACCATAGCCACCGAGGTCCTAGGCGATAAAAGCGGGGTCACCGGCCTCTCCCTCAAAAATGTCCGCACCGATGCCCCATCAACCATTGAACTGCACGGTGTTTTCGTCCTCATCGGCATCCGCCCCAATATGGAAATGCTGCCCCTTGATCAACTTGACAATGACCAGGGCTTTATCCACACCGATCTCGAGATGCACACCTCGCAGCCTGGTGTTTTTGCGGCCGGGGATATTATCTATAAAAATTTTCGGCAGGTTGCCAATGCCGTGGGGGAAGGCTGCGTGGCCTGCCTTTCTGCTGAGGAGTATCTTGTCGATAACGAATAATTCTGAGTTGTTATCTTGGGCAGAAAAAAGACCCCAGCCTGTGGTCTCTCTTGAAGAGAGAAACCGCTCCTGTTTGGCAGGGCTGGTTTTTTATGGCAGAAATAAATTTTCCCCGGTAGATTTATTTGTACGGGGAAATCATCCGCCCTTTTCTTTTTCAAAGAACTTTTCCCAACATTAAGATATCTCTTAATTTATAAAAGATAGACTTTCAGCTTTGGGATACCACCCTTTCTGACTTCCATGGCCCATCCCCGTTTTTCAAAGAGGAACATAATGAAGTACATCTCCCTTCTCATCGCGCCCCTGCTTTTAAGCCTCCTTATCGGCTGTGCCGGCAAATCAGCCGACCAGGCCATGGACCCGGAAGCAGTCAAATATGAGGCCATGGAGGCCTTCAACAGCGGCCGTTATGTCACGGCCCTGAAGCATTTTTCAACCCTGACCGATCGCTTTCCCTTCAGCCAGTACAGCCTGATGGCGGAACTCAAATCAGCGGACTGCCATTATTATCTCAACCATTATACCGAGGCCATTGCAGCGTATCAGGCCTTTGAACAAAGCCACCCCACCAACGAGGCCGTGCCCTACACCATGTTTCAGATGGGCATGAGTCATTATAACCAGCTGGACACCATTGACCGTGACCCGGCCAGCGCCACCCACGCCATTAGCGCTTTCAACAAACTCATCCGCAGTTATCCCCAATCATCGTATAGAGAAGAGGCGCGCAGCCGCATCAAGGCAGCCCGTAATTTCCTGGCCAACCATGAGATGTATGTGGCCCGTTTTTATATCAAGACAGATAAGCTGAAGCAGGCCACCAGCCGGCTGGAATATCTTCTTGACCATTATCCTGATTCCACGGTGGTTACTGAGGCCGAAGATACCCTGGCCCTGTTGAAAACAGGTACAAAGCCGGCAGGTTCCTGGACAGACTGGCTGCCTGATTTCGGCATGCCGGAATGGGAAGATCTCACCTCATATAAGCCGGGCGGCGCCGAGGGCTGAGCCGCTGGCGGCACCAGACCTCATTTCTCCACCACTTCAATACACTTGGTGGGACAGAGGGCAATCACGGCTTCAAGGGCCTCAGTCAGTTCCACCGTCTCATCGGTGGCCGTGGCCTTGCCTGTCCTCTCGTCGTAGAAAAAGAACTCCGGCATTTCCACCACACACGCCTCACACCATTTGCAGCGATAGGTATCAACAAGCAACCTGCCTTTTTTCATTGTCCTCTTCCCTGCTCCCTTTCTAATTCCTCAATCCGGACAAGATATTCTCTGTTTCGCGCCTCCATCTCCTGGAGGCGCCTGGCAAGCTGGGTCACCATATCCTTTAAGACAGGAATGTGTTCATTGACCAGACCCAGCTGCAAGGTCCGCTCGCAGATCTGAATAATCCGGGTGCGAACGGCGGCCCTGGCCGTGGCATTACGGGGCTGCCCCGTGAGAATGGCCATCTCGCCCAGGATATCACCGGGGCCCAGGATGGCAACAACATGCGTAGCCCCGCCGGCGCCCTGCCGCACTACCTCGACCTTGCCCTCCATGATATAGGCCAGATGACCACCGGCACTGCCCTGGGCAATAATGATTTGCCCAGGCTCATAGAGCCTGGTTTCAAAATTCTTTGCTGTTGTCATAACGCCCCATCCAGAAACGACCTCACCCTGCTCTTACCAGCCGCGGTTGATGATAAGGGCCATGCTAGCCGGTTTTCCTGGCCATCTTCTTGTCATAGCGTTCCTGCTCGCTGTAGATACAGCCGCAATAGGGCTGTCGATACAGATCCATGGCCAGAGATCTGTCAATGCCCTCCTGCCAGCCCTGCCGGAAATCCTCATAATAAAAGATCAGGCCGTGGCTGGCGGCCAGTTCTTCCGCCTGCCGGCAAATCTCCCCATGCTGCTGATAACGACTGTAGAGGAGGGTGGTGGAAAAGGCCTCAAAGCCCTGCTCAGCCGCCACACGGGCCACCTGGGCAAGGCGCAGGGCATAACATATCCGGCAGCGCTCCTCTTCCTTGAAAACCACCTGGCGCAGATATTCCTGCAGGCCATACTTGCTGTCATAGATAACCGGCAGATCTTCCCTCTCCGCCAGGAGGCGCATGGCGGCCAGCCGCTTCTTAAACTCCCGGAAGGGGTGGATATTGGGGTTATAAAAAAACCCTGTGACCTGGTGCCCCTCTTCCCGCAGGCGAGAAAGGGGATAGATGGAACAGGGGCCGCAGCAGGTATGGAGCAGTATCTTCATATATCTTCCTGCGCCGTCCGATAATCGCGGGGCTCAATGCCATATTTATGAATCTTGTAATTGATAATCCGCAGGGATGAATCGAGGTATTTGGCGGCCTTAGTCTGATTGCCGTTGGTATGTTTCAGGGCCTCGATGATGAGCTCCCTCTCAAAATTTTCCACGGCTGCGGTGAAAGACAGGGGGTTTTTCCCGGAACCGCTGTCAGCCATCTGCAGGGTGGGCGGCAGATGAAAACTCTTGATGGTATCGCCATCACAGATCAAGACCGCCCGTTCAATACAGTTTTGCAGCTCCCTGACATTACCCGGCCAATGATAGCGGATAAGAAGATCAATGGCCGGCGTGGAGATCCGGGAGATCTGCCTGTTGTTTTCCTTGCAATACTCCGACAGGAAATGTTCGGCCAAGAGCAGAATGTCGGTGCGCCGCTTGCGCAGAGGAGGGAGATAGATGGGAAAGACATTAAGGCGATAATAAAAATCTTCGCGAAAGCGACCAGCCTCCACCGCCTTTTCCAGGTCAACATGGGTGGCGGTGACCAGACGGACATTACACTTTACAGGAGCGACACCGCCCAGGCGCTGAAACTCCCGATCCTGGATAACATTAAGAAGCTTGACCTGCACGGCCTGACTGAGCTCGCCAATCTCGTCAAGAAAGAGGGTGCCGCCTTCGGCCAGTTCAAAGCGCCCCTTCTTGGCGGCGGTGGCGCCGGTAAAGGCCCCTTTTTCATGACCGAAAAGCTCGCTTTCCAGGAGGGTTTCCGGCAGGGCGGAGCAATTCACCACCACAAAGGCTTTATCGGCCCGGTTACTGTTATAATGAAGGGCCTTGGCCACCAGAGTCTTGCCGGTTCCCGACTCGCCGCGCAGCAGCACGGTGGCATTAGAATCAGCCACCCGGTGGATCATCTCGAAGACCTCACGCATGCGCGAGCTGTTGCTGACGATATTGCCGATCTGATATTTGCCGGAAAGCTGCCGTTTTAATGAATTATTTTCCCGGAGCAACATCCTTTTTTCTTCGTTCACCGCCTTGATCCGCACTACGGCCTGGGCAATGAGTCCGGAAAGGATGGTCAGGAACTGCAGGTCATTTTCAAATTTGATATTCCGGTCATATTCCCGGTCCACACTGAGGGCGCCAATGACCTGCTGGCCGTGACTGATGGGCACACAAAAAAAGGAGATCTGCTTCTGGGAGATGTCTCCCCTGGTCCGTGTTCTGTTGAGGAAAAGGGGCTCATCGCTGATGGAGGGCACAACAATGGGGGCGCCGCTGGCCACCACCTTGCCGGTAATACCTTCGCCAACCTCGTATTTGCCGCGCTTCCGGGCCTCGGCAGTCATGCCGTGGGCCACCTCGATTTCAAGCTGGGAGGTGACGGGATTGACAATGCTCACCGTGCCGTTATGCATGCCCCGCGTGGCGGAGAGAATATCCATGATCTGTTCAAGGCATTCCCTGAGATCCGTGGAGGATGCCAGCACCCTGGTAATCTCATAGAGACTGGTGACATCGGCCAGTTCGTGGCCTGTGTTGTTTTTTGTCATGCTCATTAAAAAGATCCGGGAACAACAGGGCCTCTGTTGCCCTGCTCATTATCCAAAAAAAACCCGCTGAACGCAGGCAGCACCTGCAGCGGGAATATATTACAATTTTGAATAAAAATCGAGCATTTCAAGGCACAAGGGCAAAAAACAGCCCCTCATCCCAAAGCACCCCATGTCGCTATTGGTCTCCGGCAAGGGGGCTGATGACGATTATTTCATTTTTGTTTAAACTGAGAAACTGGGTGGCATGCAGAAGCTCACCGGAGTTGATACTGGAGACCGTGGCCTCCGTGACCGGAATAAAGGACCTGCCGGCTTCCCCCAGATAATCGGTCATTCTCTCCTGGGGCAAAAGATAGATGGTGCCCTCTATCTTCAGGCTCGCCGTGAAAATCAGGGCCCGGAATTTTTCCTTTTCCACCTCAATAAACATAGGCTCTCCTCCTGGCAGGCAGTTCCCCAAGCGCTGCCACTGCGGCAGCCGACCCAGGGCAGGGACAGCAAATCATCCTCATCATTTTCAGCATATGGTCCGGCCCGGCAAAAGTCAACGCTGGAGCACTATGCTGGCCCTGAACTGCCTGCAGGGCTCACCATGGTCCCCAGGTCCCGCCTCTTTTCTCCCTGTCCTGGCCAGCGCCAACAGGGAGTAAAAAAATCTTTCCGCCCCTCCTGGCGCTTATTTAGGCAGTGGCAGGCAGGGTCTGCAGCCAATCTGCCAGAACAAGGAACCAACGGCGATAGCCTTCCTTGCTTAAATGGACACCGTCTTCGACAAAACAGCTTCTGCTGCCGTCTGCCTTGACCGAGGTACAGATATCCAGATAGCCGCCCCACTCCTGGCGGGCAAATTCCTGCAGGATATCATTAAGACGCTCAACTGCGCCAGGGGCAAGCCAGGGGAGCTGCAAGGGCAGCAGGCTGCACACCGCGATGAGGGCCCGGGGATAGCTGTCATGCAGGGCAGCAAGGAGGCGTTCATAATCGCCCAGAAAAGCAAAATCAGAGTGCACCAGATTATTGGTGCCGATCATCACCACCAGCAGCTCTGCCCGGGGATGGCGCTCCACCACCTGGGGCACCTGGCTACAGCAGCCGGCCACGGTTTCACCGGGCATCCCCAGATTGACGCAAGCAAAGGCGGGAAAATAATGCTGCCAGTCATAATAGGCGATAAGGGAATCGCCGATAAAGAGGATCTGCCGCAACCTAGCCCCTCCAGCCCTTGGGCTTGGCGATCAGGACCACCGCTGCCATAGCCGCCACCACCACCACCGCCTGCCGGTTCAGCTCTTCGGCCTCCTCCTCGGCAACAATATCTGCCGGGGAGGGGGCAGCGCTGTTGATCAGCAGATGCCAGTTGTGGCCCGGACCCAAGGCGGGCACACTGAACCTCTTGGGGGCCAGGGAACCGTTCAACATGACAAAAAAGTCATGGTCCCGGTTTCCCCGTTCCTGGTCGCCATGGAGCTGAAAGGCCAGACAGAGATTCTGCTCCGACCAGTCCTGTTCCCCTGCCCGCCGTGACTGCCAGGTGATTCCCGTCCCAGTCTCCTTCCTGTCAAAAAATTCGCGGCGCCTGAAAATTTTGTGGGTGCGGCGCAGGGCGATGAGCATCTTAAAAAAACGGAGCTGGCCCTTGTTTTCCTCAGCAAGCTGCCAGTTGACCCAGCTCAGCTCATTGTCCTGACACCAGCCATTATTATTGCCGCGCTGCGTTCTGCCGAACTCATCCCCCGCCACCAGCATGGGCACCCCCTGAGAAATCATCAGAATAACCGCCATGGTCCGCAGCCTGGTCTGCCGCAATTTCTGCACGGCCGGGTTATCTGTGGGCCCCTCAACGCCGCTGTTCCAGCTGATATTATGGTTTTCGCCGTCCCGGTTATCCTCACCATTGCGCCAGTTATGCTTCTCCTGATAACTGACCAGATCAAGCAGGGTGAAGCCGTCATGGCTGGTGATGAAATTGATGGAATTATAGGGGGTGCGCGAGCTCCACTCATAAAGATCAGAGCTGCCGGCAATGCGGGTGGCCAGGGCGGCCACTGTTTTTTCATGGCCGCACATGAAGCTGCGCACATCATCCCGAAAACGGCCATTCCATTCCGCCCAGCGCCGGTGGGTGGAAAAGCTGCCCACCTGATAGACCCCGGCCGCATCCCAGGCCTCGGCGATGATCTTGGTATTGGCCAGCACCGGATCTTCGGCAATCTGCTCCACCATGGGTGGGTTTGTGAGAACCTCACCCGTGGGAGAGCGGCCCAGAATGGAGGCCAGGTCAAAACGAAACCCGTCCACATGCATCTCAATGACCCAGTAGCGCAGACAGTCCATGATGAAAGTACGCACCAGGGGATGATTGCAGTTAAAGGTATTGCCGCAGCCCGAAAAATTGAGATATTGGTGATCCTGGTCCAGGAGGTAATAGATGGTGTTATCCAGGCCGCGAAAAGAAAAGGTCTCCCCCTGGTAATCGCCTTCACCGGTGTGATTAAAGACCACATCAAGAATGACCTCAATACCTGCCGCATGCAGGGCCTTGACCATCTCCTTAAACTCCCGGACCTGACCATTGTCCGGACCGGTGGCGGCATAGGCCGCCTTGGGGGCGAAAAAGGCGATGGGATTATAGCCCCAATAATCCTTGAGAAATTCTCCGCTCTCCGGGTCGACAAAGAGCTCCTCATTCTCCATGAACTCATAGACCGGCATGAGCTCCACCGCTGTTATCCCCAGTTCCTTGAGGTAGGGGATCTTCTCCACCAGCCCCTGATAGGTGCCGGGATGGGCAACGCCGGAACTCTCGTGCCGGGTATAGCCCCGGACATGCAGTTCATAGATCACCGAGTCCCTGAGGGGAACATTGAGGGGGCGGTCATGGCCCCAGTCAAAATTATTATGACTGATCATACCCCGGCGGACAAAATCTCGTTCAGAACTGCTGCCCCCTTTCAGGGAGACCTCATGGCCCCAGCTGTCGCCATTGCTCAAGGCCCCGGCATAGGGATCAAGGAGAAAACGCTCCGGCCGGAAACAATGACCCGTGCCAGCAGGGTCATGGGGACCCACCACCCGGTAGCCATATTCGACCTGCTGAGGCAGCCCCCAGATCTGGAGATGCCAGATGTCCCCTGTCCGGTTGAGCTCGCGGTCAAATAAAATCTCTTGCCACGCCTCTGTCCGGCCCGGCCGGAACAAGAGCAGAGAAACCTGCTCAGCATGCCGGGAAAAGAGGGAAAAATTCACCCACTCTTCATGAAAGCTGACTCCAGGGGGCAGGGGCACACCAGGACCAAAAGTTATGGGAGAGGTTTTCTTCATATTTCTTAGGAATAATTACTATTGACAACGCGCACCACAATGATCATTGTATACCATACTGCTTCTCATTTGTCTTTTTTCTGACCAGGGAGCCCCCCAACGGCCATTGCGGTGGAGCAGGCCATTATGGCCCGGGCCTTTTTTTTCTTTTGAGGAGGTCTTTTCCTGTTAACCATTTGCCAAAAGGTGATCCATGGGACTCTTCGACAAGCTTGCCAATGACAAACGCATTTCCCCTTCCATTGACTGGGATCTGCTGCCGGCCGAGACCTTCACCATCTTTGAAAGCTGGGGCACAAAAAACCGCAACATTACCGACCAGGAGCGCTCCTACTACTTTTTCATCGACGGCTGGGCCACCCCAGCGAGCCTCTGTCTCATGGAAAGGGGCATCAAACACGCCCGGGTCCTGGCCCGCATTGACGCCCCCCAACAATTAATCGAGCAGGCCCTGCGCGACGAGGGCAAATCCCACTCCCTGGACCGCAGCTACGCCATCAATGATGCCCTGAAAGAGTGGCTGCTGGCCCATGTGGTGGACAGCGACGATGACTCCAGAGTGATCCCCGTGGTCACCGCGCCGCAGCAAGAGGCCCCGGCAATCAATCTTCCCGGGGCAGATACCCCCCTGCCAGCCACCATGCACAGGGTTTCTCTGCCCAACAAGGCCAGGCATGTCCAGGAAGAAGAGATTCCGCACCTTGTTCGAAGCAATAATTTTTATGATGCCCTCCGCAATCCCCAAGGCGCCTTCACTAATTTCCTGGTGGATAATGGTGACCAGGTGACCACCACCGACAAGAGCACCGGCCTGATGTGGCAGCGTCACGGCCTGGATATCAGCTCCATCCGCCGGCTGCGTAAAGATATTGAGCGGCTCAACCGGGAAAGGTATGCCGGCTTCTCAGACTGGCGGCTGCCCACCCTTGAAGAGGCGCTGTCGCTCATGGAGCCCGAGAAAAACCAGCAGGACCTCCATCTGGACCCGGCTTTCTCAGGGGATATTCCCTTTATCTTCGTGGCCGAGGAACGTGCCCCTGGTGGTTACTGGTTCTGCGACTACAAGCGCGGCTCGGTCTTCTGGGCCTCCGGCACCATTCCCGGCGGTTTCGGCCGGGTATGCCGCACCGCCTGAGCCAGGGCAGACAAAGAGCTGGCGTGAACTGGCGTCCCGGGCCAAAGCCACCCGGGAGGCCAGCTCTTTTTTTTCAAAAGAGCACAGAAAATCCGCAGTTCAAAAACTCCTCGCTCATATTGGGCGAATCGCTCACGGCAAAACCACTGCCCCAACCGCTCAGAAACACCAGAGTGATTCCCAACAGCAGATATGCACCTCTCATCCTTCCCCCTCTAAAGAGAGCAGCCCACCCCTGGTGATGAGATTTCACCCCCCTCCTATGGCAGGCGTGCGGGAAGTCTATTTCCCCCGGTCGCGGCCTGCTTGCACAATGCTCAACAGCTGACAGTCACTTGAACTCGTTATTTCTTCAGGCAGAATCTCCTTCATAGTAAACCTGGTCAGCTCCATCCAGCAGATGGGCAGAATAACGCCGCCGCAAACTAACCCTGGTTTCTCTGGAACTTTTATGGGAAGATATGCCTCCATTCCGGCAGGAAAAAGCCGTTCCCCTGATTCCCGAAAAAAACCGATGCGAAAATCAAAGATAGAAGAAATATGCTGCCGGAAATATAGCCAGCTGCTCATGGCTCTTTTGCTGCCGGTGGTGATTGTGGGCGGCTACCTCTGCCCCCGCCTGGGGTTTATTGTGGTGGGCCTGATCACCCTTTTCATGATCATCGCCAGCAAACGGGGCAGATTCTACTGCGGCTGGCTCTGCCCCATGGGGGCCTTCCATGAACGCTTTTTGTCCCTGGTGAGCCGCCAGAAACCGATCTTGCCCCTCTTCAAATCCACCTGGTTTCGCTGGCTGCTCTTTATTGTCATGATGTCGCTCATGCTTGCCCGCCTCTCTCTGGCCTGGGGAGACAGCAAGGCCATTGGCGATGTTTTCCGCATGATGTGGATTATTTCCACTGGCATGGCCATTGGCCTGGGTCTCTATTTTAAACCGCGAACCTGGTGTACGGTCTGCCCCATGGGCTCTCTGCAGGGCGTCAGCAGCAAGAACACCTACCTGCTCACCGTGGAAGATCACTGCATTCAATGCAGAAAATGCCTGCGGGTCTGCCCCATATCCACCTATCCCGGCGCCTACAGACAGGAAAAAGGCGCGGGCCAGGTGCCGAGCATTGAATGCCTGCGCTGCTCAAACTGCATCATGAACTGCCCCAAAAAGGCCCTCCATTTCGCAGACAGACACCAAGCACAAGAGCCCTTCATTCCTTGAAGAGGCAACACCCCCAGGGTGGCGCCGGGCTTGACAAGATCCCCTCCGCCTCTTATTTTTGATCTTTCATCAGCCATTGCTTACCCTGCCAACCTCCGAGTATCCCTATGCAAATGCAAGAAATCAGCGTACAGGTGCTGGCCCAGGCCCCTCTCATCCAGCAGACCAGAGACGAGATGAGCAAGGTCATCATCGGCCAGCAACAGCTTGTGGAGCGGCTGCTCACCGCCCTGCTCTGCAATAACCATGTCCTGATCGAGGGTCTGCCCGGCCTGGCCAAGACCCTGGCCGTCACCACCCTGGCCCAGGCCACAGGCACCAATTTCAAGCGCATCCAGTTCACCCCGGACCTGCTGCCCGGCGATCTTGTGGGCACCCTGATATACAACCCCAAGAGCGGCGACTTTACCGTCAAAAAGGGGCCGCTCTTTGCCAATATCATCCTGGCCGACGAGATCAACCGCGCCCCGGCCAAGGTCCAGAGCGCCCTGCTGGAGGCCATGCAGGAACGGCAGATCACCATCGGCGAGCAGAGCTTCGGCCTGGAAGAGCCCTTCATGGTACTGGCCACCCAGAACCCGGTGGAGCAGGAGGGCACCTACCCCCTGCCCGAGGCCCAAGTGGACCGCTTCATGTTCAAGCTCAAGGTCAGCTATCCCTCCAAGGAGGAAGAGCTGGCCATCATGCGGGCCCGCTCCGGCAACCCCATAGACCAGGTGACGCCGGTGATCATGCCCGCCGACATCCTGGCCCTGCGCCAGCTCACCGCCAGCATCTATCTTGATCCGGCCCTGGAGGAGTACATCGTCAACCTGGTGGACGCCACCCGTCACCCGGAACTCTACAAGCTCGACATCGGCCCCTTTATCCGCTTCGGCGCCTCACCCCGGGCCACCATCTTCCTGGCCCAGGCCAGCCGGGCCACGGCGCTGCTGGCCGGCCGCGGCTACGTCACCCCCCAGGATGTCAAGACCGTTGCCCTGGATGTCCTGCGCCACCGCCTGCTGCTCACCTATGAGGCCGAGGCCGAGGAGATCAGCAGCGACGAACTCATCGGCCGCCTCCTGGCCACCATTGAGGTGCCATGATCCCCAGCGAACTCCACAAGAAGATCCGCCAGATCCAGATCACGGCCGGCAAGGCGGTGAGCGACATCCTGGCCGGCGAGTATCACTCGGTGTTCAAGGGCCGCGGCATGGAGTTTGACGAGGTGCGGCCCTACCAGCCCGGCGACGATGTGCGCACCATTGACTGGAATGTCACGGCCCGCACCGGCGAACCCCACATCAAGCGCTACGTGGAGGAGAGGGAGCTCACCATCCTCTTTCTGGTGGATCTTTCCGCCTCCGGGGCCTTTGGTTCTGCTGGCCGCCTCAAAAACGAGGTGGCGGCCGAGCTCTGCGGCCTGCTGGCCTTTGCCGCCATCCGCAACAACGACAAGGCCGGCCTCATCGTCTTCAGCGACGCTATCGAACTCTATATCCCCCCCAGAAAAGGCACCAGCCACGCCCTGCGCCTGGTCCGCGACATCCTCCATCTCCGGCCCCAGGGACGGGGCACGGACATCACCGGCGTACTCAACCATGTGGCCCGGGTCCAGAAGAGGCGGGCCGTGCTCTTTCTCATCTCCGACTTCCGGGCCCCTGATTTCAGCCGGGCCCTGGCCGCCACGGCCAGGCGCCATGACGTCATTGCCATCTCCATCACCGACCGGGCCGAGCTTGAGCTGCCCAAGGCCGGCCTCCTGCGGCTCACCGACAACGAGAGCGGCCAGGTGCAGATCCTGGACACCTCAAACAAAAAGGTGCGGCGCCGCTATCAGGCCCTGGCTGCCAAACGGCGCCAGGAATTGGCCCAACTTTTCAAGAAACAGGCCATTGACCATATCCCCCTGGTCACGGATGACGACTATGTGGTGGACCTGGTCCGCTTCTTCCGGGCCCGGGAACGACGGAGGGTACATTGATGCACCGTTTTTTGGCCGTTCTGCTGAGTCTTTTCCTGCTTTCAGCCGGCAATGCCGGGGCCACGCCGCTCCTTGATCTGCACGGCAGCCAAGGCGCCCTGGATGGCCGGCTCCTCATCAGCGGCGACACCCTGCTGGTGGATGAGCAAGGCCAGCCGCAGCTCACTGCCGTGGATCAGCTCCTCTGCCGGCTCATTGTCACGGCACCGGAAGAGATGACCATCACCCTCCCCGCCTTTGCCGGCAAAAGCTATGGCGACTTCACCCTCCTGGACCAGGGAGAGACAATTGTCCGCCGCACCAGGCGCGGCCTGGAGCATGAGCGCCAGTGGCTGATTGAGCCTTACAATCCCGGCTCCTACCAGCTGCCGGAACTGCGGATTCTCGGCCGGCTGGAAACCATGACCACAGAGCTCATCCTGCCCCGGCCTCCGCTCCTGGTCCAGGCCGTGGCCGCCCCGGAAGAGGAGCCAGTGGACATCCTGCCTCCCCGGGCCCCGGCAAGTTCCGGGGCCACCACCATGGCCCTGGCAGCGCTGCTTGTGGCCATCCTCGCCCTGGCAGTATGGCTTTGGCGGCGACAGCGCCAGAAGGGGGGAGGCAAACCTCTGCTGCCCAAGGAGCGGGCTCTGTCCGAAATAGCGCTTCTTGTTGACCTGCCGCCGCGCCAGCACATAGAAAAACTGGCCCATATTGTGCGCAGCTATCTGACCAGCCGCTTTGACCTTGCCTGCCTGGAGCAGACCTACTCCGAATATGGCCCGGCCCTTGCCGCCTGTAAAGAGATCCCCGCCGAGAGCCGGGAGATCTTCCTGGTCGTGCTGGAGCGCTGCGACCTGATCAAATTCAGCAAGGTGGCACCCGCGCCCAACGAACCAGAAGAAATGACAGAGCAGATCAAAACAGCTCTTGCGGGCTGCCCCCCGGCCAAACCCAACAGCAAGACCTGTGGCCGCTGGTGACACTAACCATGGCCATCCGGAGGATGGCCTTTCCCAGACCTGAGCAACCATGACCTTTGCCGATCCCTGGGCCCTCTGGGCCCTGCTCATTCTGCCCCTGCTCCTGGTGCTCCGCCTCACCAGGGAGCGGCGCCGGAGCGGCCTGGCCTTTGCCGATCTCAGCGAGGCCTCCCGGGCCGGGCGCTCCCTGCGCCAACGGCTCATCCAGCTGCCCTTTGCCCTGCAGCTCCTGGCCCTGGCCCTGCTCATCACCGGGCTGGCCCGACCCCAGGAGGGGATTGAGAAGATCGAACAGATCAGCCACGGCATCGCCATGGAGATCGTGGTGGACCGCTCCTCCAGCATGGCGGAGACCTTTGTCTACCAGGGCCGCACCATGAACCGTCTGGAGGCGGTGAAGCTGGCCTTTTACGATTTCGTCATGGGCAATAACCAGGAGCTTGCCGGCCGCCCCCATGATCTGGTGGGCATGGTGGCCTTTGCCCGTTTTGCCGAAACCATCTGTCCCCTGACCCTGGCCCATGGTGCGGTGGCAGGCTTTGTTAAACAGGTGCAGCTGGTGAGCCGTGCCGAACGCCACGAGGACGGCACCGCCATGGGCGACGGCCTGGCCCTGGCGGCGGCCCGTCTGCGGGCCGCTGCTGAAGAGGCCGAGGGCAAGGGGGGCTATGAGATCAAGAGCAAGATCATCATTCTGCTCACCGACGGCATCCATAACAGCGGCCAGCACAGCCCCCTGCAGGCCGCTGCCCTGGCCAAGGAATGGGGCATCAAGATCTACACCATCGGCATCGGCGAGGCCACAAAGCCCTCCTTCTTTTCCCTGGGTCGGGGTGCGGAGGTGGACGTCCGCACCCTCACCGCCCTGGCCGAGGAAACCGGGGGCCGCTTCTGGCTGGCCTCGGACGGCAAGGCCCTCCAGGAGATCTACCAGACCATTGACCGTCTGGAAAAGAGCGAGATCGAATCGATCCGCTACATGGATTACCAGGAGCAGTTCAGTAAATTCGTCCTGGCCGGCCTGGCCCTGCTGGCCCTTTCCTGCAGCCTGAAGTGGACCATCCTGGCGGTGCTGCCATGAATTTTCAGTTTCTGACCCCCTCTTTCCTGCTCCTGCTCTGGGGCCTGCCTCTGCTGGGGCTGCTGCTGGCCATCCATGGCCAGAGGCGCCGCCGGAAAAGACGTCTCTTCTGCTGCAGCCGGGACGCCGCCGGGTCTGGCCCTCTCTGGCGTCCCCTTGTCCAGCACACCCTCCTCTTTCTGGCCCTGGGCCTGATCGTGGTGGCCCTGGCCCGGCCCGCCTGGCAGCAGAAACCCACCACCATCAAGAGAGAGGGGCGTGATGTGGTCTTTGTTCTTGATGTGTCGCGCTCCATGCTGGCTGAGGATCTGGCCCCCAACCGGCTGGAACGGGCCAAGCTGGCCATCACGGATGCGGTGGAGCGGTTGCAGGGCGACCGGGTGAGCCTGGTGGCCTTTGCCGGCTCGGCCCGGGTCTACTGCCCTCTCACCCTGGATTACGGCTTTTTCAAGCAGATGCTGGAGCGGCTGAACACCGATATGGAGGTGAAGGGCGGCACCAATATCGGCGACACCCTGCGCCTGGTCCAGCAGGAGGTCTTTGACAACCAGATCAAGGCCTACAAGGATATCATCCTGATCACCGACGGCGAGGACCATGAATCCTTTCCCATCAATGCCGCTGAGGCGGTGGGGGACGAGGGGGTCCGACTCATTGTCATCGGTCTCGGCGATGCCCAGCATGGCCAGCCCATCCCCCTGGTGGACGAGCAGGGCAGACGCCACTATCTCACCTTTGAGGGCAAAAAGGTCTTTTCCAGGCTTGATGCCGAGATCCTGGAAAAAATCGCCCTGGCCACCCCGGGCGGCCGCTACCTGCCGGTGGCCACCGGCACCATTGACCTGGGCCAGGTGTATCTTGACCTGATTGCCGGGGACGCCAAGCGGCAGCTGCACGAAGAGACCATTGAAAAATTTGACGAGAAATTCCAGTGGTTCCTGGCGGCGGCCCTGCTGTTGCTCATGCTGCATATGCTGATGTTGACGACACAACCAAAGGAAATAATTAAAAAATGATTTTTGGAGCCGCGGCACGATATTCTCTTTCTCTGCACCCCAAAGCCTTTTTGGTCACTGCCTGCCGGCGCAGCCCCCAGGCCCAGGGATTTCGGGGGCTTGACTTTACCCCTCCAGGGTGGGGCGCTGCCTTTATCCTCTTTCTGGCCACTCTCCTCTGGCTGCCGGCCCCTCTTTCGGCCGCCACCGCTCACCACCTGCAGCGCCAGGGAGTAGAGGCCTATAATGAGGGCCGCCATGAAGAGGCCCTGGACCTTTTCAGCCAGGCCGTGGCCAGGAACCCGGCAGATGCCGCCGCCCTCTACAACCAGGGCACGGCCCTCTACAAGATGGGACAATCCACAGAGGCGGCCCAGGCCTTCGGCGCCGCTGCCCAGCTTCACAGCGAGCCTGAGCCCCGGGCCAGGGCCCTCTACAACAAAGGGCGGGCCCTGCTGGCTGCAGCCGGCCGCGCCCCGGACCAGGCCCAGAAAAAGAAGCTGCTTCTGGACGGCAACCAGGCCTTTCAGCAGGCCTTGCGCACCGATAAAAACCTGACAGCGGCCCGCCAGGGCATTGAGGATTTCCGCAGCCACTACGCCCAACTCCGCCAGCAGCCCTCTCCCCCGCCGGCGGAGAAGGGCGACCAGAGAAACCAGAACGACCAAGAGGACCAGGGTGACCAGGGCCAAGGGCTGCAAGAGCAGCTTGCCAACAGCGGCCGCCAGCAGCAGGAGATGGCTGCCCAGAGCAAAGCGGCCAACTCCGGCAGCAGCAGGGAAGGTGTAAGCCAACAGCAGCTTGCGGAGATGGCTGCCCAGCAGCAGAGCGTGCGCCAGACCCTGGAAAAGGTAAAGGATGGGCTGGAGAAGAAGGCCCCGAACCAGAAGGAGAGCGGCCAGGAGACACCTGAGCTCACCGAGCAATTGGCAGAGGCGATCAGCAGGCAGAAAAAGGCGGAGACGGCCCTGCAGCAGGGGGATCTGGGCCAGGCCCTGTCCGAGCAGCAGCAGGCCGCAGACCGCCTGCAGGAGACGGCCGCCGCCCTGGCCGCTGACCAGAAGGAGCAGCCAGCAGCAGCCGCCGGCAGTCCTGGCGCTGAGAGCAGCCAGGATGCCGCAGCCAAAGAGAGTGCCCCGGCAGCGAGCCGGCCGGGGGAGAAAGGGCCCGACCAGCAAGCCGCCCAAGAGCAGAGCAGCGTGGCCGCCATCCTGGACGGCGAAAAGGCCCTGCATGAGATGCGCCGCCTGCGCCGGCAACAACAGCGCCCCGCCAGCGGCAAGGATTGGTAACGCCATGTCATTATTTAAAACCAGACGCAGATACCCAGGCCGCGGACTGTTTTTTGCCCTGCTGGCCCTTTTGTTCCTTGTCCCCCTGGCCCAGGCAGCGGCAGAGATCTCGGTGCAGGCCCAGGTGGCCAGCCGCGAGGTCTATCTGGGCCAGCCCTTTACCCTGCAACTGGAAATCAGCGGCGCCGAGGCCAGCGAGCAGCCCCCTCTCACCCTGGACGATTTCCGGGTGGAGCCCCAGGGCACTTCCAACCGCAGCCAGAGCTACCAGATCTCCATAAACGGCAGGCTGCAGACCACCACGAGCTCAAACTATACCCACCAATACCTGCTCACCGCCGGCAAGAGCGGCCTCCTCACCATTCCGGCCATCCCTGTGACCATCAACGGCACCACCTACAGCACCGCACCCATAACCATGGAGGTGAAGGAGCCCACCGAGATTGCTGAATTCAAGCTGCGACTGGCGCTCTCCAAAGAGCGCTGTTACGTGGGTGAGGCCATCACCATGACCACCACCTGGCTCATCGGCCAGGAACTGCAGGGCTTTGAGTTCAACCTGCCCATCTTCAGCGACCCGCGCTTTGAGTTCTTTGCCCAGCCCCCTGCCACGGCCCGGGGCCAGAAGGATCTGGTGGAACTTGAGGTGGCAGGGGAGAAGATTATTGCCGAGAAAAAGCCCCTCCAGCAGGGGGGCCGAAACTATGTCAGCCTCACCTTTCAGCACACCCTGATCCCCCGCAGCCCCGGCAAAATAAGCCTGCCCCCCGCCTCCCTGGCCATTAACGCCTTTGAGGGCTACAGCCAGTCCAGGCAGGGCTCCTCGGGCCTGGATCCCCTGGCCATGTTCGGTTCCGGCCGCCGCAAGATATACCGCACCGTGGTCATCCCGGCCAATCCCCTGGAACTGGAGATTCTGCCCCTGCCCGCAGAGGGCAGGCCACCCGGTTTCAGCGGCCTGGTGGGCCAATACCGCCTGAGCACCGAGGCCGCTCCCACCACGGTCAATGTCGGTGACCCCATCGGCCTGACCGTGCGTATCAACGGCACCTTTGTCGACAATCTCAGCCTGCCGCCCCTGGAGGCGGCCCTGCCGGGCCATGACTTCAAGGTGGCCAGTGCCAGACCGCAGAGCAGTCTCAGCGCCGGCACCAAGAGCTTCACCACCACTCTGCGGGCCAGCCATGCAGAGGTAACCGCCATACCCGGCCTCAGCCTGGCCTTTTTCAACCCTGAGACCAGGGAATATGAAGTGGCCCGCAGTGAGGATATCCCCCTCCGCGTCCAGCCCACCCGGGTGATCAGGGCCCAGGACGCCCTGGGCGGCCCGGCACAGGGGGAATCAGGATCTGCCCATTCCGCCATGATCAGCGAGACCGGACAGGATATCCGGCCCAACTATGCAGAGATCGGGGAGGCGGGGCCGGGCAAAAAGGGGTGGCTGTCGTATGCGGCCCTTCTCATCCTGCCGCCCCTCCTTTTTGCCCTGGTTTTTTTCATGGATCAGTACCGTCACGACCATACCAGGGCGGCCCGGCAGCGCCGACGCCGGGCCTTCAGGCGGCTGCGCAAAAGGCTGCATAGCTGTGGGGAGGAGGCCTTTTTTGAGGGCTGGCTGGAGTTTCTGGGCGACAAGCTGGACCGTCCGGCCAGGACCATCACCCGCCATGATGCCGTGGCCGGCCTCAGCGGCCACCCGGAGGCCCGGGAGCTTGCCCGGGAGGTGGCTGAGATCTTCTCCCAGGGGGAGGCGGCCCGCTATGGCGGCTTGGGCCATGTGCTCGAAAAAGAGCGCATCCTTGCTGTTGCCAAAAAAATAGATGAGGTGCTGTGATGAGAGCAATTACCTCCCTGCTTCTGCTCTGCATCGCCCTCTGCCTGGCCGGGCCCGGCCAGGGCCAGAGTAATCAGGAAATTCTCGGCCAGGCCCACGCCCTCTTTCAGCAGGCCAGCGACGAAAAGGAGCAGGCCGCGGCCCAGGAACTCTATCAGCAGGCCTTATTACGTTACGAGCAGCTCTATCGCAGTGAGGAAAACGGCCGGCTCGCGTATAATATCGGCAATACCTATTATCGCCTGGGTGATCTGGGCCGGGCCGTGGTCAATTACCGCCGGGCTGAACAGGAGCTGACTGGTGATGCCAACCTCCAGAACAATCTGGCCCTGGCCCGCGCCCAACAACAGGACCAGTTTGGGGGGAGGAAGGAGAAAATTTCTGCGGCCGCCTTCAACCTGCACCGCACCCTGCCCCTCCACCAGCGCACCCAGATCCTGCTCGGCCTCTATGTCGCCTTCTGGCTGGCGGCACTCCTCTGGTATTTAAAAAAAGAGAGGTTGACCGCCTGGATTGCCGGCGGCCTTCTCGTAGCCACCCTGCTGACCGGCACCTCCGTGGGGCTCGACACCCTGCAGCCCCCG
>JAVLBA010000022.1:0-34780 GCA_031581485.1 Desulfurivibrionaceae bacterium | reverse complement strand
ATTACCAGTGTCCTTTCCCTTAAGGGTTTTGCCAAGACTACTGAGTTCAGTGATATCGACAAGGCACCTGAAGAGAAAGAGCGTGGTATCACCATTGCCACCGCCCATGTCGAGTATGAGACGGCAAACCGTCACTATGCCCATGTGGATTGTCCAGGCCATGCTGACTACATCAAGAATATGATCACCGGTGCTGCCCAGATGGATGGCGCTATCCTGGTTGTCGGCGCCGATGACGGCCCCATGCCCCAGACCCGTGAGCATATCCTTCTTGGTCGCCAGGTGGGTATCCCTTCCATTGTTGTCTTTCTCAACAAGGTCGACCTGGTTGATGACCCTGAGCTTCTTGAGCTGGTTGATATGGAGCTCCGTGAGCTTCTTGATAAATATGAGTACCCCGGTGATGATACTCCCATCATCCCCGGCTCAGCCCTGAAGGCCCTGGAAAATCCTGCCGATGTCGATGCTACCAAATGTATCTGGGACCTGATGGAGGCGTGTGACACCTTTATTCCAGAGCCTGCCCGTGATATTGACAAGCCCTTTCTGATGCCTGTGGAAGATGTCTTCTCCATCTCCGGGCGGGGCACCGTGGCCACCGGCCGTATTGAACGCGGTGTGGTCAAGGTTGGTGATGAGATTTCCATCGTCGGCATCAAGGAGACCGTGGTCACCACGGTGACCGGTATCGAGATGTTCCGTAAGCTGCTGGATGAGGGACGTGCCGGTGATAACGTCGGTGTCCTGCTCCGTGGCATCAAGCGTGAAGATATTGAACGCGGTCAGGTCCTGTCAGCCAAGGGCTCCATTACACCGCATAAGAAGTTCAGTGCCGAGTGCTATATCCTGAGCAAGGAAGAGGGTGGACGTCATACCCCCTTCTTCAACGGCTATCGTCCTCAGTTTTATTTCAGGACCACCGATGTAACGGGTGTGGTTAATCTTCCGGAGGGAGTAGAGATGGTAATGCCGGGTGATAATGTCACCGTTGAGGCAGAGCTGATCACCCCCATCGCCATGGAAGAGGGTCTGCGCTTTGCCATCCGTGAAGGCGGCCGTACAGTAGGTGCCGGCGTTGTTCATAAGATTATCGAGTAATACTTTCTAACGAGCTTATCATGATTCAAACACAGAAAATTCGTATTCGCTTGAAGGCTTACGATCATAAACTACTTGACCAATCCACCCTGGAGATTGTTGAAACAGCGAAGAGAACCGGTGCCACCATCGCCGGTCCCATTCCGCTCCCCACCTCCATTAACAAGGTATGTGTTTTACGCTCGCCCCACGTTGATAAAAAATCACGTGAGCATTTTGAGATGAGAACACATCGCCGGCTTCTGGATATTCTGGAGCCAACCCAGCAGACCATTGATTCTCTTATGAAGCTGGAGCTCTCTGCCGGGGTTAATGTTGAAATTAAACTTTAAGCCTCACGGCTTATGAGTTCAACAACTGATTTTAGAGAAGATTATGCCTAAGACCATTGGAATACTAGGAAAGAAAATCGGTATGACCCGAATTTATTCAGACACCGGGAACGTCATCGGCGTTACTGTTGTTGAGACCGGGCCCTGCTATGTTCTCCAGAAAAAAACCATGAGCAAGGAAGGCTATAACGCCATCCAGGTTGGTTTCGGAGCCAAAAAAGAATCCAGAGAAAACAAACCCCTTATTGGCCATTTTAAGTCTGCCGGCCAGGGTTGTTTTTATCATGTCAGGGAGTTTCATGTTGATGATCCAGATCAATATGAACTTGGCCAGAAGATTGCCGTTGCCGATCTCTTTAAGATCGGTGATATCGTTGACATTACCGGAACATCAAAAGGTAAAGGTTTCCAGGGTGTTATGAAACGCCATGGTTACCATGGCGGACCAGGTGGTCATGGCTCTAACTTCCATAGAGCGCCCGGATCCATCGGCATGAGTGCCTACCCCAGCAGGGTTGTAAAGGGAAAGAAGCTTCCCGGTCGCATGGGTGGTGCTGCTGTAACCAAAAAGAATGTAATCGTCATTGATATTCGTGAGGATGACAATCTGCTGCTTGTCAAGGGACCGCTGCCAGGATCAAAGTCCGGTGTTGTCCAGATTAATACAAAATAATTTTGGTTGAGCCATCAACCTTGAGTAAACATGTCGGGGGTGCCATCACATGGCCGTAGCGCAAGTTTATAATGCCAAGAATGAACAAGTTGGCGAAGTAACGCTGAAAGACGATCTCTTTGGTGTTGAGGTCAAACCTCATATCCTTCATGACGTCGTCAGAATGCAGCTCGCCAACAGAAGGTCAGGCAACTCTAGTACCAAGACCCGTGTTGAGGTTGCTGGTTCAGGTGCCAAGCCTTGGAAGCAGAAGGGAACCGGCCGGGCCAGATCCGGTAGCCGTCGTTCGCCAATCTGGCGGGGTGGCGGTATCGCATTCGGTCCCAAACCGCGTGACTACAGCTATAAACTGCCCAAGAAAGTGCGTAAGCTTGGTCTGATTATGGCTCTTTCCGCCCGGGTTTCCGAGGATCAGCTCAAGGTCGTTGATTCCCTGGAGATGGCGGAGATCAAAACAAAGGATTTTGTGGGGTTCATGAATAATCTGGAGGCAAAAAATGTCCTGGTTATTATTCCTGATCATGATGAGAATATTGAAAAATCATCCCGTAATATCCCTAAGGTGAAGGTTCTGCCGGTAAGCGGATTGAACGTCTATGATGTTCTTCTCCATGAGAAGCTGATCTTGGTGCAGACAAGTATTGCCAAGCTTGAAGAGAGGTTATTGTCATGAACAACATGTATAACATCATAAAAAAACCATGCCTTACTGAAAAGGGGATGGCTCTTCAGGAACTTGATAATCAGGTGATTTTCAAGGTTGATACCCGGGCCAATAAGCTCGAGATTAAACAGGCGGTTGAAAAGCTGTTCAATGTCAAGGTCAATGCTGTCCGCACCTGTTCGGTTCATGGCAAGAAAAAAAGGATGGGCAAACATACGGGACAACGTTCCGATTGGAAAAAGGCCATTGTCTCACTTGCTGATGGCAGCTCCATCGATTTCTTGGAAGAACTGTAATATTGATTTAAGCGTCTGGTCCCTTGGGCCGGCCTTAAAAATGATTTTTTTTTAAGCTGCATACAGGCAGCGTTAAATTGTATCGGGGTAACAAATGGCTATTTTAAAGACATATAAACCCACCTCGCCTGGTAGAAGAAGTTATATTTCGGTGTTCGATCCTGATTTAGCAAAGGGTGGTCCTGAAAAAAGCCTTGTCAGAAGTATCAGCAAGTCTGGAGGGCGTAATAATAACGGCCGTATGACTTCTCGCCATATAGGTGGCGGGCATAAGCGTAGGTATCGGGTTATCGATTTTAAGCGCGACAAGGAAAATATCCCTGCCAAGGTTGCTTCAATAGAGTATGACCCGAACCGCACCGCCAATATTGCCCTCCTCTTTTATGCGGATGGTGAAAAAAGGTATATCCTTTCCCCCCATGGCATTAAGGTCGGTGATGTTATTGAGACCGGCCCTGATGTTGATATCAAGCTGGGGAATTGTCTGCCCATGGCAAATATTCCTCTGGGGTCTGTCATCCATAATATTGAGATGAAGATCGGCAAAGGTGCGCAGATTGTTCGTTCTGCTGGTACTTCCGCCCAACTCATGGCCAAAGAGTCTGAGTATGTCCTGGTGAAGCTTCCCTCTGGCGAGGTTCGGAAATTTCACAAGCGTTGTCGGGCCTGTATTGGACAGATCGGTAACATTCTTCATGACAGCCAGAAGCTCGGCAAGGCCGGTCGTGGTCGTTGGAAAGGTAATCGTCCCAAGGTTCGTGGTGTTGCTATGAACCCCCATGATCATCCAATGGGCGGTGGTGAAGGTAAGAGTTCCGGTGGACGGCATCCTTGTACGCCTTGGGGTGTTCCTACCAAAGGGTACAAGACGGTACACAGCAAGCCTTCTGATAAATACATCGTCAAGAAACGCTCATAAGAGGGGATTGATACATGCCACGTTCAGTAAAAAAAGGACCTTTTATTGATGACCATCTGATGAAGAAGGTGAATTCTGTACTTGATACAGGTTCCCGGAAGGTCATCAAGACCTGGTCACGACGTTCCGCCATTTTTCCGGAGATGGTTGGTATGACCATTGCAGTTCATAATGGCCGCAAATTTATTCCGGTGTTCATCACCGAGAATATGGTGGGGCAAAAGCTTGGTGAATATTCACCAACCCGCACCTACTACGGACATACTGCGGATAAGAAAGGCAAGAAGAGATAATCAGCAGGTCCTGCCTGCTTTAGTAGAGTAAAAAAAGTGAAGCATCATCGAGGTAACTATACGCCTCAAGCTTCACAGGAGATGACACATGGAAGCCAAGGCTAGAGCCCGTTTTATCCGGATTTCTCCCCAGAAGGCAAGACTTGTTGCGGACACCATTCGTGGCAAAAATGTTGATCAGGCAATAACAACCCTCAGATTTATGCCGAAAAAGGGAGCCCGGATTCTGCGTAAAGTCTTAGAGTCGGCGGTTGCCAATGCCGGACAGAATGAGGCAATTGATGTTGATACCCTGTATGTTAAAACGATATTTATAGATGGTGGCCCCATGCTCAAACGCATTCGTCCCCGCGCCATGGGACGAGCCAGCCGCATCTTAAAAAGAACAAGCCACATCACCGTGGTTCTTGATGAACAGTAATACAAACTCTGCTCTTTTGAAGCAGTCACGTATGGAGGCAGGTTTTGGGCCAAAAAGTTAATCCGATAAGTTTACGGCTGGGTATTACCCGTTCATGGGAATCCAATTGGTATGCTGATAAGGACTACACCAAGTTCTTGGTTGAGGATCATCAGATCCGTAAGTTTCTCAAAAAGAGACTTTATCATGCAGGCGTATCAAAGATTCATATCTCCCGGACAGGTGATAAGGTACGTATAAAGATTTTCACTGCCCGTCCCGGTATTGTTATCGGTAAAAAGGGTATTGAGATTGAGTCCTTGAAGAAGGATCTCGATAAAATGGTGCAGCGCCAGGTCATGGTGGATATTCAGGAAGTTCGTCGTCCTGAAGCAGATGCCCAGTTGGTGGCTGAAAATGTGGCCATGCAGCTTGAGCGGCGTGTTGCTTTTCGCCGGGCCATGAAAAAATCAGTAAATATCGCCTTGAAGTTCGGAGCCAAAGGTATTAAGATGTCCTGCTCTGGCCGCTTGGGCGGTGCTGAAATGGCTCGCTGTGAGTGGACACGTGAAGGTCGTGTTCCTCTGCATACCCTTCGTGCTGATATAGATTATGGTTTTGCCGAAGCTGCGACAACCTATGGGAAAATTGGTGTCAAGGTCTGGATTTTCAATGGCGAAGTCCTCTCTGAGAATGAAGTGGCTGTGGAGTAAATATCTTATACCGGTCATGCTTTACCCCCTTGGGCGCAAATCTTCCCAAGGAACAGACTGGTTGCTTTCTGTTGACTGTTTGGTGCGCGGGATAGGGCGCCAACAATGATTTACATAAATAACTTCAGGTGAAGTTTAGGTGATATTATGCTGAGTCCCAAAAAAGTTAAGCATAGAAAAGTAATGAAAGGACGTTCGACAGGCACTGCCTATCGAGGTTCTGCCATTAGTTTCGGTGATTATGCATTGAAAGCAGTGCAGGTGGGCAAGATGACCGCCCGTCAGATTGAAGCTGCTCGTATTGCCATCAGTAGAACGGTGAAAAGGACAGGTCAGATGTGGATCAGGGTATTCCCTGATAAGCCTGTTACCAAGAAAGCCGCCGAGACACGGATGGGTAAAGGTAAAGGCAGTCCTGAGTATTGGGTAGCACAGATCAAGCCTGGTCGTGTCCTCTATGAGGTGACTGGTGTTGATGAGGAAACTGCCCGGCATGCCTTGAAGCTTGCCGGCGATAAGCTTCCCTTTGCAACAAAAGTAATTTCCAAAATGGATACGTTATGAAAATTTCCGAAATGAGAGACATGACTATCGATGAGTTGCGGAGCAAGGCTTCTGATTTCTCTGAGGAAATTTGCAAGCTAAAGATTCAGCATGGGATTCGTCCCCTGGAGAATCCTTCTGTCTTCAAAAACCTGCGCATGAAGATCGCGCAGATTAATACCGTTATCAACGAAAAACAGCATTGATACCAAGACGGTATCTCGCTATAACCTGCTGATAATAGTAGGGGAACTTATGTCTGAACAGAAAAATAAAAAAACACAAGTCGGCATTGTCGTCAGTGACAAGATGGACAGCACCATTGTTGTCCTCACCGAGAGACTTTACAAGCACAAGCTGTATGGTAAATTTCTTCGCCGTAATGAGAAATATATGGCTGATGATCCGCAAGAGGTTGCTGGGATGGGAGATCGTGTTCTTATTGAAGAATGCCGGCCGATCAGCAAGAACAAGCGGTGGCGGGTGCGTGAAGTGATTCAGAAGGCCGTTTAGTATTTATGTATTTTTTTCGCTTGCCAATAAGGCCTGCGAAAAGAGTAGAGGTTACCTGGTGATATTATGATCCAAACTGAAAGTAGACTCAATGTAGCTGATAATTCAGGTGCAAAAAAGGTCCTGTGTATCCGAGTCCTTGGTGGTACTAAACGGCGATATGCAAGCATTGGCGATGTTATTGTTGTCACTGTTAAAGAGGCAATGCCCAATGCCAAGGTGAAGAAGGGCGATGTCATGCGTGCCGTCATAGTGCGGACTGCCCAGGCCATTAAACGCCCGGATGACACCCATGTCCGTTTTGATGAAAATGCTGCGGTTCTGCTCAATACTTCAGGTGAGCCTTTGGGCACCCGTATTTTCGGACCTGTTGCTCGTGAACTGAGAGCCTTGGGATACATGAAGATCATATCTCTTGCTCCGGAAGTATTATAAAATTTAAGAGTTAAAGTAGAGGGCCTTGGGCACTACTGCTTATCTATAGAGGCATGAAGATGCAGACAGGAAGAAATTATCTGAAGGTTGATGATCAGGTTGAGGTGATTGCCGGCAAGGACAAAGGTCGTGTCGGCAAGATTACCCGCATTTTACCCAAAGACAGCAGGGCGATTGTTGAGAAGATTAATGTCGTCAAAAGGCATACAAAGCCGAGCATGGCCAACCAGCAGGGTGGTATCCTCGAAAAGGATGCTCCTATTCATGTTTCCAACCTGATGCTGATTTGCGGAAAATGTGCCAAGCCTGTCCGCATTAAAATGAATGTGCTTGAAGATGGCACTAAGACTCGCGCCTGTAAAAAATGTGGAGAAAGCATAGGCGACTAAGCCTGCGGATAGTGCTTCAAGGAGACGGTAATGGCAGCATTAAAAGATCATTATACAAATAATTGTGTGGGCGAACTCATGACCGAGTTTGCGTACAAGAATATCATGCAGGTACCCAAGATCGAGAAGGTTACCTTGAATATGGGCCTTGGCGAAGCAGTGCACAATCCCAAGATCATTGAGTCTGGCGCCAATGAGATGACTCGGATTTCCAGTCAGAAGGCTGTTGTGACTCGTGCCCGTAAGTCAATCGCCACCTTTAAATTGCGGGAAGGCATGCCCATTGGCTGTCGGGTTACCCTGCGCGGCGAAAGGATGTATGAGTTTCTCAATAAACTTATTCATATCGCTATTCCACGTGTCCGCGATTTTCGTGGCATTAAGAGGAAGGGTTTTGATGGTCGTGGCAATTTCTCCTTCGGTATTAAGGAGCATATTATTTTCCCTGAGATTGATTACGATCAAATCGACAAGATCAAGGGACTCAACGTCACCATTACCACTACTGCACAGACGAATGAAGAAGGATTTTTCCTGCTTAAAGCTCTGGGAATGCCCTTTAATAAATGATAAGCCCCGGGCTTGGAGGAAGTTGTTTTGGCTAAAAAATCATTGATTGCAAAAAGTTCTCGTAAGCCAAAATTTAAGGTGCGTGCCTATAACAGGTGCCCTTTATGCGGGAGGCCCCATGCTTTTCTGCGTAAATACGGAATATGTAGAATCTGTTTTCGTTCCATGGCTTCACATGGCGAGATCACCGGCGTTACCAAATCAAGCTGGTAGGTCCCCCCTTAACTGGTTCTCAGTACCTGGTGTGAAAAGTTTATATCAGGTGAACAAGATCCTAATATCGAAACTGCCGTACCCCCCTTCTCGTCCTGGACAAGGACACAGGGGCTGAAAGAGGAATATTGATGTCAATGAGTGATCCTATGGCAGATATGCTGACCCGGATTCGTAATGCGAACAGGGTCAGGCATGAATCTGTTGAAATGCCTAATTCGAAACTGAAGGCGCATGTTGCTGAGAATCTTAAAAAGGAAGGCTTTATTCACGGCTTTGAACTTATTACGGATTCCAAACAAGGTGTTCTGAAGATATTCCTTAAGTACGACCAGCATAACAACTGTGTTATTACAGGTCTGAAGAGAGTGAGTAAGCCGGGCTGTCGTATATATGTACAGTCGAACAAGATTCCGAAAGTGATGAGTGGCCTTGGTGTTTCTGTCCTTTCTACATCCAACGGCGTTATCACGGATAAAGAAGCTCGTCAGCAGGGTGTTGGTGGCGAATTACTTTGTGAAATCTGGTAACAGAAACGCTACAGTTTAGGAAAATGGAGTAGAGCGATGTCCAGGATTGGAAAGAAACCGATTGTAGTCCCTGCCAATGTGCAGGTTGATATTAAGGGTACCCATATCAAAGTTTCAGGACCAAAAGGTGTCCTGGAGCGTGATTTTCGCCCCGAAATAGAATTTGTCACCGAGGGTGATGTCATCTCGGTGAAATGTCGTGACAATAGTAAGCGTACCGTGGCCTTCAGTGGCCTGTCGCGGACATTGCTCGATAATATGATTGTTGGCACTGTAAATGGCTTTTCCAAAAAGCTTATTATCGAGGGCGTGGGTTACCGTGCTGATCTGCAGGGCAAGACTATTTCTCTCTATGTCGGCTTTTCCAATCCGGTGCTTTTTGACCTGCCGGAAGGGGTGAACGCCAACGTGGAAAAGACCCAGATTGTCCTTGATTCCATAAACAAGGAGCTGGTCGGACAAACTGCCGCAACCATTCGCGCCATCCGTAAACCTGAACCGTATAAGGGTAAGGGTATTCGCTATGAGGGTGAACGTATCGTCCGTAAAGCTGGTAAGTCAGCGTCAAAATAAGTAGGTAAGGATAATGGCTAATACAGATAAGAAAAAAATTGCCAAGGATAAACGGATAAAACGTATCCGTAAAAATATCAATGGTACTGCGACCAAGCCGAGATTGCGGGTCTATCGCAGTCTTAACAATATATATGCCCAGATCATTGATGATGCAAAAGGTTCGACATTGGTTGCCATGTCCACTTTGGACAAGGCGGTCAAGGAAGGTGATGCCAAGTCTAAAACAGATAAGGCGCATCAGGTTGGGTTGCTTATTGCCGAAAGGGCAAAGGTGGCAGGCGTCACTACTATTGTCTTTGATAGGGGTGGTAATCTCTATCACGGCAGGGTTAAGGCGTTATCTGAAGGTGCTCGCGAGGGCGGCTTGGAGTTCTAATAAATTTTTCAATCGAGCAGAGGTGTCCCTTGGCTGATTTCAAAAAAGATACTGCAGGCGATCTTATCGAAAAGATTGTCTTTATTAATCGGGTGGCAAAGGTTGTTAAAGGTGGTCGTCGTTTCAGCTTCAGCGCCATAGTTGTTGTGGGCGATGGTGCCGGAAAGGTCGGTTATGGCCTGGGTAAGGCCAACCAGGTTCCTGAAGCCATTCGTAAAGGTGTGGAGAGAGCGACAAAAGATATGCAGACCGTTTCTCTTGATCAGACGACTATCCCGCATGCCATTAATGGCCATTATGGAGCCGGCAGGGTTGTTCTTAAGCCTGCTACTGATGGTACGGGTGTTATTGCTGGTGGTGCTGTCCGTGCTGTGCTTGAGGCTGCCGGGGTACACAATATTCTGACCAAATGTATTGGCTCTAATAACCCCCACAACCTGGTCAAGGCAACCCTTGACGGCCTTCGTCGTCTGCGTAGCGTCAAGCAGGTGGCTGAAGCCCGCGGTGTTGATCCTGCAACGGTTCGTGCCTGATTAAGCCCCTAAAGTTGTTGTTTACATATAAACACTCCAGGCCATGGGCTTGTGGGTGTTTGTTTAGATAGAGGGATGGCCCCCCTCACAATAGGAAGAGGTATTCCAATGGCTGGTGATCTCAAGATAACCCTGAAAAAAAGCGTTATCGGCAGTACAAAAAAAATCCGGGCAACGGCAATCGGCCTTGGCTTGAACAAAACAAACAAGACTATTCTTCGTAAGGATACTCCTGAAATCCGTGGAATGATCAACAAGGTTCATCATCTGGTTGATGTGGAGGAAGTGTAATGATTAATTTGAGCAACCTCTCCCCAAGTCCAGGCTCCAGAAAGCCCAGAAAACGTCTTGGCCGCGGCCATGGCTCCGGCCATGGCAAGACTTCAGGCCGTGGTCATAAAGGGCAAAAAGCACGTTCCGGTTCAGGGGTTAAGCCTGGATTTGAGGGCGGTCAGATGCCTATTCAGCGTCGTCTGCCCAAGCGTGGCTTCAGCAATATTTTCCGGACGGAGTATGCAATAGTAAATATCCGCGATCTGCATAAGATGCGGAGCGGCTCCACGGTCAATCTTGCCACTCTCCTGAAGCAGGGACTGATCAAGGCCAGTGACACGAAGGTAAAGATCCTTGGCGATGGTGAACTGACAAAGAAATTCACTGTTGAAGTTGACAAGGTATCCAAATCTGCCCAGCAGAAGATTGAATCTGCCGGCGGATCCGTAGTTTCCTAATTCAATAAGTAGCGGATTGATATGGCGGTAGGCTTGCAAGATTCGGGTAAACTCGGCGAACTGAGAAGAAGGATTATTTTTACCCTTCTCATGCTCGCCGTTTACCGTATTGGCGTCCAGATTCCCACGCCCGGTATTAATAGTGAGGTATTGGCAACGTTTTTTGCCAAGAATGCCGGCACAATTTTCGGCATGGTCAATATGTTCTCAGGCGGGGCCTTGGAGAGGTTTTCCATTTTCGCCTTGGGCATCATGCCCTACATTTCCGCCTCCATTATTTTCCAACTCCTCACTGTGGTTATTCCCCAGTTGGAGGCCTTGTCCAAGGAAGGGGAGGCTGGTCGGCGTAAAATTACCCAATATACCCGCTATGCCACTGTTGGCCTCAGTATTGTCCAAGGCCTTTTTATTTCCATCGGCCTGGAAGGCATGACCTCTGCCGGATCTTCTGAGATGATTGTCCTTGATCCGGGCTGGAGTTTCCGGTTGATGACGGTGCTTACGCTTACCTCTGGCACCGCATTCATCATGTGGCTGGGGGAACAGGTGACCGAGCGTGGTATCGGCAATGGTATTTCGCTGATTATTTTTGCCGGTATTGTTGCCAGTATGCCGTCAGCCATTGTCAATTCCGTGAAGATGATCACCTCCGGGCAGCTTATGGCGGTCTTTTTGCCTCTTTTGCTCGGCATGATGGTTCTTGTAGTCGGTATCATTATTTTCTTTGAAACGGCCCAGCGCCGGATACCGATCCAGTATGCCAAAAGGATGGTTGGCCGCCAGATGTTCGGTGGGCAACAGACCCATCTGCCGCTGAAAATTAATATAGCCGGTGTTATTCCGCCGATCTTTGCCTCATCCATTATGATGTTTCCCGGAACCATCGGTCAGTTTGTCCAGATCGATATAGTTCAGCAGGTATCTGCCAAACTAGCCTGGGGCACGCCGCTGCATACTCTGCTCTATGTCTGCTTTATCATTTTCTTCTGCTTTTTCTATACGGCAGTCACCTTTAACCCCAATGATATTGCTGAGAATTTAAAGAATAATGGCGGGTTTGTTCCCGGAATCAGGCCTGGAAAACGGACCGCGGATTTCATAGACAGGCTGATGATACGCCTGACGGTTATCGGTTCTATTTATGTGAGTCTGGTCTGTGTCCTGCCCACTTTTTTGATAAGTGAGTTTAATCTGCCCTTCTATTTCGGCGGTACGGCCCTTCTCATTGTTGTCGGGGTAGCCATTGATACCATGTCTAAAATTGAATCCTATACGGTTCAGCAAAATTATGATGGCTTTTTAAAGAAACAGAAGGTCAGGGGTCGCAGAACATTCAATGGCTAAGAGTGCCATTATGCTGAAATCTGCATCTGAAATAGAACAGATGTATGAGGCCAACCAGATTGTTGCCGCCACTCTGCAGATGCTTGAGGAGCGGATTGAGCCGGGAGTGACCACCTGGCAGCTCGATCAGTGGGCTGAAAAATTATGTCGCAGGCGCAAGGCACTGCCGGCCTTTAAAGGCTATCGTGGCTTTCCGGGCAGCCTCTGTGTCTCTGTGAATGAACAGGTCGTACACGGTATTCCCTCCAAAAAGGTCAAGCTTGTTGATGGTGACGTTGTCTCCATTGATTTTGGAGTGAAATACAATGGGTTTTATGGTGATTCCGCCATCACCATCCCGGTTGGTACCATAGGAGAGGATGTCCAGGCGCTGTTAACCGCAACCCAGGAGTCCCTTTACCATGCCATTGCCGCCATTAAAACGGGTAACAGGGTGGTGGATATTTCCACGGCTGTCCAGCAGCATGTTGAACAACTAGGGTTCTCTGTGGTCCGCCAGTTTGTGGGACACGGCATTGGCAAGAATTTACACGAGCCTCCTGAGATTCCTAATTATGTGCAGGGCAAGAACTCACCCAAACTCCATGTGGGAATGGTGCTTGCCGTGGAGCCTATGATTAATCTGGGTGGCCCAGAAGTTGTTGTTCTTCAGGATGGCTGGACCGTGGTTACCAAGGACAAAAAAGTTTCCGCCCATTTTGAACATTCCATTGCCCTTACTGAAGAGGGTCCGTGGGTTTTGAGTAAGAGAGAGAATGAGCAGTTACCGGGCTCTGTTTAGTAAAGTTATTTTAGGCTGAGAATAAAAAAAGCGGGCAATTAATAATAAATAGAGTATATTCTCACCTTTTTCGTAAATACAATAGGAACGCAGTATGCCAAAAGAAGAGGCTATCCAGGTAGAAGGTACCATCATTGAGCCTTTGCCCAATGCAATGTTTCGAGTGGAACTTGATAACGGCCATAAGGTTCTTGCCCATATATCTGGAAAAATGCGCATGCATTTTATCAAGATTCTCCCTGGTGATCGCGTGACTATAGAGCTTTCCCCTTATGACCTTACCCGTGGCCGGGTGACCTTTAGGGCAAAAGGCGGCAAGAAGAAATAAGCGTGCATAATAAGGACTAAAATTATGAAAGTTCGTTCATCAGTAAAGAAAATTTGTGGTGATTGCCGCGTTTTTAAACGTAAAGGCGTCGTTCGTGTATCTTGCAAGGTTAAGAAACATAAGCAGCGTCAGGGCTGATCATTGTACCCAACAAGTCGTTTACTTAATTATGAGTGCCAGCGCCCATGCGTCACATCTAAAACAAATGTAGGAGGATTACCTTGGCACGATTAGCAGGCGTAGATTTGCCTAGAAATAAACATATGGTTATTGCCTTGACCTATATCCATGGCATCGGAAGAACGAGTTCAAAGGCGATACTTGATAAGGTCAGTTTGCCCCATGATACCAAAACCGACGACCTCACTGAAGTTGATGTTGCAAACATCAGAAAGATCATTGAGGATGACTATGTGGTTGAAGGTGATCGGCGGCGGGAAGTGGCCATGGACTTGAAACGTTTGATGGACCTCGGTTGTTATCGTGGCCTTCGTCACCGTCGTGGACTGCCTTGTCGAGGACAGCGTACTAAAACTAATGCCCGTACCCGTAAAGGTCCTCGTCGCGGCCCGGCTGTAAAGAAAAAATAAGAAGTAGATCTTCTTTGGAGTATACCCATGGCAAGTCCCAAGAAAACCATCAAGAAAAAAGTTAAAAAGAATATCCCTGAGGGTATTGTCCATATTAAATCTACATTTAATAATACCCAGGTTACTTTTTCAGATAAACAGGGCAATGTTGTTGCATGGTGCAGTTCCGGAGTCTTGGGCTTTAAAGGCTCTCGCAAGTCAACGCCCTTTGCCGCCCAGAACAATGTTGAAAACGCTGCTAAAAAGGCCAAGGATAATGGAATGCGCAAATTAGAGGTGCGTGTGAAAGGTCCTGGTCCTGGTCGCGAGTCTGCAATGCGTGCCCTTCAGGCACAGGGGTTTGAGGTTTCCAAGATTACGGATGTGACGCCTTTGCCCCATAATGGGTGTAAGCCCCCGAAACGCAGAAGAGTTTAATTTTAATACTCCTCAACCACAGATCCTAAGTGGAGGAATCAATTGGCTAGATATCGTGGCGCGTCCTGCCGTCAGTGCAGGCGCGAAAAATTAAAGCTTTTTTTAAAGGGTGAGCGTTGTTTCTCAGACAAATGTGCATTTGAGAGACGTTCCTATGCTCCCGGCCAACATGGTCAAGCTCGTTTACGTAAGAGTTCTGACTATTCTATCCAGCTTCGTGAGAAGCAGAAGGTACGTCGTATTTATGGCATCCTTGAAGACCAGTTCCGGCGCTATTTCTTTATGGCGGACCGCAAAACAGGTGTTACTGGTGAGAACCTGCTGCAGCTTTTAGAGCGTCGTCTGGATAACACCATTTATCGACTTGGTTTTGCCAATTCTCGGAATCAGGCACGGCAACTTGTGCGCCATAATCATATCTTGGTTAATGGCCAGAGGGTGAATATCCCTTCCTATCTCGTTACTGTGGGCGAAGAAATTGTCTTGAAAGAAAAGAGTCAGAAGAACCTTGCTGTTAATGAGTCCATTGTGGCTGTTGCCCGTCGCGGTGTGCCCAGTTGGCTCACTGCTGACCATACGAATTATAAGGGCATGGTAAAGACATTGCCTGTTCGTGAAGAGTTGACCACCCCCATTCAGGAACAGTTGATTGTTGAGCTTTACTCTAAATAACTAAGCAGGTTTTTTGGTTCTCTTTTCGAGTCTTTTTCAGGCAGGATTGAGAATCAGCAGATGTTTCGTAGCGGATGGATGCAGATCCATCCGCTAAACGTTTGTGCTGTAATAAATACACTTCAGGCAGATAACATAACGTGACGAATATGATAGAAAAAGAGAACGCTATCCCAGAAGAGACAGCACCTTTTTATAGAAACTGGCACGACCTTATTCAACCAAAACGTCTTGAGGTTGATCCAGATAGTCATACCTCTACCTATGGTAAATTCATCTGCCAACCCCTTGAGCGTGGTTTTGCGACCACAACAGGGAATTCATTGCGGCGGATTCTCCTTTCTGCGGTTCAGGGTGCGGCGGTGACCGCTGTGAAAATCGAAGGGGCTCTGCATGAGTTTTCCACCTTGCCAGGTATTCTTGAGGATGTTACTGAGATAATTCTGAATCTGAAAGAGGTGCGTTTCAAGATTAACTCTGTGAATGAGAAGGTCGTGCGCATCGAGAAAAAGGGTAAGGGCAATGTGACTGCCCGTGATATTATTGGGGATCATACCGTTGAGATTATGAATCCTGATAAGCATCTCTGTACCATCACCACCGATGGTGATTTTGTCGCCGAGATGGTGGTCAAATGGGGTAAGGGCTACTCTCCTGCCGAGAACAACAAGACAGAAGATCTGTCCGTTGATTATATTCCCATTGATGCCATATTTACGCCTATTCGCAATGTGAAGTTCAATGTCAATCAGGCTCGTGTCGGTCAGCAGACCGATTATGATAAATTGACCATGGAAATCACCACCGATGGCAGTGTCACTCCTGAGGACTCTCTGGCTTTTGCAGCCAAGATTCTGAAGGAGCAGATGACCATCTTTATCAATTTTGATGAAGATCAGGTCGAACCTGAAGTGGAAGCGGTGCGTTCTGAAGAGCATGAACCTGTTAACGAGAATCTGAATCGCACGGTGGAGGATCTCGAATTATCAGTACGCTCATCTAATTGCCTCCGCAATGCCAATCTCAATTATATCGGTGAGCTTGTCCAGAAAACAGAGGCAGAGATGCTGAAGACCAAGAATTTCGGTCGTAAATCTCTTAATGAGATTAAACAGCTCCTCTCTGAAATGGATTTGTCACTCGGTATGACGTTGGATAACTGGAAGATGCCAGCTCCAACTGACCAGGACGAAGAGCAGGAATAAGTTAACAGTAAACCCGTTTCCTTCTGGGTTGAAATATTGAGGATCGATCAATGAGACATAGAAAAGCAGGCCGCAATTTAGGCAGAACATCTTCCCATCGTAAGGCCATGTTCCGTAACATGGTTACCTCGCTGCTGGATCATGAGAGAATTGTCACCACGACTCCTAAGGCAAAAGAGGTTCGTAAGGTTGCAGACAAGATGATTACCCTGGCCAAGCGCGGTGATTTACATGCCCGTCGCCAGGCCTTTTCCTTTATCCAGGACCGGACTGTTGTTGCCAAGCTTTTTGATGAGCTCGGTCCCGAGTATAAGGAGAGGAATGGCGGTTATACCCGCATTATTCAGACTGGTAACCGGATCGGTGATGCCGCTGCCATGGCTATCCTTGAGCTCGTTAATTACCAGCAGAAAAGTTCGGCCAAAGAAGTGGAAGCCAGCGCCTGATTTTTTATAGCATCGTACTTAAAAAAAACCCCTGCCGTTTCAAACGGCAGGGGTTTTTTTATGCAGCAGAGGTCGTGGCCATGCTGTTAGGCAGTCTTTTCTTTGCAGGCAATCAGCAACGGCAACAAAAAAGGGGGAGCATGAAAATGCTCCCCCTTTTTTGTGAGCGCTCTTTTGCCGTTATCACTCTCCGGTCTGGCTTCTCTTGTCAATAACCCGTTTGGCCTTGCCGGCGCTCCGTTCCAGGGTTTTTTCCTCCACCAGTTTCACCTCAACGCCAATGCCCAGCTCAGCGGCAAGGCGTTTTTTGATGTGATCAACCAGCTGCCGCTGCTTCTTCATTTGATCAAAAAAGATTCCCTCCACCACCTCCACCAGGACCTGAACCTTATCCAGACGCCCCTCCCGTTCGACAATGATCTGATAATGGGGGCCTATTCCCTGGATATCAAAGAGGATGGCTTCAATCTGCATGGGGTAGACATTCACCCCTTTAATAATCAACATGTCATCAGTGCGGCCGATAATCCTGGACAGGCGGCGCAGGGTGCGACCGCAAGCACAGGGCTCATCGATAATCCGGGCAAGATCACGGGTGCGGTAGCGAATAACCGGAAAGCCCTCCTTGGTAAGGGTTGTCACCACCACCTCGCCCACCTCACCGACCGGCATCGGTTCCAGGGTCTCTGGGTTGATGATCTCAACCAGGAAGTGGTCTTCATTAATATGCAGTCCGTTCCTCTCAAGACATTCACCGGCCACCCCCGGACCCATGACTTCACTGAGACCATAATTATCCGTGGCAATAATATGGAGCTTTGTCTCTATTTCCCGGCGCATCTGCTCTGACCACGGTTCACCGCCAAAAAGGCCGAACTTAAGAGAAAGGGCGTTGATGTTTATATCCATTTTCGCCATGGCATCGGCCAGAACCAGGGCATAACTGGGAGTGCATACCATGGTGGTGGTGCGGAAATCCTGAATGATCTGGATCTGGCGCTTGGTGTTGCCGCTGGAGATGGGAATAACCGAGGCCCCCAACCGCTCCGCACCATAATGGAGGCCGAAGCCGCCGGTGAACATGCCGTAGCCAAAGGCTATCTGGACAACATCGTCGTGGGTAACACCGGCCGCCGTCATAATGCGGGCCACCATGTTGGACCAGGTCTTGAGGTCGTTTTTGGTATAGCCCACCACCGTGGCCATGCCCGTGGTGCCTGAGGAGGCATGCAGCCTGACGATATCCCGAAGCGGCACAGCAAAAAGTCCGTAGGGATAGTTGTGGCGCAGGTCATCCTTGGTGGTAAAGGGGAGCTTGCTCAAGTCGGCAAGGGAGGTGAACCCATCCGGATCTATTCCTTCTTCCTTGAATTTTTTCCGGTAAAAGGGGACATGGGTGGTTACCCGGAAGAGGGTGGACTGGAGACGCTCAAGCTGGAGCTGTTCAAGGTCACTGCGGGATATGCACTCTTTTTCTTCTTCCCAGTATCTGGTCATCTGTTCACTCTCTTAGTCGGTTCAGGATCAGGGGCTGCAGAGAGGGGCAGGGGGCGCAACAGCATGCCCTGCCCTCTACTCTTATATATCGCAGGTGGCGGTGGCGGCATCCACATCGCGGCCCAAATAGGCACGCTGCACATCGGTATTGCCCAGAAGATCGTCTGCCGGGCCCTGCAGGATGATTTTGCCGGTCTCCAGGACATAGCCGCGATCGGCAATGGCCAGGGCGGACTTGGCATTTTGTTCCACCAGGAGTACGGTATTGCCGGCCTCGCGGAGGTGCCGGATGATTTGAAAGATATCTCTGACGATGAGCGGGGCCAGACCTGTGGAGGGTTCGTCCATCATAATCAGTTTGGGACCGGCCATGAGAGCCCGGCCCATGGCCAGCATCTGCTGCTCTCCCCCTGAAAGGGTACCGGCCAGCTGATCCCGGCGATCTTTGAGGACCGGGAAAATATCATAAATGGCGGCAAGCTCTGCTGCCTGGGAATAACCTTTGCTGCGCTGATACCGGACATACCCGCCCAGGATGAGGTTATCCTCAACCCGCATGGTGGCAAAGACCTGGCGACCTTCCGGGACTAGGGAGCAGCCAGATTTGACGATCTCCTGGGGGGCAGAGGCTTTGAGGTTATGGTCAAAAAGAACGATATCGCCGCCGCTGGCCCGGATGAGACCGGCAATGGTATAGAGCAGGGTGGTTTTGCCGGCCCCGTTGGCCCCGATCAGGGTGACGATTTCACCGGCATCCACATGCATGGAGATCTTTTTGAGAACCCGGAGCTTGCCGTATCCTGATTCAAGATTTCTTATTTTCAGCATAGATTCCTTTCCTGTCATTCTCCCAGGTAGATCTGGATGACTTCCTGGTTATGCTGAATCTCACGGGGGGTGCCTTCAGCAATATGCTGGCCGAAACTGAGGACGACAATTTCGTCGGAGATATCCATGACCAGACTCATGTCATGTTCCACCAGGAGCACGGTGATGCCCTGCTGTTGGATCTTGCAGATCAGGCGGGCCACCTCAGCGGTTTCATAGATATTGAGGCCGGCGGCCGGTTCATCAAGCAGCAGCAGAGGGGGATCTGAGGCCAGGGCCCGGGCAAACTCCACGGCTCGCTGTTGTCCAAAGGCCAGGCTGCGGGCCTCAATGTCGGCAAACTGGGCGATCTCCAGAAGTTCGAGAAGTTCGTAGGCCCGGTTGCGTATTCTTTTTTCTTCCCGGCGGCTGGCGGGCAGGTGGAGCATTCCGGCCCAGAAACCGGCCTTGCTCTTGGTGTGGAGGCCCACCATGACATTCTCCAGGGCGGTCATGCCGGGAAACATCTTGATGTTCTGAAAGGTGCGGGAAATACCTGCGCCGGCAATCTGGTACGGCTTCATGCCGAGAATGGGCTGGCCGGCAAAGGCAACAGTGCCGGAATCAGCGGGCAGGGCGCCGCAGATAAGGTTGAAGAGGGTGGTCTTGCCGGCGCCATTGGGGCCGATTACCGCCTTGATTGTCCCTTTTTGCACCTCAAAGCTGACGCCGTTGACGGCGTGCAGGCCGCCAAAATGTTTGTGGAGATTATCTACCTTGAGCAGCGCCATCACCCCTCCTCCTTGCGGCCCTTGAGTTTACGCCACAGCTTGAGGCGGAGCACACCTTCCGGGGCAAAAAGCATGATGATGATCAGTATGGCACCGAAAACAGCGTCATCATAGGAGCCAAAGAGACCACGCAGGGAGAGGAAGTTGAGAAGGCCGCCCATGGTGAGGGCGCCCCACAGACTTGCCATGCCGCCGATGGCCACGATGGCCACGTAGCGTACCGACTTCATGACCCCGGCATCAGAAGGGCTGATGCCGCCCGAGTAATGGGTGAGCAGGACGCCGGCCACGGCCGCAAACACGGCAGAGAGCACAAAGGTATAGAGCTTGTAGCGTGCCGTATCGATACCCATGGCATCAGCGGCATCTTCAGCACCATGGATGGCCCGCAGGGCCCGGCCCACCCTGGAATCAATAAGGTTTAAAAGCAGGGCAAAGCCGCTGATGAGAAAAGCGGCGGCAATATAATAATTCACCACCCGGTTATCCAGGTCGCCGTTGACGGTGAGCCCCGGCAGCAAGGTGAAACCAGGGACATCGGAGATGCCGTCTGCCTCCCCGAATATTTCCATGGCCAGGACAATGCGGAAGACAATAATGCCAAAGCCGAGGGTGGCCATGGCCAGATAATGGCCTTTAAGTTTAAGCACCGGGATGCCAATGAGCAGGGCGATGAGGGCGGTGAGGCTGACGGCCAGCAGACAGGCAATCCATGGCTGCACGGAGAGGAGGGGTTCACCGAATATACTGGTCCGGGCGGTGAACAATCCTGTGGTATTGAGCAGCTCCACCCAGTTGCTGCCGCCTTCCAGGGCAGGCCGGAAATTAAAGGTGGTGAGCGCCGCTGAGATATAGCCGCCAATGGCAAAGAAGCCGGCATGGCCCAGAGAGATCTGGCCGGCATAGCCCATGACCAGACAGAGCCCGATGATGAGCAGACAGGAGTAGATGGTCATGGTGAGCTGGGTCAGGTAATAGCTGGTGCCTGTGACATGCGTTGTCAGCTGCACCCCCACCATAAAGGCCACCAGCAATGCCAGGGCTGATAATTTTTTGGTGGTCACTAGAACTCCTTAAGGCGGGCAGCCTCTTTATTGCCGAAGAGCCCGTGGGGGCGGACAAAGAGAATGAGCAGCAAAAGGGAGATGGCAATGGCATCCTGAAAGGCCAGGGGAAAGCCCACGGCAATGCTGAAGGCCTCAATAATACCCAGGAGCAGCCCGGCGGCAACAGCCGCCATGGAGTTGCCCAGACCACCCAGCACAGCAACAGTAAAGCCCTTGATGGCCAGCCCCGTCCCCATGTCGTACTGGCTGGAGGTGATGGGCGACACCACGCAGCCGGCCACCGCGCCCAGGGCGGCGCTGAGCATAAAGGAGAAGGTCACCATGTTCTTGGCATTAATGCCGCAGAGGGTGGCGGCCAGCCGGTTGGCGGCGCAGGCCTGCATCTCTTTGCCCAGGGAGGTGAATTTGAAAAAGAGGCTGAGCAGGATCACCATCAAGGAACAGACCGCCAGGACCCAGAGGACCTGGGGGGAGATGGACGCCCCCATGATGGTTATGGAACTGACCACATTGCCGCTGAAATAGGGGAGGGCCCGGACACTGTCCCCCCAGACATGGAGCGCCATTTCCCGGATGATAATGGAAAGGCCGATGGTGATGATGATCATCCGCAGTACTGAAGGGCTTTCCAGCCAGCGGATAAAGGCGATCTCGATCAGGGCCCCGATGAGCATGGTGACGAGCACGGCACAGATTATGGCCAGGGGCAGGGGCAGATAATGATTGAAGGAGATGGCGGTCATGCCGCCCAGCATGACGAACTCGCCCTGGGCAAAATTAATGATGCCTGTGGTGTTGTAAATAATATTAAAGCCAATAGCGACAATGGCATAGATGATGCCGTAGGTTATGCCGGCGAAAATATATTGGCTAAAGAGCTCTAAGGTCATGAAGGTGTACTGTCTAACCACAAAGGCACAAAGACACAGAGAAATCGCTGTTCCCTTCTTTGTGTCTCTGTGCCTTTGTGGTTAAAAAAAAGGAAGGCAGAGCGGCCTGAAAGCCGCCCTGCCAGTGTTTGCTGAGATAAAAATGGATTATTTGTCGTAGAGAACGAACTGGCCGTCTTTGACGGTCATCATGACAAAGGCATCAATACCCAGGCCGTTATGATCAGTGGGGCTGAAATTGTAGACCCCGCCGGTACCGGGAAAACCCTTGAGGTTCTCAATGGCGTCGCGGACCTTGGCCTTGTCAGTGCTGCCGGCATTTTCAATGGCCTTGGTGAGAATCATGATGGCGTCATAGCCGTGTCCCCCGAAGGTGGAGGCCTTTTCGCCGGGATAGGTGCTCTCGTAATCATTTATATATTTTTGGAGAACAGCCTTCTGGGGTGCGTCATCAGGCAGGACATCGGCAGCCAGGAGACGGCCGCTGGGGAAGATAATACCCTCGGCAGCCTCGCCGGCGGTCTCGATATACTTAGGATTGCCGAAGCCATGGCTCTGGAAGAGGGGCACTTCCCAGCCGGCCTGCCGCATATTCTTGGCCACAATGGCCTGGGCCGGCACAATGGACCAGTTCACCACCGCCTCCACATCGGGGTTGGCCTTGATCTTGGTCACCACGGCAGAGAGGTCTGTGGACTGCTTGTCGTAGACCTCCTCTTCGACGATCTCTATGTTGAACTGGGGGGCAAACTTGAGGAGCTGCTCACGGCCGGCCTTGCCGAAGCCGGTGTTGCCGGCCAGGATGGCGATCTTGCTGATGCCCAGGTTGTTCATTTCCATGAAGATCTTCTGGGCGGCAAAGCTGTCTGTCTGGGGGGTCTTGAATACCCATTTGGCAACTGGGTCGACAATAACCTCGGCAGCGGCGCAGGAGATGAGGATGGTCTCGGCCTTTTCGCAGATGGACTTCAGTTTCATGCTCTCGCCGGAGGTGGAGGGGCCGAGGATGGCAAGAACCTGCTCTTCCTCAATGAGCTGTTTGGCAAAAGAGATGGCCTTTTCCGGGCTTGCTGCAGAGTCCTTGATGATAAGGTCGATTTTCTGACCATTGATGCCGCCCTGCGCATTGATCTGGTCCACCACCATGCGGATGGTGCGGGCCTCAGGACCGCCCAGGAAAGAGGCACCGCCGGTTTCAGCCAGAATGGCGCCCACCTTGATGTTCTCTGTTTTGGTCTCTTCTTTTTTGCTGCAGCCGCTGAAAAAAGTGATGGCCAGGGCTGAGCAGGCCACTATGGCCAAAGTCGTCAGAGAATTTCTCAATCTACTCTTCATAAGCATCTCTCTCCCAAGAAAAAATTGGCTGATCAGCATCCCTGGCGATCAACTGAAGATGAACACGGCAGAAAATCTGCCCCAAAACAAGGTGGACTAAATGGCATATACTTCATCCCCGGACAGGAGTCGGATATCGGCCTTGGTAAGAAGGTCAATGGCCCGGTCAATCTCGTCAAAGCGAAAGATAATCAGGCCGGTGCCGCCGCTTTTTTGCGTAAAGGCGTACATATATTCAATATTAAGGGCCCCATCTTTTATGACCTGGAGGACATAGGCCAGGCCACCTGGTTTGTCTTCCACCTCGGCAACAAGCACCTCGGTGGTGCCCACGGTAAAGCCGCTCTCTTTGAGAACCTTGCGGGCCTTTTCCGTGTCATTGACAATAAGGCGCAGTATCCCGAAATCAGCGGTGTCGGCCAGGGACATGGCGCGGATATTGATGCCGTTCTGGGCCAGAATGGCGGTGATATCTGCCATGCGGCCTGATTTGTTTTCCAGAAAAATGGCAATCTGTTCAACTTTCATAAAAACCCCGATTTGTTATGCAAGAGAATATCTCATTTCAACAAAAGCAGACCTGGGAAACCACGCAGTCGCAGAGGATAACCAACTCAAAATCGGGCCGGCAAAGGCCAAGTCAAACACCCTTTTTCAGGCAATAACATTCAGATATCTCTACCTTCTTTTTCCTGATATCTCAACTTCTTATTTCGCGGTCTAAAACTGTCTTTTGTCAATAACCCGTTGCGCCTTGCCTTCACTGCGCTGGATGGACTTGGGCTCAACCAGGGTAACCTTGCAGGATACACCCAGCAGGTCCTTTATTTCGGTCTGGATCCGTCTGGTCAGCTTTTCAAGCTCCTTGATCTCGTCCGAGAAGATCGCCTCGCTCACCTCCACCTGCACCTCCAGGCTGTCCAGATTGCCCTTGCGGTCAACAATGATCAGGTAATGGGGCTCCACGCCCTCAATGGCCATCAGGACATGCTCGATCTGAGAGGGAAAGACATTGACGCCGCGGATGATCATCATGTCGTCGGAACGACCGGTGACCTTTTCCATCCGGTAGAAGCTGCGGCCGCAGGAGCAGGGGGTGGTGATGATCCGAGAGAAATCCTTGGTGCGGTAACGGATCACCGGAAAGGCCTCCTTGGTGAGGGTGGTGAAGACCAGTTCGCCCTTTTCGCCCCGGGCCAGAGGCTCAAAGGTGTCGGGGTGGACGATCTCAGGCAGGAAATGGTCCTCCATGACATGCAGGCCCTTCTGCTCCTCCGTGCATTCAACGGCCACGCCCGGGCCCATGATCTCACTGAGGCCGTAGATGTCAATGGCCTTGATACCCAGGTTACGCTCAATCTCGGCCCGCATGTTCTCGCTCCACGGCTCAGCGCCGAAGACCCCCACCCGCAGCGCCAGATCCTTGGGGTCAATGCCCATCTCGGTCATGGCCTCGGCCAGGTTGAGGGCATAGGAAGGAGTGCAGAGCAGGATGGTGGATTTGAAATCCCGCAACAGCATGATCTGGCGTTTGGTGTTGCCGCCGGAGATGGGCACCACCGTGGCGCCCAGCTCCTCAGCGCCATAATGGGCACCCAGGCCGCCGGTGAACAGTCCGTAGCCATAGGCATTATGGATGGTGTCTTTGGTGTGGGCCCCGGCAGCACTCAGGCAGCGGGCCATGAGCTCGGCCCACATCCGGATGTCCTTTTTGGTATAGCCCACCACGGTGGGCTGGCCCGTGGTCCCGGAAGAGGCGTGGATGCGCACCACCTCTTCCATGGGTACGGTAAAGAGACCAAAAGGATAGTTCTTGCGCAGATCTTCCTTGGTGGTGAAGGGCAGCCTGTGGATGTCGGCCAGGCACGTGATATCTTCCGGCTTCACCCCGGCCTCGTCCATCTTGCCGGCGTAATAAGGAACAGTGGCATAGACCCTGGCGATCTGCTTCTGCAGCCTTTTGAGCTGCAGGGCTTCCAGGGCCTCCCTGGGCATGGTTTCGTATTCTTCGTTAAAGATCATTTTTTTTCCAGAAGGTAGAGAAAATAGAGAAGGTAGAGAAGTTAGAGGAGGTAAAGAAGGTAAAGAAGGTAGAGGAGGTAGAGGAGGTAGAGAAGGCTCCATACCCATTCTTTACCTCCTTTACCTTCATAACTTCTTTTATTCTTATCTTTCAAGCAGCGGTGATCTGCCGCCCTTTTTTAAAGGCAGCGATGTTTTCAGCAAGTTTGCGGGGCAGTCTCTCTTCCATCACCGCCAGAAAAACCTCTTCAGCCACCGGCAGAAAGGAGGAGAGGGCCCCCACCAGGGCGAGATTAGCGGCCCTGATTTCGCCGACGCTGCGGGCAATGCCAAAACCGTCCACCGGGAAGGTGGCGATATGGAGCTTTGCCAGTTCCTCGAGGATGGCATGGGGATAAACGGCCTTGCCGGTGGCCACGGAGGGCGGCGCGATTTTATGGGTGTTGACCACCACCTTGGTTTTTGGGTGCATGAAGGGCAGATAGCGCACCGCCTCCATGGTTTCAAAGGCCACCACAAAATCGGCCTGGCCCGGATCAATGAGGGGCGAGTAGACCTTCTCGCCATAGCGGAGATTGGCCACCACGGAACCGCCGCGCTGGGCCATGCCGTGCACCTCACTCTTCTTAACGTCCAGGCCTGTTGCCAAAAGGGCATAGGCGGTGATCTCACTGGCCAGGAGAATGCCCTGGCCGCCAACCCCGGAGAATAATATATTGCCGCTTGGTTTCATGAGCCTGCCTCCACTTCGCTGATGGCTTCAAATTTACACACCGCCTGGCACTGGCCGCAGCCGTTGCACATCTCAGCGCTGATCCGGGCGTAGCCTTTCTGCTTCTCTTTTTTGCCCAATTCCCTGGCCTCTTCCGGGGTGAGGGGCTGCCAGCTGATGGCCGGACACCCCAGGCGCACACAGGCCTGGCAGCCGGTGCAGTGGGCCTGCGAGATGGTAAGCGGGGTAATCTTCTTTTGCCGCATCTCCGGGATGAGTACGCAGGGGGCCCGGCAGATGATGACGCTGGTGGCGTCCCGCTCCAGTTCTTCTTTTAAGACCTTCATGGTGCCGCTTATGTCATGGGGGTTTACTGTGGTCACATGGGCCACGCCCACGGCCCGGCAGAGCTGCTCAAGGTCGACGGCATGGGCTGCTTCCCCCATGAGGGTGCCCCCTGAGGCAGGATTCTGCTGCTGGCCGGTCATGGCAGTGATGCGGTTGTCCAGGATGAGGAGGGTGGCATGACTCTTGTTGTAGACCATATTGGCCAGGGAGTTGATGCCTGAATGGAGGAAGGTGGAGTCACCGATGACCGCCACCGTCTTTTTATACTGGTCACCGCCCAAGGCCTTGGTCAGACCGTGGGCCACGCCGATACTGGCCCCCATGCAGACACAGGAATCCATGGCCGACAGAGGGGGCAGAAAACCCAGGGTGTAGCAGCCTATGTCGCCGGAGACAAAGACGTCCAGTTTGGAGAGATTGTAAAAGACAGCGCGATGGGGGCAGCCTGGACACATGTTGGGCGGCCGCATGGGCATCTCAGCCGGGGCAAAGAGGTCGGGGCCTTCGCCGGTGAGAGATCTTTTAATGATGGCGGCATTCAGTTCGCCGGTGGCCGGGATCTTCTCCTTGCCAAGGCAGGAGATACCCATGGCCTTGATGTGGATCTCATGAAAGGGGTCAAGCTCTTCGACGATGATCAGCTCGTCAACAGAGGCGGCAAAATCGCGGATCATCTGCTCAGGCAGGGGCCAGCTCATGCCGAGCTTGAGGAAGGAGGCATCGGGCAGCGCCTCCTTGGCATGGAGATAGGCCACGCCGGCGGTGATGATTCCCCTCTTGGGATCACCCTTTTCCAGGCGGTTGCCGGCATAGGTGTCGGCAAAGGCCAGCAGCTCCTGCTGTCTCCCCACCATGGTCTGCCTTCTGGCCCGGGCATTGCCGGGGAGCATGACGAATTTGGCCGGATCCTTGGCGATTTTCACCTCCACCGGCCCCAGGGTGCGGCTGCCCACGGTAATCAGGCTCTTGACATGGGCCAGGCGGGTGGTGGTGCGAAAGAGGACCGGGGTGTCATATTTTTCCGACAGTTCAAAGGCCTCTTTCAGCATGGTCAGGGCCTCTTGCGGGTCAGAGGGCTCCAGCATGGGAAGCTTGGCGGCAAAGGCGTAATTGCGGTTGTCCTGTTCATTCTGGGAGCTGTGCATCTCCGGGTCATCGGCATTGACAATGACCAGGCCGCCCCGGCAGCCGGTATAGGAGGCGGTAAAGAGCGGATCTGCCGCCACATTGAGGCCGACATGCTTCATGGTGACCAGTACCCGGGCCCCGGCAAAGGAGGCGCCCAGACCGACCTCCAGGGCTACCTTTTCATTGGGGGCCCATTCGGTATAGACATCATCATATTTGACCAGATTTTCCAGGATCTCGGTGGAGGGGGTGCCTGGATACGCGGACGCTACGGTAACGCCGGCCTCCCAGGCCCCCCGGGCAATCGCCTCATTGCCGGATAACCATAATTTTTCAGAATCGGCCTTGGCCACGGTGTTCTCCTTGATTACTTGATTAGTGGTTGGAACAGGTTGCCGCCCCCGCTGGCGCCCCCATGTTCAGAAAAAGGGGCAGCGGGACAGGGGGCTGAAACCACGGAAATGCCCGGTTAAGAGCGTGGAAGCAGCCAGTTATAGGTAATGTTACCGGGCCTTTTACCATGGATAATGGCGAAGATCAAGAAAGAGTGAGATGGTGCCAGAAGGGGGCCGGCCTTTAGTTTACCGGCTCTGCGGATTTTTTTTCCGGCAGGGTGGAAATAGTCTCACTCAGCTGCTCAACCAGCAGAAGGGTGCCCCTGAAATCAAAGAGATCAAGCTGTTCTTTGATCTTCAGGAGTAGGGGGCGCAAGGCCGGCAAATGGCCGAGCTGCTTGATCAGATGGGTCATGGCGGCCTCGGCATCAAGATCATTGGCCTGCACCATCTCTTTAAAATCCCGGACCAGGGGGGAAATCACCGATAAATCAAGGGGTCTTTCTTCTACTGCCGGCAGGGAGGCCGGGAGCTGATCTTCGGCCTCACCAGGCAGGCTGGCGATGGATGTAAGGACCAGGGCCAGGGAGGCGTTGAAACGGCCGAGTGCCCCGGCTGAGGGTGGTCGGCCCTGGGCCAGCACCTCTTCGAGTTCCTGGGCCTTGGCTTCAAGATCAAAGGCGGCGAGGTTGGCGGCCACTCCCTTGATGCCGTGGACAAGCATCTCGGCCTGGCCATAATGGTCACCGCCCAGCAGCGTTGCCAGCTTCTGCACGCCATTCTGGAACTCCCGGCGAAAATCATGGAGGAGGGTGCCATAAAAACGAGCATTGTTGCTCACCCGTTTGAGCCCGGCCTGGATCTTTAGACCAGGCAGCGTTTCCGGCAGCAGGCCGCTCTGCTCCCTGTCGTGGCTGAAGAAGGGGCGCTCTTCTTGCTCATGGGCAAGATATTTGGCCATGGTGGCATAGAGAAAATCTTGATCAATGGGCTTGGGTACATAATCATCCATGCCCGCCTGCAGACATCTTTGCCGGTCGCCGGCAATGGAATGGGCGGTGAGGGCAATGATGGGAATGTGGCCCTGGCCTGAATGGTTCCTGATGGCGCTGGTGGCCTGGAAGCCGTCCATGAGGGGCATCTGCAGGTCCATGAGGATACAGTCGATATCCTCCTCCGTCTCCAGAAGATCAACGGCCTGGCGGCCATTTTGGGCCAGGAGCACCTGGCAGCGGGCATTTTTGAGGATCTCAGAGATCACCTCCTGGTTGATCTTGTTGTCCTCGGCAACCAGGATCTTGGCCCCATGGAAGGTGGGCAGGGTGGCAGGTTGGCTGGGCAGGAGCGGCTCATGGCGCTCAATAAGGGAGAGGCCCTGCGCCACCGTCATCAGCAGGTCGTTTTGCTTAAAGGGTCTTGCCAGAAAAAATTCCACTCCCAGCTGTTCGGCCTTCTGGCGCAGATGAGTCTGGGAATCAGCGAGAGAGAGAGCCACGGGCCGGGCAACGTTCCTTTCTTTCAGGGTGGCCATGGCCTGCAGGAAAAGATCGGGGCCCTCCCCGGAATCAGCGAGAATCAGGTCGATGCCCCGCCCCTCTTCTTGAGTAAAGATGCGGGGGATATCGGCAACAGAAGGCAGGGTAATCACCGTAAAACCCCTTTCCTGGAGGATCTCTTGCCAGGCCCGGCGCGAGCGGGCATGGGCATGGGCGGCCAAGATGGTTTTTGCAACGCAGGCAGCTGGGGCCGGCAGGGGAGAGGGGAGTGATGTGGCGGCCCCTTTGCCGAAGCGGCCGGTGAACAAGAAGGTGGCGCCCCGGCCCACGGCCGTGGTCACGGTGATGGAGCCGTGCATCAGGGCGGCCAGCTGCTGGCTGATGGCCAGGCCCAGGCCGGTGCCGCCGTACTGTCTGGTGATGGAGGTGTCCGCCTGGTGAAAGGCGGTGAAGAGGTGGTCGGTCTGCTCCCTGGAGAGGCCGATGCCGGTGTCGGCCACGGCAAAGCAGAGGGTGGCCCCGGTGGCGTCTTCTTCGGTACAGCTGACATGGAGGGCCACCTCGCCGCGATCGGTGAATTTGATGCCGTTGGCCACCAGGTTGATCAGCACCTGTTCCAGGCGCAGGGGGTCGCCCAGCAGGTTGCGGGGCACAGAGCAGTCGGCATAGACAATGAATTCAATGCCCTTGTCCTGCACCTTTTCCGTAAAGATATTCACCAGATTATCAAGGAGGTTCTGGAGGTTAAAGGCCACCTCTTCAAACTCCAGCTTGCCCGCCTCGATCTTTGAAAAATCGAGGATGTCGTCAATGATCCGCATCAGGGAATTGCCGGCCCGGCGGATGGTCTGCAGATAATTGTGCAGGCGGCTGGTCAAGGGGAGCTGCAGGGCCAGGGCACTCATGCCGATGATGGCATTCATGGGAGTGCGGATCTCGTGGCTCATGTTGGCAAGGAAATCAGACTTGGACTGGCTGGCATGGGTGGCCTCTTTTTCAGCGGCTCTTCTTTCCCTGGCCTCAATGGTGAGCAGATCATTGGAGGTCTTCAGCTCCCGGGTGCGGGCCATGATCCTCTCCTCCAGCTCAATGTTGAGTTCTTCCAGTTTGAAGTTGGAGATCTCCAGATTGATGTTGGCCTCTGCCAGCATTTCCGCATTCACCTTAAGGGCCCGTTTTTTTTCCTTTTCCATGAGATGGAAGCGGTCGGCCACCGCCAGGGCCAGGATCATCACCTCCCAGGAGGTGCCGATCTGGGTTGACCAGGTGATGAGAAAGCTGTTGGCCAGAAGGCCGAATGTCTTTAGGGAGTAGATGGTGATGGCCAGCAGGGAAACGGTCCAGGCCAGGGCATAATAATAGGCGGGCCGGTAGCCAAGGAGCATGACCTGGAAACCGGCAATAATCATCACCGGCAGGGTAAGGCAGGAGAGGGTGGCCAGTTTGATGGCAAGGGAGTAGTCGGCAAAGATGCTGGCCAGCATGCCCAGGCAGCCGAAGGGGATCAGGGCCATGAGGAGCTTGTGGTATCTGGGCAGATGCTTTTTGGTCTCCAGGATGGAGATGGTGAAGAGGGTGGCACTGGTGTAGCTCAGGAAGATAAAGAAGGGCACGGTGATGCTGTTCCACCAGATGGCATTGGGCCACAGATATTGGAAGCCGGTGCCGTTTAAGCTGACCTGGAAGGCCAGAAAGCTGAAGATGAAGAGAACGTAATATCCATAGATGATATCCCTGAGCCACAGGTAGAGGAAGCTGACACAGATCGTCATGACCAGGAGAATACCGTAATAGATGCCGAGCATGGTGGCGGTGAGGGCGCTTTCCTGGCTGAAATAGGCGGGGGCCTCCAGGCGGACGGGCAGGTTGAGAGAACCCTTGGTCTGGCAGCGCAGATAATAGGTAGCCTGCTGGCCCGGCTCCAGGAGTATTGGGAAGACATAATTAGCCGACTTGATGGGGCGGCTGGCAAAGGGGTGCTTGTCGCCGGTCTGATACACCCCATAGCCTTCTTCAGCCGGATAGTAAAAATCGAGATGATCCAGGGGGGGATAGTCGATGACCAGAAAATACTCGATGGCCTTGGTGAGATTGTTTTTGATGGTCAGTTTGCCCCACATGCTGCTCTGGCTGAAACCAAAACCGGGCATCTTACTCCGGGAGGGCTGGAACTGCTCCTGCAGGTCCGGGCTCAGGATATCAGAGAGGGTGAATGTGGAGCGGGTATCCTCCAGGAAGGCGAGGTGGAGACCGGCCGGATAGGAAGCGGTACCCTCCACCACCTCCAGGGTTCTGGCCTGGGCCGGGGCCCCGGCAAAGGGTGCCAGCAGGAAGAGGGCCGCCAGCAGCAGGGGGATGGATGATCTGAATCTGCAGGGCAACTTCATGGGCAAAAAGGTGCAAAGGTGAGAGATTTTTTTGCAGTGACCAGGTATGGTAATCATTTATGATGACGGCGGCAGGCCCGAGGCTTTTGCAGCGGCTCCTATCATGGGAAAAAAAACTCAAAAAATCAACATATTACTTGTGGTACATTCCCGGACGCGGCCGGCCCGGGCGTTTTTTTGAAATATTTCAGGGGGGGCTGCCATGCGGATCATGGTCCATGAGCAGGAAAGGGAGGTGGCGGCTGGCACCTCCCTTTCTGAAATTGCCGCTTCCTTTCCCGGCAGCGATCTCTTTATTGTTAATGGCTGCCAGGTAAGCGGCGCCTACCAGCTCCGGGAAGGGGATAGCTGCTGGTGCCTCAGGAAGGGCGAAATGGTTCAGGAGCATGAGCTCAAACGCCTGCTCTCTCTCCGCCATACGCCGGGGGTGCAGGAGGTGATCAGCCGGGCCGTGGTGGGCATCATGGGCTTGGGGGGCCTGGGTTCTGCGGTGGCAGGTGCCCTGGCCCGCATCGGCACGGGTCGCCTTATTCTGGCTGATTATGATATTGTTGATCCCACCAATCTCAACCGCCAGCACTTCTTTGTGGACCAGATCGGCATGAAAAAGACCGAGGCCCTGGCCGCCAACCTGAGGCGGATGAATCCCTATGTGGATCTCACCCTCCATAATTGCCGGCTCACTGCCGCCAATATTCCGGTTCTTTTTGCCGGTGCGGATGTGCTGGTGGAGTGTTTTGATGACCCGGTGATGAAGGCCGCCTCCTTCAGGTTGGCCTTGACGGAAATGAAAACCATGGGGTATGTAGGTGCCTCGGGTATGGCGGGTTTTGGGGATAATAATCTGATCACCACCGTGGCCCATCGTCCCTCTGTTTTTATTGTGGGCGACGGGGAGTCAGAATCAAAACCCGGCCAGGGCCTGATGGCTCCCCGGGTGGGTATTGCCGCCCATCATCAGGCCAATCAGGTGCTCCGCATCCTGCTGGCCCGGGCGGGCATGCTGATGGGGCTCTAAGGGGTCATTTTTTCACCACAAAGGCATTCTTTTCACCACAAAGGCACAGAGGCACAGAGGTTTTTTCTTTGTGTCTTTATGCCTTTGTGGTGAAAAAGAGCGTAGTGTAATGATAAGAAGATAAACACGTCGCAAGTTGAGGCGGTTGTGAAAACGGGCTGAAAGAATGAAGATTATCTGTAATGGTACAGAGTATGAGGTGGGCCAAGGCACCACCCTCCTCCATTTCCTGGCCCAGCTGCAGCTTGACCCCGATACCGTGGTGGTGGAATGCGATGAAAAGATCATCCCTCGGCAGGCGTATGAGGCCTTGGTGCTGGCGCCGGGACAGAATCTGGAGCTGATCCGTTTTGTGGGCGGCGGCTGATACCTTTTTTAACAAGGGCCGCCCTTCCTTGAGATCAGGCCCGGACCTGGACAAAAGGGGCAGGAGATCACGCTCCGCCCCTGCTTTCCACAATAAAAATCTCGGCCGCCCCCGGCTGTTGCCGGCACGGGCCGATTATCTACTTAACGGACAAAAAAACAGATGCTGCAGATAGCTGATAAAACCTTTCGCTCCCGTCTCTTTGGCGGTACCGGCAAATTTGCCTCCGCCCAGGTGATGAAAGAGGCCCTGGCCGCCTCCGGGGCCGAGATGATCACCGTGGCCCTGCGCCGGGTGGATCTCACCAATCCGGCCGATGATATCATGGCCAATCTGGACCGGGAGACCTACTGGTTCCTGCCCAACACCTCCGGGGCCCGCAACGCCGAAGAGGCCATCCGCCTGGCCAACCTGGCCCGGGCCGTGGGCAATACCAACTGGCTCAAGCTGGAAATAACCCCTGATCCCCGCACCCTGCTGCCTGATCCCATTGAGACCCTGAAGGCCACCGAGCTGCTGGTGAAGGATGGTTTTATTGTCCTGCCCTATATGAATGCCGACCCCATTCTCGCCCTGCGCCTTCAGGATGTGGGCGCTGCCGCTGTCATGCCGCTGGGCTCACCCATCGGCACCAATCAGGGGGTGCTCACTCGTTTTCAGGTGGCGATCATCATTGACCAGGCCCGGGTGCCGGTGGTGGTGGACGCCGGCCTGGGCGCGCCCTCCCATGCCGCCGCTGCCATGGAGATGGGTGCGGATGCCGTCTTGGTCAATACCGCCATTGCCGTATCCGGCGATCCGGTCCGCATGGCCAGGGCCTTTGCCCAGGCCGTGGAGGCGGGTCGTACCGCCTATGAGGCGGGTCTGGGCCTCCAAGACAACAAAGCCGCCGCCTCCTCCCCCGAGGTCGGCCTCGATTTTTTAAGATAAGTAAAAGCAGAGCGCAGAAGGCAGAAAGAAGAAGCACAGCCGCCCAGCGGTATCCGGAAATTCTTTTTTCTCCTCTTCCCACTCCGCAGATTCCCCATATAACCTATGCTGACCATTCCTGATTTTCAACAACTCGCAGAGCAGGTCGCCTCCTGCTCCCGGGCCGATGTCCACCACGCCCTGCAGGCCGACCATCCCGGCCTGCCCGGGCTTGCCGCCCTCCTGTCGCCTGCGGCTTCCGCCATGTTGCCGGAGCTGGCCCGCCGTTCCTCCGCCATCACCACGCAGCGTTTCGGGCGCACCATCCAGCTTTATGCGCCGGTCTATCTTTCCAGTTTCTGCACCAATCGCTGCGCCTATTGCGGCTTTGCCGCCGATAACACCCTGGACCGCCGGGTACTGACCATGGCGGAGGCGGAGAAGGAGATGGATATCCTCCATGAACGTGGTTTCAACCATATTCTCCTTGTTTCCGGAGAGGCCCCTGCCAAGATGGGTGTCGACTACCTGGCGGAGCTGGCCCGGCGCACCAGAGACCGTTTCGCCTCCATCACTATTGAGGTACAGCCTCTTTCCACTGAAGAGTATGCCAGGCTCTTTGCGGCCGGCATCACCGGGGTGGCCGTCTACCAGGAGACCTATGACCGCCGGATCTACGACCAGGTCCATCTCAGCGGCAAGAAATGTGATTACGATTTCCGGCTGGCCAGCCCGGACCGGGTGGCCCGGGCCGGCATGCGTGAGGTGGGGATCGGCGCCCTGCTGGGTCTCACCGACTGGCGCTGCGAGGGCATGGCCCTGGGCCTGCATCTGGCATGGCTCCGTAAGCATTTCTGGCGCACAGCCCTCACCGTCTCCTTTCCCCGGCTCTGTCCGGCTGAAGGGGATTTCCAGCCCCTGACCACGGTGACGGAAAAAGACCTGAGCCAGCTGCTCTTTGCCCTGCGTATCGGTGAAACGGAAATCGACGAATTTCACGTCATGTTCCTTGATCATATTTAAAACGTCAGTTGCAGACATTGCATTACTCCTCGAAAATAGTATGGCTAACCGCAGACTTTAGCGGCGGC